>CBHYLN010000124.1:0-16038 GCA_966128725.1 uncultured bacterium | reverse complement strand
AGGGAGAAGATGGCGATGACGAAGAGGGAGAAGATGGCGATGACGAAGAGGGAGACGAGGGGGAGCCTGCCGATGCCGCGAGCGAAGACAGCGGCGCTGCGGGTGATGACGATGTGATGGATGACGGCGACGCCGCTGAGGATGATCGGCCGATTGCCGGCGTGTCGGCAAGCAACGATACCGATGCCTCGGCCTAGCCCGTTGGCGCGCACCCCCTGTTTGTGCCTGGCAGGTGTGGCCCTGTTGGCGCTGGCGATGGGCATCGATGCCCGTCCATGCCATGCACAGCCTGCCGCGGCCGGCGATATGTCGCAGCGCGATACGGTGCGTGCCGGAGCCGACTCCAATACCGTGAAGTCCGGTTCGGTGAACGAGGATCCGGAGATCCACACCGATTGGCGGGAGAATGTGCTGGCGCGTACAGGCGCGACCATCGAATTCCTGAACAAGGACGCCGTGGGCGGTCGGCTGCAGGTGGGATCGATCGGCGGGGTGATCAACGTCTCGTATGTCTCGCTTGCCCTGGTGCGCGATCCGGTGACGCATGCCGTTCGCTGCTCGATGAACCCGCTGTTCTCCCTGGCCCTGTTGGCCGCGATACCGACGCACGTGTCAAGCTGGCGGAACTACCTGGCGGTCCTTGCCCTGCCGCATCTTCTCGGTAATCTCGGTCTTCAATACCCGGTAATCCGGAATCATCTGTATCTGACCGCCGCCGAGCGTACGGACTATTATCTCTTCAACAGCCCGTTGTGTGTGTACATTGAAGGGAGCCTTGGCCTTGCCATCCAATGGCGTCCGGTGCGTGCGGCGGTGCGCTTTACGTGGCCGGCCACATTGGGCTATCTGGAGAATCGCAAGCCGTACATCGGCGCCGATCTCTCCTGGGTGTGGTAAGGCCCGTGTTCGATCATTCAACGTGGACTGAATCAGGAACGAAATATCATGAAAACCCTCGCGATCATCGCCTGCGTGTGCGCCGTTGCCCTTGCGGCCTGTAATGGATCCGATCCGGAGATCGAGAAACAGGCAACCTCGAGCGGGTTCTCGCAGCAGGCGGCCGCGGAGATTGCGCGCATGAATCTCACCAAGGACGAGATGGAGTCCGTTGCCAAGGCCAAGAGTGGTGGCATGGACGATGCGTCGATCCTGAAGATGGTGAAGTCATTACACGACCGCGACCTGAAGTTCGATATAGGATTTGATCTCCAGCTCTTCAATCAGCAGGGGCTTGGCGCCACGGCACTGATTCAGTTGGTGGAGATGGGCGCGATCCCACGCTGGTCCGACGATATCCGCGCGCTGAAGGATGCCCGTGTTTCGGACGTCACGATCATCGAGATGGCGAAGCTGCGATTCATCCAGAAGAAGGAGATGCTCTCCGGCGGTGAGTATGGGCAGTTGAAGACGTTCGGCCTGTCCGATGCCGGCCTGCTCAGCTTTGCGCAGCACGGTGGCACGCGCCAGCAGTTCCAGAAGCTGGCCGAGACGTTGGCGCTGGGCAAACCGGAGCCGGAGGCCCTGAAGTCGATCGGCATGTAGCCGCCCGCCAGGGGAATGCGCGGTGGATGTGCTCGGGGTTGGAGGCGATGGCGGGCTGTGCCTGAGGCAACGCCCCGGCGTTCGCGCAATGTGACTACGGCATGTACTGAAGCGGATGTGATTCCACTTCCTCGCCGATGATCACATACAGCGCGTAGTAGCCGGCATCCAGGCCTTTGAAGATGACCTCGGGGTCGAACTCGGCGGTGTGAATCCCGGGCTCGCACATGCCGTGGAAGATGTCGGCAACAACACGGTTATCCACCAGATCGCGGATCTGTACCAGGCAGTCCTTGGCGCTGCCCTCAACGGAAAATGGGATCGTCATCATAATAGCTTGGCAAACGGCAGAAATCGCGCAAAGATACAACAACCGCACCGAAGATGAAGATGCTGTGGCGATACCTTGTGTTGTTGGGCGCGTACATGCGGGTCAACTGGCGTAGCGCGTTGGAGTATCGGGCCAACTTCGTCTTCGAGATGTTGCTCTCGATACTGGAGGTGGGGATGTATCTGTTTTACTGGAAGATATTCTTCTCCATTTCCGATGGTATTCCCGGCGTCACATTCGAGCAGCTTGCCGCGCTGGTGGTGTTCAACCATGTGATCTACGGCATCGCCGACACCCTTATGGCCGGGAACGTATGGGACACCGGCGAAATGATCGTCAAGGGCCAGTTGGACATTTTCCTGGTGCAGCCTAAGTCGGCCATCTACCAGCTCTTCTTCTCCGGCGCGCAGCCCCTGCGGGCCGTACAGATCGTGGTTGGCGCGTTGGTCTTCTTTGTGGTCGTGCCCATCAACGCACAGTCGGTTCTGTTCTTTGTTCTGGGCTCGATGGTCGGCGCCAGCATCTTTGTCTCCTGGGTGATCGCGCTTCACTCGCTCACCTTCAGGCTTGGCAACATCACGATGGTGTACAAGCTGCTGTCGGTAATCCTGCACTTCGCCAAGAAGCCCGCCAACATCTTTTCGGTGGCCGTGCGGTTGATACTGTATACGGTGATCCCGGCCGCGTACGTGGGCTCGGTACAGGCCGGGCAGATGTTCGCGCCGGAACCATGGGCCATTGCCGGCCTGCTAACGCTTGGCGTCGTGGCGCCGTTCCTTGCAGTGGCGATCTTCCGCCAGGGTATGCGCCGCTACGAAAGCGGCAACCTGGTTGGTGTTCGCATGTAGGCCGCAACGCTGCTGCGGACATCGTTGGCTGCCGGCTTGTGGTCGGCATTGGCCAGCGCCGTAAATTGGCCGGTCCGTTGTATTAATCGCGGATTTCCAGTATCCTCGTTTTGAACGAGGTGACGAAGAATGGACGCACGGACGGCACAAATCAACGATTGCGATCCGATGATCATGACCCCGAAGGGCTCACCTACGCAGATCTCCATGCGCGCGCTCCGATATGCTTTTGCAATGCTGCTGGCAGTGGTGGCCGTGGCACAGCCCCGGTTGCATGCGCAGCCGGTGGACGAGGACGATGCAACCGAAGTTCCGGCATCAGGACCGCCCAGGCCGTGGATCTACATCGGCGCCTACGGCGGGTTCTCGCTGGTTGCATACGATCCCTTCCTGTCGCCCAGCGTTTTTGCCCCCACACAAACCAGCCTTCCACCGGAAGCCACGTTTACCAGCGGCGACGGCAAGGGCGGGCTTGTGGGGTTGCTCGTAGAATTTCCGATCGGCCAATCGTTCAATCTTGGCCTGCGCGGCGGTTATCAGTTGCACAGCGGTTCGCTGACCCAGATCTACAGCAACTCGATCGATGCCGTCAACAAGCAGGACAACGCCACCGTAGTTGCCAACATTCAGGGAACCGTGGAAACCACGTTCGGGCACGGGGCATTGTCGGTGTACGGCAGGCTTGCGCCGTTCTCGTTCCCGTTGTACCTCACCGTTGGCCCCACATTCCTGTTGCCTTCGCAGGCGGAGTACAACTATGTGGAGCGCATCGGCGCGCCGGTGAACGCGGTGTTCCGTGATCAACGGACAACCTCGCGCACGCTTGCAAAAACCACCTTCTCCAACGCGACCTCGATCACCGCGGTAACCGCCGCGATCGGATACGAGTTCCCGTTGGCCCCGTACGTGGGCTTCCTTACCGAGCTTCAGTTCCAGCCGTTGCTGGGCGATTTCATCGGCCCGCTTTCCGGCAACCAGACCTGGACGGGATCGATCCTCAATGTTGCTATCGGCATCCGGTTCGGTGTGGTCTCGAACACACCGCCGCCGCCTCCGCCGCCGGAGAAGAAACCCAAGGATACGGTGATCGTGAAGCGCCCGGAAGTTGTGCCGTTTGATGCCAAGGGCGTGACGGCAAACGGGCTCAGCGATACGATCGTGGTCACCAAGAAGAAGGTGAAGGCCACCGAGGTGCACGCGCTGCTGCCGTATATCTTCTTCGATCGCGATTCGGCGATTATCCCGGCACGTTACGTGAGGCTGGATCCCAAGAATCGCCGCACCTTCCAGGTGGAGCGCCTGCCACGCGGCAGCACGCTGGATATCTACTACCAATTGCTGAACATCGTTGGCCAGCGTATTCGCGATGATCGCGCCAGCGACATCACGATCACAGGCTGTGTAAGTCAGTTCGAGAAGGATACCACGCTGGCGTTGCGCCGCGCCGAGGCCGTCCGCGATTATCTGGTGACCGTGTGGCGTGTGCCGCCGAAGCGCTTGAAGGTGATCGCCCGAGGGCTGCCGGCCAATCCGTCGTTGAGCGAGGTGGATACCGCCGAGGCCGCGCGCGAGAATCAGCGTGTTGAAATTGCCTCGGCCAACTACGTGGTGGAGCGGCCGGTGGAGCTGCCGGACTCGACGTTCCTTGCGCCGATCGGCACGGTGCGCTTCATCCCACCGCCACAGCAGCCGGATACTGCCGGCCTGATCGATGGCTGGGCGCTCGACGTAATGGTGGGCGATTCGTTGATCAAGAAGGCGGTGACCGGCTCCGGGCAGCCGCCGAAGCAGATCGAGTTCCAGATTCAGAATCGGCCCGACCTGGATCTGCGTGTGCCGCTGGAGATTTCCTCCACACTGACCATACGCGACACGCTGTATCAGGACATGGCCCGGCTGAAGAGCAGCACGGTCACCGTGCGTTCCGATGGCGAATACGAACAGGAGCGCATTGTGGAGAACGGGCGCTACGTGGATACGTATAACCTGCTGCTGTTCAGTTTCGATAGCGCGCAGGCCACCAGCTTCTCCGAGCAGGGCGCGCAGCTGATCAAGCCGAATCTGGATTCCACGTCGATTGTGTCGATCACCGGGCATACCGATCGTATCGGCCTGCCGTACTACAACAAGGCGCTTTCGCAGCGTCGTGCCGAGTTCGCGCAGACGCTGCTGGGCCTGCAGAACGCCAAGCGTATCTCCGTGCAGGGCATGGGCGAGAAGGAATTGGAATACGATAACCAGTTCCCCGAAGGGCGGTATTACTCGCGGACGGTGACGGTGGTGGTGGAAACGCCAATTCCCGGCCAGGAGCACTCCGAGCGCGAAACCCGCACATCGCGGAAGCTGAGAAAGGCCGCCGAGCAGAAGAAGGCCCGCGATGCCGAGGACGAGGACAAGGGTGCGATCGACGGCGGCAGCGCACCGAAGTAACCGACCAGACGCAGCCCGCGTTGCCTGCCGGCGCGCCAGGCCAACAACTCCGAAGGAAAACAACGAAGGGATCGCCTGCCAAGGCCGATCCCTTCGTTGCATTGATACGGCTGATTCCTTGTTCGCGGGATGGGCTACTTGCCCGATACCGGGAATCCGTAGCTGCGAAGCACCATCGCTCCCTGCTCGCTTGCCAACAGGCGCATGAATACCTCGGCGCCCGCACGGTTGCGCCCGTTCGCGGTAATGGCGATGGGATAGGTAATTGGGCGATGCATGTCCGCGGGGATGGTCATCAGCACGGCCACGCGACCCTTGAACTGCGCGGCGTCGGTTGCGTACACAACGCCGGCCTCGGCGTCGCCGGTGGCCACGTAGTCCACCACTTGGCGCACGTTCTCACCGTACACAAACCGGCCTACCAGGCGATCCCACACGCCGGCCTTGCGCAGCGCTTCCTCGGCATAGGTGCGCGCGGGCACGCCGGGCGCGGCCACCGTAAGGCGATGGAATCGGCTGCCGACAAGCTCCTCCAACGATGCGATGGGCGCGCTTCCAAGCGGGCCAACAACCACAAGGCTGTTGCTGGCGAACGTGCGGCGTGTGCCGCGAACGGTGATGCCCTTGGCGTCGAGACTGTCCATCACATTGCTTGCGGCCGAGGCAAACACGTCGGCCGGGGCGCCTTGTTCAATCTGGCGTGCAAGCAGGTTGGAGGCGCCGAAGTTGAAGACAATGTGGATGGTGGAATCCTGCTTCTCGGCGAGCTTGCCGAGATCGTTAAACGCCTCCTTCAGCGAGGCGGCCGCGAATATCATGACTTCGTGGCGGGAAGGTTCGGTGGCGCTGTCGTACACCGATTGTGAACAGGAGGTCAGCAGCAGGGCGAGGCACGCAACAAGCGTGTGGAGTCGAATGCGGGTGTTCATTGTGCTCCGGGAAGGTATGGGTTGACATTCAAGACAACGCGCCAAAATATCTCCGATGCCGCACATGGCAAGGAAGTTCCAACATGCGGCACCGGTGGGATGCGGCTGTGCCCGGCCGCCGATTGCGTGCATGCCAGCGGCGTGTGATGAGATTGGAACACACCGACCTAATTGTTGGTACGACACGGATTTTTGCCGCCAATGCGTACATTCGCGACCTGATACCCAATTACCCCGATGATCTGGAGCGCGCTCGCGATTTCGTTGAAAGTAGCGTTGGTGGCCACCGGCGTTGTTGCCGTTGTTGGTACGCTCTGCGGGCGGCACCTTGCGCGACGCCGATATCGCGGCCGTGCTCTGGTTGATGCGGTGTTGATGCTGCCGATGTTTCTGCCGCCGACAGTGCTTGGATACTACCTCGCGATGGTGATCCGGCCCAAGTCGCCCATCGGGGGGCTGATCGAGTCGGCCGGCATCGAGCTTCTGTTTACCTGGCTGGGCGCCGCGCTGGCCAGCGTCGTGGTTGCCCTGCCGCTGATGGTTCGTTCGGCACGCATCGCGTTCGAATCGGTTGGCCGCCAATACGAGGAGGCCGCCGCGATGGACGGCGCCGGGCGGTTCGCCACCTTCTTCCACATCGTTCTTCCTCTTGCCCGCAATGGCCTGTTTGGTGGCGTTGCGCTGGCGTTCGCGCGCGCGATCGGCGAGTTCGGCGCCACCCTGATGGTGAGCGGCAACATCCCGGGGCGTACACAGACGATGCCGCTGGCGATCTACGAAGCCTTCACGCTTGGTGATGACGACACCGCGCTGCTGCTATCGCTTGTCCTGACAGGCGTGGCGCTTGTTGTGGTGTTCATAAGCCTTTCCCTCGGCGGCGATACGCGCCGCATACACTTCTAGCATATCGGTTCTACCGTGCCCCCACTGCACGCGCCAACGGATTGCTCGGTTCAGCTCCCGCTTCGCCTTCATCCTAACTCAAGGAGTTCCCATGCAACGTCCGACACGTTTTCCACAGGCAGCGCTGATGCTGCTGGCTGCCGCCGGTTTGGCGATGCCGCTGCAGGCCCAGATTGCGACAATCAGTGGCTCGGTACGCGAACGCACCGAGGTGGATGCCAAATCGTTCGCGCCCGGCACGCATCCGGATGTCTACCATCTGCTGCGCACGCGCCTTGCCGCAACCGCCACAATTGCCGACTGGTTGATCGCTACCGTTGAGGTGCAGGATTCGCGCATGTTCGGCCAAAGCCGGGCAACGCAGAACAGCAGCGCCCTTGCTCTGGATCTGCGCCAGGGCAATATCGAGATCAAGGACATTGCCGGAACGGGCGTAAGCATGAAGCTGGGCCGCCAGGTGCTGAACTATGCCAACGAGCGCCTGATTGGTCGCAGCGACTGGAACAACTTCGGGCAGTCGTTCGACGGTGTATTCTTCTCGGTTCCTGTTGGTGATGTGCGCCTGGACGCCTTCGGTGCGGCGCTGGCCCGCTATCCAAATGCCACCGGCCCCGACGGTTATCATCGCGACGCCGCCCTGGCCGGCCTGTGGGGTACCTGGAAGCCGGAAAACGGGAAGGTGAGCGCACAGGGCTTCTACGTGTACGACTCGCCCGGCAACGACACCACGCGCGACAATCGCAGCACCGTTGGCGCCTATGCAACAGGCACCGCCGGGGCGTTGGATTTCGAGGTGGATGCCGCCTATCAGTTCGGCACCCGTATTCGCAAGGGCTCGCAGGATCGCAACATCGGCGCCTATCTGGCCGGCGTGCGGCTGGGCTACACGTTCGAGGACCTGGCGAAGTTTCGTGTGGGGCTCGGGTTCGATCGCCTGTCGGGCCTTGGCGAGAATCAACCCGACAAGTTCAGCGCGTTCAACACGTTGTACGGTACCAACCACCGTTTCTACGGCCACATCGATATCGTCGACAACACAACGCAGCGTGCCGATCTGGGCCTGAACGATCCCTTCTTGCAGCTTTCGGTGACGCCGTGGAATAACACGCGCATCGGCGCCGACATACACCTGCTGGCCACCGCCAGCGATCCCGCCAAGGTGCTGGCCGGCGTGTCGTCCGATAAGACCACGGCAATCGGCAAGGAGCTTGACCTTACGGTGAACTATACGCCGGTGAAACCCCTGGCCGTGACGGTGGGATATGCCGTGTTCGACGGCGACCCCAATCGTTATCTGCTGCAGGGTCGCAAAACCATCCAGTGGGGATTCGGGATGATCACCGTAACCTGGTGATCGGTGCGTTGGCGATACAGGCTGTACGCTCAGGGCCCGGCGGGGAATGCCCCGGCCGGGCCTGTGGGTGGAGGGCGCCGATGATCGCGGGCCGTGGCCGATGCGCATCTTCGGGCTTTCGCAGGGCCAATCCACTACCATTACTCCCAATCTGCCGGCATTTCCGTACCATGCGTTTCAGTTGGCGAACACGTGCGGACCATTCCGTAATTTGACCCACTATTCTATGATGTACCCAGTCCCAAGATCCGTAACGATATTCGCGCAGCAGATCCGCCGCTACATTCGTCAGAACGAGATGTTGCTGGGCGGTGAGAAGGTGCTGATCGCTGTAAGCGGCGGCATCGATTCGCTGACGCTGCTCGACGTGATGTGGCGCATTGCGCCCACCCTTTCGCTTGAACTTGCCGTTGCCCATTTCGACCACGGCCTGCGGGGCGAGGAATCGCAGGAAGACGCGATGTATGTGGTGGAGCAGGCCAAGATGCGGGGCCTGAAATCCTTTGTGGGGCGTGGCGACGTGCGCAAGCTGGCGGCATTGCAAAGCCTTTCGATCGAGGAGATGGCGCGCAAGGCGCGGTACCAATTCCTTGGGCGCGTAACGCGCAAGCACGGCTACGATGTGGTGCTCACCGCGCACAATGCCAACGACAACGCCGAAACGCTGCTGATGAACCTGATGCGCGGCAGTGGCCTTAGCGGCCTTGCGGCAATCCCGCCGGTGCGTCCGTTGCACGAAGGCGTGATCGTTGGGCGCCCACTGCTTGGCACGCAGCGTAAGGAGATCGAGGAGTACGCCGCCGCGATCGATCTGAAATGGCGCGAGGATTCCTCCAACGCGTCGATGAAGCACACGCGCAATCGTGTGCGCCTGGAGCTGCTCCCGCTGCTTACGCAGTACAACCCCAGCATCGTGCAAACGCTGAACACCACCGCCGAAATCATGCGCGGCCTGGAGCAGTACATGAGCCATGCGGTGGAGTTGGCCACGCGTACCGTGGTGACATCGCGTACGCCGGAGGAAGTGACGCTGGATATCAATCACCTGAAGCATTACCTGCCGGCCATTCAATCGGAGATCGTGCAGCGGTTGATCTCGAAAACATTCGATATCCCGCCGGTTTCTTATGGGGCGCTGGAGCGCACGCTGGGCCTGATGTGGAAGGAAACGGGCTCGAAGGCCGAGCTGGGCGGTGGCCTGGGCGCCACGCGCGACCGCGAGGCATTGATTATCCGCTGCGAGCCCCCGCCGATGCTGCCGATGGAGCGTTCGTTCCAGGTTGGCACCACCGTGCAGACCGAGCTTGGTGTGCTGGTCTCCGAGGTGCTCGAACGCGCGAACGTCCGGTTTACCCGCAACGCGAGCATCGAATTCGTGGACGCCGGCAAGCTGCCGGAGACGCTTACGCTTCGTACCTGGCGCGAGGGCGACCGATTCCGGCCGCTGGGCATGACCGGCGAAAAGAAGCTGAGCGATTTCCTGATCGACTCGAAAGTATCGCTGGAGAAGAAGCGCGAGGTGATGGTGGTGGCCGATCGCGAGAACATCGTGTGGGTGTGCGGAATGCGCCTTGATGACCGCTATCGTGTGGATGCCGAAACCACGCGGGTGTTGCGCCTGGAGATTCGGACGTCAAGGAATGGGAACTGATACACCTGGCGCGCCGGTTGTGAAGGATGCCGCGGCGCTGGCGCCGTCCGCGATTGTGATCGGTGACCTGCGTTTTGTGCCGATGATCGGCCAGCAGGAGATTGCCGACGCCGTGGAACGGGTTGCCGAAGCGATCGCCGGTCAGTTTGCCGGCGCGAACCCGCTCCTGGTATGCGTGCTGGCTGGCGCCGCGCTGTTCCATGCCGATTTGATACGCCGGTTGCCGTTCCCGCTCGAAGTTGATTTCATCCGGGTTTCGAGCTACAACGGAGGGCTTGCCTCCGGCGGTGAAATCAATTTTCTGACCCAGCCCGGCACTCAGAGCGCCGGCCGAAACGTCATCCTGGTCGAGGACATTGTTGATACCGGTCGCACCTCGCAACGATTGCGGGGATATTACCGCGAGGCCGGTGCCGCCTCGGTGCATGTTGCCGCGCTGCTGTATAAACCCGATGCCGACCTGATCGGCGAGCGTCCGGAGTTTGCTGGCTTCGAGATTCCCGACCGGTTTGTTGTGGGCTACGGGCTGGATTATCAGCAGCAGGGCCGTAATCTTCCCTCGGTATATGTGCTGGCCGGCGATACGCCTGCCACCGATTGAGGCCGCTTTGGCGCAACGGCCGGAGTATCACGCTGTTGGCTGTGTCGACATGTTCGGGGCCGGCTTCGGCAAGCCCGTACTGGTTGTATGACTATAGACAGGATCGAAACTTCCGATGAAGGACGATATGAATCAACGTAAGCCGATGCGGCCCATGCCCCCGCGACGTCCGCCAGGCAACGGCGACGACGAGGGGAACATCAACCGTATCGTGCGCAGCATACTGATGTGGCTGGTGATCATTTTCGGTGGTGTCATCGTTTACATGATCGTCCACAACACTGGTCCGCAGATGGTGCCGGTTAGCTACAACGAGTACCAGCGCCTGCTTACCACGCGGCAGATCGCCAAGGCGATCGTGCTGAAGTCGCAGCTCAACGACTACGAATTTCAGGGCGAGCTGATCGAGCCACAGGATGTGGTGATCGACGGCACGCAGAAGAAGCAGCGCACCGGGCTTATCTCCACCAAGCTCATCGTGGTGGATAACGCCGTGCAGAAGCAGTGGATGGATCTCGGGCTCACCGTTTCGGTGCAGCAGCAGGGCGGGGAATGGTGGGCGCCGCTGGTGGCCTATCTCCCGTGGCTGATTGTCCTGATCGCGCTGTGGGTGGTGTTGTTCCGCAGGATGCAGGGCGTGGGCACCAAGGGTATCTTCTCCTTCGGCAAGTCGCGCGCGCGCACGCTGAGCGAAACCGCGCCGCGTGTTACGTTCGCCGATGTGGCCGGTGCCGATGAGGCCAAGGAGGAGCTGCAGGAAATCGTGGAATTCCTGCGCGAGCCCGGCAAGTTCCAGCGCCTTGGCGGCAAGATCCCGCGCGGTGTGCTGTTGCTTGGCCCTCCCGGAACGGGCAAGACGCTTCTGGCCCGGGCCGTGGCCGGTGAAGCCGGTGTGCAATACCTCTCCATCTCCGGCGCCGATTTCGTTGAGATGTTTGTTGGCGTGGGCGCCTCGCGCGTGCGCGACCTGTTCGAGCAGGCCAAGAAGATCGCACCGGCAATCATTTTCATCGATGAAATTGATGCGGTCGGCAGGCAGCGCGGCGCGGGCCTTGGCGGCGGGCACGACGAGCGCGAGCAGACCCTGAACGCGCTGCTTGTTGAGATGGACGGTTTCGAGCAGAACACCGGCGTGATCATCATCGCGGCAACCAACCGCCCCGATGTGCTCGATCCCGCGCTGCTGCGTCCGGGCCGTTTCGATCGGCAGGTGATGGTTGACCGTCCGGACCGTCGTGGCCGCGAGGGCATCCTGAAGGTGCACACGCGCAACATGCCGCTGGCCGAGAATGTGGATCTTGAGCTGCTGGCCCAGGCCACGCCCGGGTTCTCCGGCGCCGATTTGGCCAACCTTTGCAACGAGGCCGCCATCTATGCGGCACGGCGCAACGGCGACCGCGTGACGATGTACGATTTCGAGATGGCAAAGGACAAGCTGATGCTTGGCCTGGAACGCCGTACGATGGTGATGTCGGAGGACGAACGCAAGATGACCGCGTACCACGAGGTTGGGCACGTGCTGGTTGGCTACTTCATGCCGCACGGCGACCCCATCCACAAGGTCACGATCATCCCTCGCGGGCGTGCGCTGGGCGTGACGGCGTTCCGTGTGAACGACGACATGCACTCGCGCTCGCGCGAGTGGTACGAGGCCCGCATCGCGATGGCGATGGGCGGCCGTGCCGCCGAGCTGATGATCTTCGGCAACTATACCTCCGGTGCGCAGGGCGACATCAAAACCGTGACACATCTGGCTCGCCAGATGGTGTGCGAGTTGGGTATGTCCGAGAAGCTGGGGCCGATCAACTACGCCTCGGGTGATGGTGAGGTATTCCTTGGCCGCGACTTCGCAACGCACCGTGATATCAGCGAGGCTACCTCCGAGCTGATCGATAAGGAAGTGCGCCAGATTGTGGACGACGGCATGCGCCGGGCGCAGGAGACATTGCGCGAGCATATCGACGTCCTGCACCAGATGGCGGCGTTGTTGCTGGAGCGCGAAACGCTCGACGGTGATGAGATCGACGCGGTGATCCGTGGCGAGGAGTTGCCGACAATCGAAGTGAAGAAGATGCTCCAGGCCCGGCTTGCCAGCGGCCAGTCGGCAACGGCCGAGAAAAGCGCCAGCAGTGCCCCGACGGGTGCTGCCGAATAACGGTCTGCATGGCGTGGTAAAGGCCTGGGCGTGTGCCCGGCCTGTTTCATACGGCTGTGCGGTTCGTTGGTAAAACGTTATGTTGGCGCCCGTCCGGGTCTTACGGACGGGCGCCTGCGTTTGCCACGCCGGCGAACCCTTCCCAACCGTGGCCTACCGTGACAGCGATCACGGATTCCAACATTCATCGGCCATCGGGCCGTGCCTCCCGATCCTGCAGGACCATCCTGATCGCGTGCGCGCCTTTATGACTATGCCGGAGAAACAACTTCCGCACTCCGAAACGCCGATCGGCTCGTCCGCATCGCAGATTTCCATGCGCAGCGAGCTGCAGCGGAAGATGATCCACCTCTGTTCGATCTCCATCCCAATCGCCTACATCTGGCTGCCGCGCGAGACCATGCTGGCGATGTTCGTGCCGCTCAGCATCTTCAGTTTCATTGTGGAGTTCATGCGCATTCGTGTGCCCGCGGTACGGCGCCTGATTGATCGGATGTTCGGCTCGATGCTGCGCACACACGAAAAAGCGTCCGAATACGCCAAGCTGAGCGGCGCCACCTATGTTGTGCTCTCGGCCGTGTTGTGCGTGTTCATCTTCCCGAAGGTGATCTGCATAGCCGGTTTTGCCGTGTTGATTATCAGCGATACGGCGTCGGCGCTGTTCGGGCGGCGCTTCGGGCGGCATCGCTTCCTTGAGAAAAGCGTGGAAGGGTCGTCCGCCTTCGTGGTGACCGCCGTTATGGTGGTGCTGGCCGTGGCCTGGGTGTTTGCTGCCCCGGGCGTGTTCATCGCGGTTGGCGTGGTTGCCTCGGTGGTTGCCGCGGTTGCCGAGGCCATGAGCTATGGCGTGAACGTTGACGACAATCTCAGCATTCCGCTTGCCTTCGGGTTCAGCATGTGGGGGTTGCTTGCGTTGTTTGGTGGGCCTGCCGTTGACGCGCTGCTTGCCCTTCGATAGGTGCCGGTAGCGCATCGTTGTCCCTGTGTCGTCTGTTCCCGCGTCGTCATCCGTGAACTACAGTCATAGAGAGAGAGAGGGAGATCCTTCGATGCCCGCCACCGAACATGCCACCGCCGCGTACCATCAGCGATTTGATCAACTGCTCAGCCGGCCATTGGGGCGTACGGGGCTTACGGTTTCGGCTGCCGGATTCGGCTGTTACCGTGTTGCCGATGGCGTGCCGGCTCATCACGAAGCGCTGCGCCTTGCGCTGCAGTCGGGCATCAATCTGATCGACACCTCGGCCAACTACGCCGATGGCAACAGCGAGCGCCTGATTGGCAGGGTGGTCGCGGAGATGATAGCCGCCGGATCGCTTCGCCGCGAGGAGGTTGTGGTGGTCACCAAGGGCGGGTATATCCAGGCGGGCAACATGGCGGTGGCCCGCGAGCGCGTGGCTGCCGGCAGCGGGTTCCCCGAGGTTGTGGAGTATGCGCCCGGGCTGTGGCACTGCATCGCGCCGGAGTTTCTGGAGGATCAGATCACGCGATCGCTGGATCGGCTCGGCATGCCGTCGGTTGACGTCTTCCTTCTGCACAACCCCGAGTATTATCTCGGTTGGGCCGCCAAAGCCGGCATCCCGCTGGAGGAAGCACGTGCGGAGTATTATCGTCGGGTCGCCAACGCCTTTGCGTTCCTGGAGACCGAGGTCGAGCGCGGGCGCATCGGATGGTACGGCATTTCCTCCAACAGCTTCCCGCACCCGGCCGCCGATGCCGATTTCACGTCGCTGGATGAGTGCATCGGCATCGCCGAACGGATATCGCTTGTACACCACTTCGCCGTAATCCAGTTCCCCGCCAACCTGATGGAAACCGGGTTCGTGACCGAAGCGAACAATCGTGGTGGCGCATCGCTTGTTGAGGCGGCGCGCAGTAAGAACCTGGGGATGCTGGTCAATCGGCCGTTGAACGCGATTGTCGGCGGCGAGCTGGTCCGCCTGGCCGATTTCCCCGCAGCGAACGAGCCGTTCGATGCAGGCCTTCTTCAAGCCCGCATCAACAGCCTGGTGGAGCTGGAGAAGGAGTTCGCCGCCACACACCTTGTTGCCTTCGCCGACGATCCGGAGGCCAGTACGGCATTGCAGGAATACATCAGCATCGGCAGTGTGCTCGATCAACATTGGCGCGAGTTCGGCACCATCGAACACTTCAACGATCTTCTTGGCCAGTACTTCGCTCCGCGTATCAATGCCGTTCGGGCGTACCTGCGTGGGCGCGACGCGGAATCGGAACTGAAGTGGTTCCAGACCTATCTCGATCATGCGCGTGCCGCGTTCGATCAGGTAACCGCCGCGTACACCGAGCCCGCGCAACAGCGCAGCAACGAGCTGCGCGAGGTTCTGCATGCCGCCATTGGTGGCAGCGCGGAGGGGACGTTCTCGGCGTTGGCGCTGCGCATGATTCTCGGTGTGGAGGGGATAACCTCCGTATTGGTCGGGATGCGCCGTGCCGAATACGTGGACGATGTGGTGGGCGCGCTGCGTGCCGGCCCGCTGGGTGACCGCGGGGCCTGGGATCGCCTGTAGTGGCGGCTTCCGCGAGAAGTGCCGGGTTGGGGTATGTGATGCCCCCAACCTGCCAGCCCATATCCCCTGCGTCCAGCACATGCTTTCACCCTGCAACCCTTGCCAGGTAAGCCCTGCACGCCATCTCCGTCGTTGTTGCGCTCCACAAAAAACATCTTGCGCCCGCTTCTTCCGGGCACTACATTTGCCCCCCTCAGAACGACCCAACCCTCCCTCTAAATACACTTTTGATCTCTCCGCGACGTGCCGAACGGCCCGCCGCTACAATTCTATATCCTCAATTCATTACGGGGGAATCGTTCATGATTCAACGCATCGCTTTCTCTCTGATCGCGGCAACACTGCTCGTTGCCGCCCTGTTTGTTACGGCCGAGCACGCCTCGGCACAATCAACCTGCGGCCCGCCCTGCGGCGGTGATACCACACAATGGCCGTGGTCGTATCCGCCCATTCCGTTCAGTACAGCCGTACAGATCAACGGCTGCCAGTTCAACGGCACCTGTTGCCAGATCACCGTTGACTATCGGTATCGTATCGCCTGTTTTCCTCAATCCTACGAAATCGAAATCCTGCGCATCCATTGGGACCGCCCATGCAACCCCGGCGCGTTCGATCCGGTACCGATCATCCGCACCGCCATCTATGGCATCTTGGCGGAAAATCGGATGGGATTTCCACCCAACGTTAACAAAAATCCGCCCCCTCCGGTTGATAGTTGCGTCAACTCCTACACGGCCCGTGTTGCGCAGTGCTGGAGTCAGATACC
>CBHYLN010000123.1:0-16056 GCA_966128725.1 uncultured bacterium | reverse complement strand
GATCGCGGCGACTGCCGTGCGGACGCGTCGGGCCGGCCGCGTGGCCTGCCCGCGCGGGCATTTCGCATGCATGCGGGCGATCGATGCCGATCGCGTGCTGCAAGCCGTTACGGAGCTGCAGGCCGGCCGCGCGCAATAACCCGACTGCGCCGTTGGCTCCATCCACCGCAACCCAACCGCATGCCAACGCCAACACCGCGGCCGCCAACAGCAACGGGCCTTCCCCCTTCGTTGTCCGGAAAGCCCGTTGTTACTCGCCTGTTTGAAACCGTGGCTACGCGCCGGCCGTGCTTGCGGCAACGCCGTGAGCGGCAATCAGCTTCTGAAGCTCCAGTATCACGTAGTGGAACACGATGGAGTGGATGCTCTCGGCGGTACACATGTCGTTCAACGGCACATGTACCCGGCTGGCGGCCATCTCCAGCAACGCGCCGCCGGAGAAACCGGTAATGCCCACCGTTGCAATGCCGTTGTTGTTGGCGTACTCCACCGCGCGCAACACGTTGGGACTGTTGCCGCTGCCGGAGATCGCTATCAACATGTCGCCCGGGTTGGCGAACGTGCGCAACTGCTGCACGAACACCTGATCGTAGCCTTCGTCGTTGCCAAGCGCGCTGAAGAACGCAACGTTGTCGGTAAGCGACAATGCGCGCAGGCGCTGTTGATGCGCCGGTGACGGGCTGGTGCCCTTGGCCAGGTCCTGCGCGAAGTGGCTGGCGTTGGCGGCCGAGCCGCCATTGCCGATCACGAACACCATCGCGCGCCGTTGGTAGGCGTCGAACAGCCCATCAACCAACGCCGTGATCTCGGCCTCGTTCACCGAATCGAGCGCGCGAAGCGTGTATGCCTTATAGTCCGAGAAATTCATCGTCGCTACTTCCAACTGTATCGTTCCTGATTGAAGATCACACGACTGCCGTAGGGCTCGAAGAGGAACGGCATCTCGCGATAGGCCGCCAGCGTGTCGCGCAGGCGATCGTGTTCCGGCGTGCGGCAGTACAGCATAAGGAAACCGCCGCCGCCTGCACCGGCAATTTTCCCGCCCAACGCGCCACCGGCCTGCGCCAACGCGTACATCGCGTCGATCCCCTCGTTGGTAACGCCGTTGGCCAGTTGTTTTTTCAGCTCCCAGTTGCGATGCAGCGCCGAGCCGATCACATCGAACGTGCCCTCGGCAAGCGCGGCGCGCACTTCCACCGCAAGCTCCTTGATTGCATCGTGATACTCGATGGTGTCGTTGATCCGCTCGCGCTGCTCGGTAAGCACCGAGCTGGCCTTGCGCACGATGTTCGTGAAGAACAGCAGCAGATTGGATTCCATCCGGCGCTTGGCGCTGGGCTCCAGCGTAAGGCGCTCCACGCCCACCGTGTCGTCGGGCCGGAACTCGAACGCGCACAACCCACCGTAGGCGGCTATGTACTGATCCTGGCGCCCGATGGGCTTGCCAAGGATGTCGATCTCGATACGGCAGGCTTCCTGCGCCAGGCGCTCGGCCCCAACCTGCTCGCCCCGATACTGATAAAAGGCGTTGAGCAGACCGACCGTAAGGCTGCTTGAGGAGCCCAACCCCGACCCTTCCGACGGGATGTCGGCCATCATCGCAACCTCGAAGCCGTTTGTCATGCCGGTCATCCGGGCCGCCTCGCGCACCAGCTCGTGTTCGATCTCATCAACCGACCGCACGATCTCCTTGCGCGAGTAGTCGACATAGATCATGTCGTCGTAGCGCGGGTTGATGATCACGTAGATGAACTTGTCGATCGCCGTGGAAACCACGCATCCACCGCGTTTGCGGTAATAGCCGGAGAGATCCGTGCCTCCGCCGGCGATGCTCACGCGCAGCGGGGTCTGGGTAATGATCATGCACTGTCCTTAATCGACATGGAGTTCCGTCCACTCGCGTTCGGCGCGCCCAAGGCTTTCAAGCGTGCCAACATCGCGCAGATATCCCCGCACCACAACGCCGTTCATGCGCCCAACAAGGGCCGGCATCACATCCCCACCAAAGTCGTACGGAATTCGATCGGGAACGATCGATTCAAAAATCGCGGGCCGCGCCACGAACATACCGGCCGATGCAAGGTCGCCAACGGGATCGCGAGGTTTCTCCTGAAACTCCAGGATGGTACCATCGGCCGCAAGCTGTACAATCCCGCACGCGGACGGATGCTCGGCATGAAACAGGCCAACCGTAAGCGGCGCCGGATGCTCGGTGTTGAACCGGACCAGCGCCGTCAGATCGGCATCGGTAAGATTGTCGGCATAGAGGATCAGGAACTGCTCCTCGTGCTCCACGAAGGAGCGATTGGCATGCAGCGTGCCGGCACTTCCCAGAAGGGATTCCTCCATCACCGTGTGTATGCGCAGCGGCCCTGTATAGGCCTCCACAAAACGCAGCACTGGCTCCGGAAGAAAATGCAAATTAATCAGCACCTCGGTAACGCCGTGCTGTTCGAGCAAATCGAACCACCGCGCAAGCAAGGGGCGCCCGGCAACGGGCACAAGGCATTTCGGTATGGTATCGGTGATCGGGCGGAGTCGCGTGCCCAGCCCGGCCGCCAGCAGTATTGCTTTCACGGAGACCGATGGAGAATCAGTTCACGGAGGAGAGAATGTCGGCGAGAGACACGGCGCCCACCAGGGAGTGCCGCATGTGCCGGCGCAACGGAGCGCGGGCGTGAGCATACGGGATGCCGCACGAACGATACGGCGTTTTTTTCGCCTGAGCCCCATGCAACATGTCATCAGGCAATTACGCCGGCGCGACATATCCCTTACAGGGCGCCAGGCACTTGAAGCGTTTGGCGGCACGGGCGCGTTTCATACGCTCGACTACGCCCGGCATGTGGCCGCGATCGACGCATGGGAGATTGCTCCCGATCGCGCGGCCGCGTTTGCCCGGAATGTGCCGCAGGCAAAGATCAGCATCATCGATACCTATCTGGCCGCAAAAAATGAATCAAAACGCTACGGCCTGATTGTGATCGATAATCCCGTGGCCATCCACGGCGGGCATGTTGAGCACTTCGATCTGTTTGCCGATCTGCTTGCGCTTGCCGCGCCGGACACCGTGGTCATCGTGAACGTTGTGCCCAGGGTTGATGAGCGGGCTATACGGCGATTCGCCGATCTTGGTCTGCCGCGGCACCAGGCGGCGCGCGCGCAATGGTATCAAACCGACAATCCGAACCTGCTGGCGGCCGAAGTGTTGCTTGCCCCGTATCAGCGGCATGCCGCCCATGGGGGGTTCCAGCTTGCCGCCAGCTTCAGCGTACGCCGGCACGTGGTGCACTATCTGGTACTGCATCTGCTGGCTGTTGGCCCCAATGCGCCCAGCCAGGCACGGCAGGGCGGCATTGATCCACAATAAACGCTTCACCCGGTAGCAGGGTGCTGCCTGGCGCTCACCGTTGCCACGGCGGGATGCATGGGGCCAAGCACCAACCGCAACGAGCTGCTGTCATCGGCCCATTGCTCGCCAACGCTGATTGTGCCGATGGTCGCGTCCGGAAGCACCGAGGCCACATCCTCCACACCAAGGCCAAGCCCCGGAAGCTGCATGCGCCTGCGCCACCAACCGGCAACATCGCGTGGCAGCGCGTGCCAATATCCTCGGCGTGCGCTCATCGCTTGAAGGAATCGTTCGTACACCGAGAAGAACAACGGATCGCGAAGATAGTCCGGATGTGTCACCAGCATCACCATCCCGCCGTGCCGCTCGATGAAGCTCACCTTGTCCAGCCACAGACGCGGGGTGGTTTCGCCGAGCATGTAGATCAGCGTGTGGTCCTGCGTCATCGTGAACGGCAGCTCGGTGATGCGCCCCATCTGGAACGGCCAGATGCTCATCGTGCCGCCGGGCACGGTCTCGAACGGATCGGTATCGAAGAACGTACTGTCGTATTCGGCCTTCAGCGCCTGCATCCAGTCCGGGTGGCGATGCGTGAACGGCGCCCGGAAGCCCACCGCGCCCCAGCGCTGCAGATAGCTGTTGATCCGGATGGCGCGATTCTTGAACACCTTGCGCGAACTGAACAGTTGGTCATCGTGGCGAAGGCCGTGAACACCAATCTCGAAACCGCGCGCCTTCACCTCGTCGAGCAGCCGTTCGTCCACCGGATAATCCTCGGCAACGAAGTTGAACGATGAGCGGAATCCGTAACGCTCCTCCAAATCCATCACGCAACGAACGAAGTCGTGCCCCGAGGCCGACTCAACGTCGTGGGTCAGCACCAGCGCGAATCGCTTTCCGTTGGGCCACAACGTAACGTACGGCAGTTCGCCCCCGCGCTGGGCCAGCAGATAACGCAGCATCGCCACCTGAAACCGGATATAGCGATCCTCGATGGGCCACCCCAGGCGATGGCGCTCGCGTTGGCGGGCAAGCAGCAGGCGGCGAAGCATCGGACGGATCGAGGCGGGAAGGATCGGCCGCACGAAGCTGTAATACGCGCGGCGCATCGAGCTGAGCCGCCAGTGATCGGAGCCGAACTGACGCTCGGTAAGGATGGAATCGATCAGGCTTGTAAGATCGCGCCCGGCATTCATCGCCGGCAAATCCTCGAGTATATACAGCGCATGATACACCGCGGCCTGCCAATCGTCGGGCGTGATGGTGGGGTCCAGCAATTGCCAGAGCCTCCACGGAGCGTTCGGATAGTTCAGGTCGTGATCGTCGCTCTGCATGATCTCAACTAGAGAATAAATCGGTAGAAGGCCGCCCCCAGCGCACGGGCAACCCATACTGGCGAATGCCGGACAATGCCACCCACGGCCCGCAATACCCTGCCACTGCTCGCAACACCACCGCGGGCATCGCCCAGATACGTGGCATCACAGATCAATTCCTCGGCCCCCCACGCCGCCTTGAACCGCCGCAGGCTTTCGTGCCCCGGCTCGGTGCGGCCCCAATCGAACATTGAGAACCCCTGCTGAGCGCACTGGGCCATGGTTTCGGCAATCAGCAGATGCCCGGCACCCACCGCCCGGCCCTCGGGTTCCACCGCGCCGTATTTATACATCACCATGCCGTTCCAGGTCAGGAACAGGCCGCCCGCCAGCGCGGTTGCATTTCGCTCCGCCAGCATCACAAACCCCGCCCCGCCGGCAATCAGCCGCTCCCACAGATCCCGAAAAAATCCCAGCGGCTGCGGAGGCACACCGTGCCGCTGCCGCGCACGCGCATGCAGGCGATAATACCGGAGCACGTCGTCCCACATCAGGCTGCGGCGCACGCAAACACCGCTGCGCCGGGCCAGGGCAATCGGCTGGCGAACGCGCGTGCGATGCGCGGCCGCAAGCATCGCGGCCGGATCGGCCCCAAGCGCGCTGCGATGCACAAGGAACGGCGCGCCGTACACAATCGCATCATCCTCCGGGCCGTTGGCCGGAAGATGCCACCGCACTTCCAGGCCAGTACAGGAAAAACGTTCCATGGCCTCGCGCAATCCGCGGATCAGCTCGGCGCAATCCGCGGCAGCCACCAACGGCTGGCAATGATCGCTCAGCGGCAGCGCAACCAGCCGGCGCCCGCGCAGGCGCCCACCCACGGCCAGCAACGGCACCCCGCCCACAATGGCGTCGCCGTTCAACACGCCAGCAACCACCGCGCGCAGCCCGAAGCGCCCGGCAATCAATTGGCACCACGCCGGGTTGTGCATCGGCGTGGCCGCGCCGTGGCCGGCCACAAAGGCACGCCAACGCGGATCGTCGATTGCCAGCAGATCGGCATTGGCGCCCATCCCACTACCCCGGAAGGTTCACGATTGGTGCGGCCCCACGGCGCGCACTACATTCTGCCCGCGCATCGCCTGTTCCGCCTCGCTCAGTATATCCTGAATCCCTTCCTGCGCGAACAGGTATTCCACGTAGTCCCGCACGGAATCATCCATGGTACGCGTGGGCTGCCATCCCAATGCCCGCAGCTTCGAGCTGTCGGAACAGGCATGCCGGGTATCACCAAATCGATACTGCCCCGGCACGATCGGCAACGGCTCGGTACGGCCAAACGCCCGCATAACCGCATCGGCAAGCTCGGCAACGGTAATCGCCACGCCCCCGCCCACATTGAACACCTGATAGTTGGCCCGGTCGTCGTCCATCACAAGCACGTTGGCATCCACCACATCATTGATGTTCACGAAGTCGCGGCACTGCAGGCCATCCTCGTACACGGTGGGCGCCTTGCCGAAATAGTAATGCACGGCGAAGATCCGGCACGCGCCGGAGTACGTGTTATAGAACGATTGCCGCGATCCCTGCACGATGGAGTAACGCATCGCGACCGATGGGATACCGTAGCGCTGGCCGAAGCGCGTTGCCTGAAGCTCCTGCGAGTGCTTGCTTAATGCGTACGCATTGGCCGGGTTGGCATGGGTTTCGGGCGTCCACATCCATTGCATCGGCCGGCCATGCTCATCAAGGAACTCCCAGTCACCGTGGGCAAGGTCCTCTTCGGCGCGAAGCATTGGCGCAACCACGGCGCCATCGGCCGTGCGGTACAGGCCCTCGCCCTGCACAAACTGCGACGAGGCCACGATCACCTTGCGCACGTTCAGGCGCTCGGCCACGATCAGCTCGTAGATCATCGCGGTTGAAACCGCGTTGGTGTGGATGAACGTGGAGAAATCCTGCTGATAGTCCTGGTAGGCAGCCAGATGATAGATTACCTCGACGCCGCGCATTGCCCTGGCCAGTGTGTCCCGATCGCGCACATCGCCCACGATCAGCTCGATCTCGGCGCTCAGATACGCCGGGCGTTTCCCGCGGTGCACACGCTCGGCAAGATTGTCAAGCACGCGCACGCGATGGCCAAGCGCCAGAAGGCGGTCGGCCGTATGCGACCCGATGAATCCTGCTCCGCCGGTAATCAGCACAAGGGCCATGGCTCAGCTCCCGGATGGTTGCAACGGCACCATCTCAACGGTAAGCCGGGCCTTCACGGCGTGGCGCTCCGGCACCGAGCCAATGATGGTGGCGCCGGAAGCGATGATGGCGCCTTCGCCGATCGTGAGATTTGGCTGCACATGAATGCCGGTGCCGAACTTCACCTCGTTGCCCACGGTAACCGCGCCAGACGTTGCGCACGCCGGCCCGGTGGTAATGTGCGAGCCCCAGTGATTGTGATGATCGATGCTGTTGTGCGCGCTGATGAAGTTGTTGTCGCCGATGCGCGCGGCAACACCGATGTGGCACTGGCTGCAGATCACATTCCCGCTGCCCAGCACCGCCCCACGATTGATGCGAACCGTGGGGTCCACCGCGTTGGCCATCGGAATGCCAAGCCCCACGCACTCCTCGTAGAAGCGTTTGCGCAGGCGGATATTGGTGGAGATGGCGACAATGGCGGCATCAAAACGGCGCTCGGCCCACAGCTCGGCCAGCATCGCGATCGGCCCCAGCACCGGCGCCCCGAAAATCTCCAGCCCGTGCAGCTTGGCGTCGTCGTCCAGGCAGCCCACCACGCGCACATCGTGATCGTTCATCAGAATATCAATCACCTGCATCGCGCCATACCCTGCACCGATCAGCAACACCCGCCGAACCTGCTCGGGCAGCTCGCCGGGCACGGGGCGCGCGGCCGGCACCGAGGCGGCGGCGCGCCCGGTTTTCTTCAGATGCTCCTGCACATCGCGTTCGGTGATGATGCCCTCAACAGCGATGGCTGCTAGGTCAACGCCATGCATGCGCGCAAGCTCAACCGCGCGCTTGCTTGCATTGGCAGCCGGCCCGGTGGCATCGGACGATGCCTCGCCACGGTCGGCCTCCGGCGCCGGCCCGCCGTTGGCCTGCACGCGCAGAGCCTCCTCGGCATCGGCCGCAACATATCCGATCGCAACGTTGAACTGCACGGTTGCGCCTTCCTGCGCAAGCTGCACCAGCACGCCGGCGCTGGCAGCCTGCACTTCGTAAATGGCCTTGCTGGTTTCCACCGTGCACACCACCTGGCCCAACGTCACGCTGGCCATGTTCACAACCTCCCAGGCTACAAGCCTGGCCGTCTCACTGTTGGCGTCGAGCTGCGGTATCTCAATCGCTGTCATCTACCTTCCTTGCTGTAATTCACGTACCACCGTCAACCACATCACGTCGCAGGCAGCATCACCGCCTGGATGGCGGCCTGAAGGCGCCCGGCATTCGGAAGCATGCGTTCCTCCAGATCGCGCGCGGCCGGCACTATGCCATCAACGGCCGCAACGCGAGCCACGGGCGCCAGCAGGCGCCCCCACAGGCGTTCGGTAAGCAGGCTGGCGATCTCGGCGCCGATGCCCAGCCTGCCGGTGCCTTCCTCCAGCACAATCGCTCGTCGCGACCGCGCGGCCGCCTGGCCCAGATCATCAATCGGGATCGGCGAAAGCCGGCCCATTACCACAACATCAACCACGATTTCGTGCTCGATCAACATCGCGCGCGCGGTTTCCATCGCAAGCCGGGCCAGGCCACCGTACGTAATCAACGTAACATCGGCGCCGCGGAACCCGTTCAGCGAAAGCTCGATCGTGGCATGCGGATCGCCGCTGGCGCGCACGGAAAAATCCCCGGCGCGCCCTTGGGAGCAATCGATCGGCTGGAATCCGTACAGCACCTTCCCTTCCACGATCACCGTGGGGCCATCGGCCTCGCATATCGCACTGCGATAGAACTGCTCGATCGGATGAAGATGGCTTGGCGCTATCACGTACAACCCGGGCACACCCACCAGAAACTTCTCCAACGCCTGGCTGTGCGTAGGCCCGTAGCCGCGCCCGCCGCCCATCGGAGTGCGGATCACGGCCGGGGCGGTCACCTTGCCGGCATACATCGCCGGAAACTTCACCAGATGGTTCAGGATCTGATCGAACGCCAGCGTAATGAAATCGCCGAACATGATTTCAACAACCGGACGCAAACCGCGAGCGGCCATGCCGCAGGCAACACCAACGATCGCCGCCTCGGATATCGGCGTTGTAATCACCCGGTTGGGCCATGCGGTTGAAAGCCCCCTGGAAATCTTGAAGGCGCCGCCATAGGGGTCCAGCAGATCCTCGCCAATCAGATACACGAGCGGATCGTCCGTGAAGATTGCATGCAACGCCATGTTGATGGCGCCGGCAACTGTGCTGGGCACGGCCATCAGGCGCCCTCCACGGTTTCGCTGGCCTCGGCGGCGGCAACCGCGGCATCCACCACGGCAGCGCATTCGGCGGCGATGCCGGCAACCACGTCGGGCGCCAGCCGCAACCCGGCAACGGTAAGCGGATCCAGCGCGCGCCGCGCCTCGATCTCGGCCGGATCGCGGTTGTCGTCGCCCTTGCTGTGCGGGGCCAGGCGATACGTATTCACCACCAGGCATACCGGCCCATCCTGCCGGCGTACAGCCGCCACGGCGTCGGCCGCAACAGCGGCGATCGCCTCCACATCGGTGGATGTTATCTCGACCGTACGGATACCAAATGCCTCGGGGCGCGCCGTAATGCTGCCGGCGATCTGCAGACGCGACGGCGTGCTCTGCGCGTAGTAGTTGTTTTCGATCACGAACAATATCGGCACGCGCCACAGGCTGGCGATGTTCATCGATTCGTACACAACCCCCTCGCCCAGCGTTCCATCACCAAGGAACACAGCGGCAATCGCACCGCTTCCCTTCAACTTCTCCGCATGGGCCATGCCCACCGCGTTGGGCACAATCCCGCCCTGCACTCCGTTGGAAAAGAAGTTGCCGTTGCAGAGATGCTGGCTGCCGCTGAGCCCGCCGCATACGCCGGACCGCCGCCCCATCAGCTCGGCGATCAGGCCGGCAACGTCGCCGGTAAACGCAATGTAATGACCGTGGCAGCGGTGATTGGAAAAGACGATGTCCGAGGGATTCAGATGGCCGATGATGCCAACGGCATTGGCCTCCTGGCCGATACAGGTATGCGTGGTGCCGCGAAGCCGTCCCTGCGAAAAGAGCTCGAGGATGCGCTCCTCCGCAGCACGGATCAGCCTCATTGCACGGTATTGCTCCACCATGGAGCCCAATATCATATTTCGACCCGACACCGCAACCATGTTTCGACACGCATTCAGGGTGAATTGAGGCCTTCTGAGGAGATAGATGTGCCGAATCGGGGAAACGGGGCTGGCACGTGAGAACCGCGCCAGCGAAGAGGGAAGGCATCAACGAGGCACACACGGAAACAGGATGCATCGGCGGATTGCCGAAAGGCCGGCACGGCGATCATCGCACGGCATGGCGCGCACGGCACAATTGCCGCGCGGGCTCAGTTGTCGCTTGCGGCAGGCTCCCAGATGGCGACCTTGGAGATCGTCTCCAGCAACTCCACCACGCGCGCGCCCATCTCGCCATCGTTGGGCGGAGTCTGCCGCGACGCTATGGCGCGAATGAACGCCTCGCACTCCATGCGGAGCGGCTCGTGCTGCTCCAACTGCAGCACATGAATTTCGCCGGCGGAATACCCAAGCGCGGTTGTCTCGTGATCGGAAACGCTTGTGCGGTTGTCGATACCGTTATCGTATCGCTTCACCTTCCCGTCCAGCGCCAACATCTCGTCGTAGATGATCGAGCCGCGCTCGCCGAACACCTGCATCAGGCGCATCTTGTTGGCCGACAACCAGCTCACATGGATGTGCGCCGTTGCACCGCTGGGGAACGCAAGCTCCACATGGGCATTGTCGATAATCCCGGGCCGGCGGTAACAGTCGCCGCGCGCCATCACGCTGGAAGGATTCTCGCCAAGCAGATGCAGGATGATCGAGCAATCGTGCGGAGCAAGATCCCAGATAACATCCAGTGTGGGATCGGGCGGCCCCAGATTGATGCGCGTGGAGGTAATGTGATGCACCGCGCCCAGCACACCGGCACGGATTTCGTCGCGGATACGGCGCACGCCCGGCGCAAACTGGAACACATGCCCAACCACCAGCACGCGGTCGGCACTGCGGGCCTGCTCCACCAGATTCCAGGCGTCGTGCGCGGTAGCGGCAAGCGGCTTCTCCACGAACAGATGTTTGCCGTGCCGAAGCGCTTCGCTGCCAAGCGTGTAATGCGTATCAACCGGCGTTGCCAGCACGATCGCATCGATCTCGGGATCGGCCAACACTTCCGAATAGTCGGTGGTGACGTGCAGATCCGGATAGGTTTCGCTGATGCTCTGAAGCCTGCCGACGCGCAGGTCGCTGACGGTTTTCACGCGCGCGCCCGGTACACCGCTGAAGTTGCGAACCAGATTCGGCCCCCAGTATCCGCAGCCGATAATGCCAATCCTGATCATCCTGCTACGCCCCTCCCTTGCCAAAAAGAATAATCGGGATCGTCTTCAGGACAATCTTGACATCCAGCCACAGCGACTGATTCTGGATGTAGTACAGGTCCAGAATGATGGAATCGTTGAACGTAACGTCATGCCGATTGCGGCCAACCACCTGCCACAATCCCGTGATGCCAGGCGTGATCGTGAAACGCTTGCGATGCCATTGATCGAAATGTTCGTATTCGTACGGCAGGCACGGCCGCGGGCCAATCAACGACATCTCGCCGCGCAGCACATTGAACAACTGCGGCAGCTCGTCCAGGCTGTAGCGCCGCAGCCATGCGCCCACGCGCGTGATGCGCGGATCGTTGGCAAGCTTCATCGTGGCGGAGTTCTCGCGGATGATCTGCTCCACATGGTCGCGGTGCAAATCCTCCGAACGGTTTACCACCATCGTCCGGAACTTGAACCACGTGAACTCCTTGCCGTTCTTCCCCACAACCGGCGAGCGATACAGGACGGGCCCCTCGGAGGTCAGCTTCACCGCCAATGCGATCACCGCAAGCAGCGGCGCCAGCAGGGTAAGCGCCACAATCGATCCCACAATATCCACCAGGCGCTTGATGGTCCTGTGCGACAGCTCCATCGTCTGCGGACGCAGCGTAAGCGAATCGATCAGCGTGAACTCGCTGGTGCCGATCTTGTCGCGGACGATGCGGAAGTGATTGGCCGTTACCGTAACGGGCAGGTCGGTAATGCGGCAGAAATCGATGATCTCCAGCAGGCGGTTATACTCGATGGAGTTGATGGCAATGAAGATCTCCTGCACGCGGAATTGCTCGGCGAACTCCAGCAGGTCGGCCACAGGCCCCACCACCGGCCGGCCCATCAGCGTAAGCCCGATTTTCCGGGGATCGTCGTCAACGAAGCAGGCAACCTTCAACCCCAGCTCGGGCGTTTCCAGAATGCGCGTTGCCAGATCCTGGCCCGCACTGCCGGCGCCAACAATAAGCACACGCCGCGCCTGCTCGCCACGGATGGTTGCCCGGCGGTCCAGCAGGCCAACCACGGCAAGCCGCACCATCGACAACGCCGCCCATCCGCCAACGGTGAACAGCAACACGTGGGCGCGGCTGTAATCAAGCACGTCCTTGTCCTTGATAAAGAACAGCGCAACCACCTGCAGAAGCCCCAGCCCCAGCATGGCCTTGCCCAGCGCGGCAATCTGATGTGCTTTTGATGTGAAGACACGATGGCGATACAGGTTGAGCTCACGGAAAATCAGCACCGCGACAAACGCGGAGCCCGCGAAGAACAACACTTCACTTGCCTGCACGGTATACGCGAACAACGCGTGACGACCGCCCAGAATGCCGGCGGCAGTAACGGCCAGCACCAGAACATCCAGCAACGCAAGCAACAGCTTGGTTGTACCGATAGATTGCATCAGACGCATACACAACCCCAGTCGTGATGCCCGGACAGACAAACGAGGCGGTAGTGATTCCACAGGCCATGACACGCGCACGCCAAGGCACACACTGCCGAACGAACCCCAATTCCTTCGGCGGCCTGATGCCTTTGATGTTCGCCACGGGCGAACGATGTATGTACGCTTGCAGGGATCGGAGTCCACCACCACCCGGCACCCGTCGACACCCCAAATGTCGGTACGGACGCCGTGTCCGGACAAACGATTCGAGCGTCGGCAATTACCACCGGCGACTCGGATCGCTCACTTGCCTGTTTTTGTACGGAGGCAAGAGCTGACCAACTTATGGATTGTGTCGATGATTTCATAATACACCGCGCTGGACACACGTGTAATACGTTCGTTGAATGGGCGATCCCATTCGATGGCCGAGATATCGGCAACACTGTCAAGAAACGTAAGCCAGCCCCGGCGGGCAAGATCCTCATCCACCGCGCCGCGCCGGCCGGTAAATATGCTGTACGTGGGCACACCCAACAGCGCCGATTCGCGGTTCATCGTGCCGCCGCCGGAGATCGCCACGGACGAATGCGCCAGCAGTTGCAGGCCCGGCAGGGCCGTTTCCGGCACGATCACCCGCGCGGCCGGCGATGCCGGCATAACCGACTCAACGAACTGACGTTCGATGCGCGTTTTCGGCAGGATCACCACGCAGGTGTTCGGCAGCGCGCATGCGGCCGCAATCGCAGCACCGCACAACACCTCACTCCGGTCATCGTGATAGTTACCGATAAGCCCCGGCGGACGGATCGTTACCAACCGCTCATCCGGGCCGATTCCAAGACTGGATCGAAACCCGGGATCGAGCTGAAATCCTCGAAGGTAGATCTCCTCCTTCAGGCCGGCATACCACTGCACCTTTTCAACCGGAATGCCAACCTCGGCCAATCGTGTTGGGCCAACGGCCGACGGGCACAACAGCTTCCAGGCCAGCCGCGATAGAATGCGCAGCTCCGTCCACTCGTAATCGAACATCACAACCTGCGGCACACGCATCAAACGCGCGGCAATCGCCTGTGTGCGCGATCCATGGCTGAGCGCCATATGCGGCCGAAACTGCCGGACCGCATCAACCAGTTGCAGGGCGCGCACCGGAAGATTGGCAACCTTCCTGAGTTTGCTGCGCCCGGCATGCCGGCCAACCGGCACGGCGTCCAGGCCGTACTGCCGCACCAGATCAAGCGTTTGCGCGAAGTCACGCGCCGTAACCCGCACATCCCAGCCCTCGCCCCGCAGATGCTCGATCAACGGCGCAAACAGCGGCACGTGCGGCGAATTGTCAAGGTCAATCCAAAGCCGAGGATGCAAAACGTGGCAACAGGAATACGTGGAGTCCGGGCAGCCGATCGGATGCCGGTTGACATTGGGAGGGGAAGTACTGGAGGCGCGGAGAATTGTCTCGGCGCGAATGCATGAACGCGAGTTGGGGCAAGACCGGTTTTAACACGGAACCCACTACAGCACCGAGCGCCGAGTTTGGGCACGCCGCCAGCGATCCGCCGTAGTCTGGACCCTACGCTCAATCGCCAAGCGGTGGAAGATATCCACCTTGGGTCAACTTCGCAAGGGCAACGAACATCCATGCATCGCTCCATCGCAGGTAGGCGATGCGGTTGGTATGGCGCCGGCCGATACGATACACGAAGTCGCCACGCCGGCGCTGCATTGTGTCGATTGCCTGCAACGCCACGCGGCGGGCGGTTTCGAGATCGCCGAACTCCGCCAGCGTTACGATGCTCTGCGCCACCGCATGGGCATCGATCGGGTACAGACTGTTGTGATAATACTTCGGGATGCGTCCGTCAACAAAGAAGTTCTCGCGGTAAAAGCGCCAGCCCCGGTCGATGACCCCGGCATGCCGATCGTCACCGGTGGCCCGCGCATATGCTCGCAGCGAGCAGAGCACGTACCCGGTATGGAAGTTGTCCACGAATCCCCAATGCGGCGACAGGCCATATGGCCACGACCCATCGGCCCGTTGATGCGCTACCACAAATGCCGTTGCCTGCTCCGCGGTGTTCAGCAGCTCCGCCTCGCCGGTGATGGCGCCAACACGCGCAAGCATCTCGGCCCCAAGCATCGAGGCGTTAAACACCTGCTCGTGGTCATCCGGACCGTAGCTGAAACAGAACCCGACCTCGCCCGGCGAGCGATTCAGGTCGCGCAGGACGAACTCGCATGCCGAGCGGGCAAGCTCCAGGCAGTCGGCCCGGCCGAACCGTTCGTACATCGCCAAAAGGCCCAGCGCCACGAAGGCAGTGGAAACCACAATCGGCTGCCCGGCGGGCTTGTAGGTGGCACGCGTCTGCCAATCGAAATAGTACCCCCACCCCGCGCCGGAGTATCCGGTTGCCGCCATATCGCGCAACGCATCCACGGCGGCATCGGCACGCCGGTGGGCATCGCCGTCGTCCAGCAAGGTGTAGGCCTGCAACGCCCATCCCAGCGAGATGGCATTTACACGGCGTGCAATGCCCAGCATGGGCCGTGGGTTCACGGGCAATCGGCGCAGCCCCTGCAACGCAACCAGCCGCAGCAGACGGCTTCGGCCCAGCGGTGTGCGGGCCAGCAGCGGGCTGGTGAGCGCGTCGTGCGGCTCGAAGCCGGCAAACCCTTCGTGCTCCAGCCACGCCCGAAGCCGCCGCAACGCATCCGTCAATCGCGCCGTCTCGTCGCCGGCAACCGTGTTGGCGGCAACCGCGTTGGCGGCGACCGCGCCACCAGGCTTGCTCATCGGCGCCCCTCTTCCGCGGTCTGCTGTTTGCCGGCAGGCCCTGGCGTGGCGTTCATATCGATCCACGTGGCCGTTGCATGCAGCCCCCACAGACTGTGGGCGTTATCCTTGCGCCCGGCAACGTGCTCATCCAGCATTGCCAACGGAAGCGTGGGCACGATGAAGCGCCGCACCGCCTCGCTGGGCCGCGAGAACTGCTCACGTACGGCGCCCGCCAGGTCGCGCTGCATCCACGACCGGATCGGAGTTCCAAACGCGGCCTTGCGGCGATAGATGATCTCACGCGGCAGGAACGATTCGGCCGCACGTTTCAGCAGATATTTCTGCTGCGAGCCCCTGATTTTATAACGGCCCGGCAGCCTGGCGGCGAACTCCACGATCTCCGTATCGATAAGCGGCGGGCGGGTTTCCACCGAGGCGGCCATCGCGGCCTTGTCGGAGTACAACAGGTTCAGCCCGGGCAGGAAGAGCTTCGTATCCAGATAGGTCATCTGGTCGATCAACGGCCGGCCGGCCACTGCCCGGGCGGCCGCATGGTACGCGGCAATCGGGTACAGCTCCTCGTAGCTCAGGGAGTTCATCGGCGGCGCCAACAACGC
>CBHYLN010000122.1:0-16156 GCA_966128725.1 uncultured bacterium | reverse complement strand
CGCCAACGCCGGCGGTGGCCGGTGTTTCCTGGGATGGTCCGCCGACCGCCACTGGTTGTTGAGCGATACCGAACCGGGTGGGAGATAACAGACCATTGAGCAATGGCATCCAAGGCATTGGCCCACACGTCTACGCACAGCGAAACGCAACGGGTGTTTTATTCCCTTTCATGTATTGAATAACGGGTTACAACCGGACCCCCTCCGTTATGACAAATATCTACGGCGTTTGCGCGGCGAGCCTGGCAATCACAACAGTGCTAACCACAGCGGTGAATTACGTGAATATCTTGCCATGGCATTGTAGCCGTGATGCCCATTGGACGGAACGAGCACGGCTTCTATGGCCGGCCCGGATAGCCGCCAACCGCAATGGATATTTGGTCCCAGCGTTTGTTACGCTGCTTCTATTGGTGTGCGGGGTTACGTGGTCCGCCGTGCCGTTTCTTGTGCTCGCATCGCTTATTGGCGTAGCGATTTCCGGATACTGGATTAACCGACTGTTTTGGCCGGAATATCCCGCCGTGAAAAATTGCGTTCTGCACGTGCTCGAGCTTGAGCAGCTCGTTCTACCGTTTGCGGCAATCTGTGCGGCAATGTATTTGGACGCGGATTGGATCGGGACGTTCGCAATAGTTCTTGCGCCGGCTGTTATCTCGCGGATTCTTCTGGTGAAACCGCGTCGTTGGCTGTTGTTGCGAACGGGAATAATGTGCCCACCGAGCGAACGTTTGCTTGCTATTGTTGCCAGGTCGGCGGAGACTGCCGGGCAACCGGTTCCGGTAGTCTGGGAAATGGATTTACCCGAGACAAATGCCTGGGCCTATTTGTTGTCCCGTGAACTGCGATTCTCTCGGTCGTTACTGGAGGTCTGCACCGACGACGAAGTTGCGGCGATCTGTGCCCACGAGTTGGAACATCTGGCCGAGCCGCGATGGAGTGGATTCGTGCGGGTTGCCAGGCAGTATACTTCGTATCTGTTCATTCTCGCGATACCACTGGTGCAACTTCTTGGTGGATGGGTGGTGGTGGTGGCGATCTTGGGGGTGTCGATGATCCATACCGTGGTTGCGAGGTTCAGGCACCGCATGGAGGAGCGCGCCGATAGGGCTGGTGCCGATGCGGAGATGCATGAGGGAGTATATGCGCAGGCTCTCGAGAAGCTGTATCAAAAAAATCTTACACCCGTTGTTCTTCCGTACGTGGGGACACATCCGCATTTATACGATCGCATGGTGAACGCCGGGGTGGAACCTGCATATCCTCGTCCGGATCCGCCATTGCAGCGGATGTTATCGACAAGGTTGCTTCGTGGCGCCTGCTTAATTCTGTCCGGGCTGTTGATAGCGAGGGCCATTGCCGGTGGTTGATCTGCCAATAGTGTCCCTGGCCTCGGTATTCGAACACCCTCACCAAACGCATGTCTCCGGAACCGGCAACGTGCCTATCCCACAATGGCCATGTGGATTGCGCCACAGGCTAGGGACGCGTCAACTTGTGCATCGGTACCGCCCATCAATCACCCCCCCCCCATGTTACATCCCACCGCTTCAAGCGTAGTATTCATGAGCGCTCGTGAGAGACAGAGAATACCGAGGCTCGCCGAGAGTTCCTGATGCAGCCGGGCGCGTGGCTTCCTGCCACCGGCCCCCCGATGCGGCCCCCCCGATGCGGCGATCGATCGGAACTCCGGAACCCAACCCGTCCCGATGAAGAGGCAGAACAATGCGCAAGACTATCGAACTCACCGTGCTCGACAACGTCGAGATCGCCAGCCCCTGCACAGCGAGCTGGAATGAGATGACAGGTAACGACCAGGTACGCCACTGCTCGCAGTGCAGCCTGAACGTCTACAATCTTTCGGCGATGACACGCGAGCAGGCGACGGACCTTATCGCCGGCGCCGAGGGGCGTGTGTGCATCCGGCTGTATCGCCGGACGGACGGTACGGTGCTGACGCAGGATTGCCCCACGGGGCTGCGTGCGGCGCGCGAGCGGGTTGTGCGTTCGGTGCGCAACATCGCCGCCACGGTTGTGACGCTGATTGCGGGGATGGTTGGCCTGGGCGCCAGGCAGGCGTGGGCGCAGGATGAGTCGCCGCGCCATATGATGGGCGGGCTGCGTCCCGTGCATATGGAGCCGGAGAATTCGGCGCCGAAGCAGGATACTGTGCAGACCAGGCAGGATACGGCACAGGTGACGAAGGATACGGTTGCGACGGAGGAGCCGAACGAGGAGAACATGATCATGGGGCTGATGGTCGTCAGGCCTGTGGAGGCGGAGGAGGCAAGGTTCCTTCAGGAGTCGGACGCGGACACGCTTGAGGAGCCCGCAACGGTGACGGAGGAGCCCGTGGAGCCGGAGCCGAGCTTCGAGATGGGCGAGATGATGGTGATCGAAAAGCCGATCCTTGAGAACCAGCCTGTTGTGCCGGTGGGCGTGAATCCCGATGCCGAGCCGGCGTGTGACCCCGATGCCCCGGCCGTTGATGGCGTCGAGGTTCCCCGGATCCGGTAGCCGCAACGCTTCCTACATAGTCCGTGGATGAACACTCCGGTATCGCCAGCGCTCAACTGGCTGCCGGAGTGTTGTTGTTTGGGGGGCGCTGTTGTGCCGGCGCCGCGCGTGAATTATGCCTGTACATCCGGGTATACAGGATGTGGTTGCGTTATGAGTTATGCCCATGATGCGTTATGCGGTTCAGATGAATTCACCGCAAAGGACGCAAAGGCGCGCGAAGGAAGGCGAGGCGCGTGCGGCAGCGCGGACGGCGATGCCATCGCCCTACATCTCCACGCATGCACAACCCGGCGAATGAAACATGCGCTTGCCGCCAACGGCAATGCCGTTGCCCCACATCCCCACGCATGCACAACCCGGCGAATGAAACATGCGCTTGCCGCCAACGGCAATACCATCGCCCCATGTAAATCATGCCTGTACATCCGGGTATACAGGATGTGGTTGCGTTATGAGTTATGCCCATGATGCGTTATGCGGTTCAGAGGAATTCACCGCAAAGGACGCAAAGGCGCGCGAAGGAAGGCGAGATGGATGCGGTAGCGCAAACGGCAGTGTCATTGCCACACATCTCCACGCATGCACAACTCGGCGAGTGCATCATGCGGCCGCGCAAACGGTAATGTCATTGCCCAACACCGCCACGCATGCGCCGCGCGCCGCCGGCCCGGGGGGACATTTTTCCACGATGTACCCCTGTTGTCACCCCTTGAGGTTTGTTGTCCGGCTGGCCCGCCAGATAGTTTGCGCGGCGTTCGATATCCCCCTCATACAACCAAAATCTCTTCACACCTTCCAGGGAGAAATCGTATGGGAACCAACGCCGGCCTTCTTGAACCGGGTTTTGCCGACGCACTGCAACAGGCTGCCGAGCTGGATCGCGCGCTGTCCGCCGGCCCGGAACGGCGCCATCTCTGCCACAATCTCACGGCGACGAACGTTGAGCTTCTTCAGGAGGAGCTGGAGTTCTATCGGGGCAATCAGGCCCTGATCGACGCGGCCATCCAGAGCATGCTGGATCATCTCACAACCGCCGACGGTTCCGCGCATGTTGCCGCGCTGCGGGCGGCGCTGGAGGAATCCGGTCCCACCGATGTAAGCGAGGGACTGGCCTCGGATCTGTTCCACTGCACCATCCTGCCCAGCGTGCAATCGGCTCTCGGGGGCAGCAGCACGGGCGACAAGGTAAAGGCCATTGGCCTGGGCGCCGGCGCCGGGTACGCGTTCATCAGGGGCAAGTTCAGAGGGGGGGACCACGTGTATGATCTGTACCACGGCCAGCACACAACCAAGCGACATTGGAAGTGCAAGTCCTGCGAGATCATCGGCGCGGCGTACGCTGGGCCGGAGATGAGCTTCTGGCTGGATCAGCCGTTGGACGGGCCGATCGGCGGGCTGCTGGTCGACTTCTTCCTCGGGACGATCGGCCTTCGCTACAATTCCATCCGCGCGTTGCCCGGCGACGGCACCAAGGGGACGTTTGCCGGGGTCTCACTGCAGTTCGGGCCGGGGCTGGGCGCCGGGCTTGGGGCATATGTGGGTTCGCAGACGGCGTTCACCCGGCCGGAGGCCTCGATGATCAACACGGCCACGGGCGTGAACAGCATCGCCGTGGAGACCACGGGAAATACGCTGGAGGTGACGCTGACAAATACGCCGGGGGTGAGCACGAAGCTGTGGCAGGGCGCCACCATCACGGTCAAGATGCCCTCGTTCTTTACGTCCGACGACCTGCAGAAGATGGAGATCAACCTTTCCGGCTGGAATTTCTCCGTTGATACGGCAACGAACAGCCTGGTGCTGGAGACCGATACTGGTGGCACCTGGACAGGGGAAATTTCCTTCGAGATAACGAACGTGGGCAGCAGCAAGACACCTTCCAGCAGTTCGGCCCCGGAAACCGGCAGCGTGGTGGTGGTGGTGGATCTCTCGGTTGCACGCGACGTGCCTGTTGTGATGACCACCACGTTTGGCCTGGTGTGGGCGAATTCCAGCGCCTGCATGAAGTGGACCGCGGTGTTGAATTCGGATGACTTCACGTTGCAGGAAGGTTATGCGCTTTCCGGGATCACGTCGGCCAACGCGGCGCCTGGCTCCACCGTTATGACGTTAACACAGGCGGTGAGCACGTCGGATGGCTCGGTGTGGGATCTGGGATACATCTACAACTACAACACCGCGTACGAGGCCACGCCGCAGATCTACGCGGTGTGGTACAAGGACGGCGCGCAGCAGCGCGGGGACAACATCTTCATGAGCTCACCGATCACGGCGTCGGGCAACGTGACGGAATACTACGCCGGCGCCCCGAACTCGGGCAGCTCCATCACGATCTGCGCGGTGTTCGATCCCACGGAAGCATGCACGGACACCAGCCAGTACACGTGTTAAGTACAGGGGGCATTGATTCCTGATACTCCCTCGATGCGCCATGACACATTCGAAGAAGGGGATCTGAGGGCAACTCAGGCCCAGCGTGCGGCCGTGCGGGCCGGCGCCGTGGATGACGTTGTTCAACGGCCTGGTGGCGTACGTCGGAACCATTGTAGCGCGAAGGGCGTGCGGAGGCGGAGATGCCTCTTGGCGCCCTTTGCGTTTTCAGCAAGCCCCTTCGCGCATCCGTTCGCCGGCGTATATGCCAGGCCAGGCGATCGCCACATCGCGTTCGCGGATGCGGGCCCTGGCTTGATTGACCGATCGCGAGAAGTACACGCACGGCCCGGCCGATGGGGCGCCGTTCGATGCCGATGGGAACATGAAGGCGGCGGGAGCATGAGAGGATGATGAAGGATTGATGGGCGGTAACAACCGGCCGTGCCGTGCGTGTCAGGGGCCATTCCTGTACGTAGATCACGCCGAAAACAGAAACGAAGGACCACATGCGACTCCCGATTCGTATCGCGATTGTGCTTGCCGTGCTGATGCTCCCGTTGGTTGCTGCGGTCCCTCTGCACTCGCAACCCGATCCCGAATGGACCGAGCCGTTCCCGCCGTTCCGTATCGTCGGGAACCTGTACTACGTGGGCAGCAAGGGCCTGGCGAGCTACCTGATCGCGACGCCCCGGGGCCATATCCTGATCAACAGCAACATGGAGGCGAATGTGTCGCTGATCGAGGCCAGCATGAAGAAGCTTGGCTTCCGGTTCGAGGACGTAAAGATTCTGCTGATCAGCCACGCGCACTACGACCACTGCGCTGGAAGCGCGATGATCAAGCGGCGCACGGGCGCGCGGTACATGGTGATGGAGGCCGATGTGCCCGTGGTGGAGTCGGGCGGCGCAACGGATTTTCAATACGGCTCGGAGAAGGGCTCGCTGTATCCGTCCACGACGGTTGACAGTGTGCTGCACGACGGCGATACCGTGCGGCTTGATGACGCCATGCTGGTTGCGCATCACACGCCGGGGCACACGAAGGGCTGCACCACATGGACGTTGCGGGCAGAGGAGCGCGGCCGCGCGTACGATGCCGTGATCGTTGGCGGCTGCGGCGTGAACCCCGGCTACAACCTGATTGACGATCCCCAGTACCCCACGATGGCCGCGGACTACGAGCGGACGTTCCGTCTCCTGAAGCAGTTGCATTGCGACTATTTCCTGGGCGCGCACGGTGTATACTTCGGCATGGAAGCCAAATGCCGGCGCATGAAGCGGGGGGCGCGTCGCCGTTCATCGACTCCAGGGGCTATCGCCGGTTCGTGCTTGCGAAGGAGCTGGACTTCCGCGAGGAGCTTGCCACGCAGAGGGCTGCGCGCCGGCGATAGGGGGGCGGTACGCCAGCGCCTGTCCTGCGGGGCCTCGTGTTGCTCGTTGGATCGGCATGTATCTCACGGTATACAGGCGCTGGCCATGCCCACGAATCCCTCACCACACTGCTGCAATCCCCATGAATAATCCGGCGCGCCCATGAATAATCCGGCGCGCCCATGAAATATTCGGCGCGATAGTTCGCGGCGATAGTTCGCGGCGGGGCTCGCGTTGCCGGCGCCCTCGCTCATCACCGGACCACACACTGCCTTATTTTTGTACATGCCTTGACACGTATATACCGCATCGGGTATATTTGACGCATGGAATCCGTGTTCGAAATCATAGCGGAGCCGAACCGCCGCGCGATACTGAGCCTGCTCGTTTCGTCGCAACTGTCGGTAGGGGATATCGAGCGTCAACTGCGAATGCCGCAGCCAACGGTGTCGAAGCACCTGCGCGTGTTGCGCGAGGCGGGATTCGTGGAGTCCACCGCCGACGCGCAGCGCCGCCTGTACCGGCTCCGGCCGGAGCCGCTTCGCGAGATCGATGTGTGGCTGGCCCAGTTCCGCCGGTTCTGGTCCGCCCATGTGGATGCGCTGGAACGCCATCTTGATCGGATGGACGAGCCCACGCCAATGCCGAAGAACACAGCAGCAGGAAAGCCGGCGGCGAAGAAGCCGGCAGCAAAAGGGCCGGCGCTGAAGAGCGTGACGGCGCAGAGCACGACGGCGAAGAGCACGACGGCGAAGAAGCCTGCAACAAAACATTCAGCAGCAAACAAGCCAGCGCCGAAGAGTGCGACGGCAAGGAAGCCTGCAACAAAACATCCGAGGAAAGGAAGATGACCAATCGCGAGCAGTATATGCCCGGCCCGGCCAACGGGGCGGTGGCACGGAAGGACGGGGATCAGTGGACGCTTGTTCTCGTCAGGGATCTGCGCCACTCGCCGGAAAAGGTATGGAAGGCCCTTACCGATCCGGATCATCTGCGCGAGTGGGCGCCCTTCGATGCCGATGGGAACATGGGGACGGCCGGTGCCACGGTGAATCTCAGCACCGTGGGCGCGCCCGCCGCGTACGTTTCCGAAACAACCATCATGCAGGCCGACCCACCCAGACTGTTGGTGTATAACTGGGGCGGCGGTGATGTCCGTTGGGAGCTGGAGGCCGTTGGCGGCGGCACACGCCTTACGCTATGGGCCAGCATCGATAAGCGTTACATCGCGATGGGTGCGGCCGGGTGGCACATCTGCCTGGATGTGATGGATCGCCTTCTTGGCGACGCGCCCATCGGCCGCATTGTTGCCGGCGATGCGCTGAAGTTCGAGGGGTGGCAGCGGCTGAACGCGGAGTACGCCCGGCAGTTCAGCGTTGAAACGCCGGACCAGCCCCCGCAGTTGTCGCAGGACTCGTGAACCGGCGGCAGGGGCTCGGCAACCAAAACGCATACCGCGCGCCCTGCGCCGCAGGCATGTCCGATTGCCGTGATGCGGCTGGGGCTTGCGCAGTCAGGAACAGTCCAGCGCAGGAAGAATAGGATCAGGAAGAACGTGGGGATCATCATGAAGAAACCAGGCAGTGATGCGATGAACGAACATCAGGAAGAACGTCCGGAGGATTCAGCCGCGCGGCTGATGGACGGGCGAATCAACGAGCTGAACGATTGGCGGGGCCGGACGCTGGCCAGGATGCGAAGCCTGATCAAGCAGGCCGACCCCGACGTGGTGGAGGAGTGGAAGTGGGTGAAGCCAACCAAACCCGGCACGCCTGTGTGGTCGCACGATGGCATCATCTGCACCGGCGAATCCTACCGGAACGCTGTGAAGCTCACGTTCGCCAGGGGCGCGTCGCTTGCGGACCCGGCCGGCCTGTTCAATTCCAGCCTGGAAGGAAATGTGCGTCGTGCGATCGACATCCACGAGGGCGAGGAAGTCGACGAGGTTGCGTTCAAGGAGCTGATACTCCGGGCGGTTGCGTTCAACACCAATGCCAGAGTGAAGCCCTCACGGAAACCCAAACCCTGAACGCGGCACATTGCGGTGGTGTGGGTGAACCGTAGCCGCATGGTTTCCATACGGATGTGTCCCATACGGATGGTCCCCATCCCGGCGCTGCCCATCACCAACCGGCAAACGTACACGCCCCCGAGGCCCTGGCGCTGACGCCTTTGCCCCGGGGGCGTTGTTGTTCATCGCGCGATGATTACCTGCCCAGCACCGTCACGCCGCGCATCCCGCCTCTGCCAAGCCCGGCACCCCTCAGGAGGGGCACATCAGCATGTACTGGTACGCAACAATGTCTGCCGATAGATTCATGCGTGCTGATACATAATCCAGAGGAGCATCCTGCCATGAACATAATCAACAGTATTCCGATTATTGCCGTGTTGTTGTCAGCGGCTGCCGGCCGTGCCGATGCACAGGGCGAGCCCTGCAGTGTCGATCCAACGTGCCCCGGTGCCGTGTGGGAAGCGCCGATTGCCACGCCAGTGAATTTGAACGTATACAACCTGTGCGGGGTTGGCTGCCAGGCGATCGTTACCTGGCGTCATCGTGATGCTTGCGGATCGTGTGATATTGCCGTTCAGGAGATACGTCCGGCTGCCGGCAGCGGTTGCTCGTGTTCGGTGGCCGATCTGTTCAAGGAAGCGATTGCCTCGTTGCTGGTGTTGAACCCAAGCCCGATCCCGTGCAAACCGGATTTGCCGTCCGAATGCGCCACGGTGTGGCGTGTGATGAGTGGTGGATGTTGGGAGCCGGACAATCGCTACGTTGGCGGTGCGGTAAGCTGCCCGGGGGCGTCGTGTTGCCTTGCGACCTACGAGGTATGCCTCACCGCGGGTGGCCGTACGTTCCGGCAGACCAGTCCACCCGGGATGCAGTTCCCATGTGAGGGCGCGGTGCCCGATCCGGAATGTGTTGAGGTCTGCAACGCGCTACCGAAGAGCAATGTGGATCCGAATTAGGCAGGCCCGTGTCGTCCGGGCGCTTGGTGTTCGCATCGCCGCGGCCGACAGTTTGCCGACACGCGGAGTAGCCTGCGGCCTGCGTGTGACGCGGTTATGTATATTTGAAAGATCCGATACGACATATTTGCCATGCTGATGTTCCAAAGCACCAAACGCCATTACCGCGCATGCGCTGTGCCCGCCATTGTCGCGGTTGTTCTCTGTGTTGCCTGCGCTGTAACACCGATTCATGCGCAAACAGTGCAATGGAAGGGCCGGCTTTATAAGGATTATTACTTCTGGGATATCGCCTGCGCCGATTCCGTTCACTGCCTTGCCGTGGCGTCGTATCAACTCGCCTTCGAGAGCATGATCCTCCGCACAAGCGATGGCGGGGTAACGTGGGATTCCGTCTACACCGAGCACTCCGTGCTTGGCAAGGGTGCCATCCCAACTTTTGTGAGCGTTGCGATGCCGACACGCAGCCGGGCGATGGTTGTGGCCGATAGCGGTCTGGTGATTCGTACAACCGACGGCGGCGCAACCTGGAAACGCGACCGGATTGCCGGCAAGGCCACGGTGCAGTGGATTTCCATGGCCGACTCGTTGCACGCGCTGGTGGGCCTGCGGGCCGACACCAACAGCCTGATGGCCACAAGCGACGGCGGGGAGACCTGGGAGGCGTTTGCATTGCCCCAGGAAGTACGAACGATGGGGATCACCGATGTGGCCAACCCTAGGCCCAACGCCTTCGTGGTGCTGATGGGCTGGTATCCCGATAATGCCGTGCTGCGTTCGGACGACCGCGGGCGCACCTGGCACGTGTACCGCAACGTGCTGCCGGATAGCAGTGGCGGCAACCTGTGGTTTACTGACAGCCTGACCGGCTGGGTTGGTGCTAGTGTGCATACCGGTGTGGGCGATCGCGCGCGCGCGGTGATCTCGAAAACCACCGATGGTGGCGCGACCTGGGAAACGCAGTTGGACGAGGAAATCGGGCGGCGCTACGGATTGTCCGATATCGTGTTCGTCAATGCCGACTCGGGCCTGGCCGTAGGCGGCGTTGGTACGGTGTTGCGTACCACGAACGGCGGTGCAACCTGGGTGGTGGAGCCCACCGATGTGGAGGGGCTGCACGTGCTGCATGTGGCCTATCCGCCGGGTAGTCGTGGTATCGTGGTCACCACGTTGGGCAGGGTGGAGCTGCCGGAGGATCGCACAACCGGCGTGTCGTTGGGGCCGCTGGGCGCTGCTGATACGGTTCTGCCCTTTCCCAATCCGGTGCCGCGTTCCGGTCAGTTGCGCCTGCGGTTCGCCTCCCCACCATCCGGTCCGGTGCAGCTTACGCTCGTCTCGGCGCTTGGACAGGCTGTTCGTCAGGTGGATGTCCCGGAGGCAGCCGAGGCCATTGTGGATGTTGTGGGGTTGCCCGGTGGCCCGTATGTCTTGCGCCGTACAGCCGGTGGGCGCAGTACAAGCTCCGTGGTGTGGGTGGGTGAACCGTAGCCGTATGGTTTCCATACGGATGTATTCCATACGGATGTTCCCCATCCCGGCGCTGCCCATCACCAACCGGCAAACGTACACGCCCCCGAGGCCCTGGCGCTGACGCCTTTGCCCCGGGGGCGTTGTTGTTCATCGCGCGATGATTACCTGCCCAGCACCGTCACGCCGCGCGTGTAGGAGTGGGTTCCGGACGTCACGCGAACCATGTACGCGCCGCTGGGCCAGCCTGCGGTGGCGATGCTTGTGCGGTTCGGGCCAGAGGTTGCCTGGCTTTGCCGTTGATACACAACCGTGCCGTTAATCGCGCCAACGCTGATCTCAACCGGGCCGTCGGCCGGCATCGTGTACTCCAACGTAAAGCTCTCGCCGGCGAGCACCGGGCTTGGGTACGGGAACATCATCTCGTTGATATCGAGGATGTGTTCCTGCCGTCCCCCAACACGCTTCGCGCCGGCGCAATCGGGGCAGTCCGGGATGGCGCATGCGCTGATGCCGTCGGCCGTGTAGCAGTTCATGGTTGCCCATGTGGGGCAGGTGGTTTCCACAACGGGCACACACGACGCGCCGATGATGGAGACAACCGGCAACTGGCAAACGCTCCCGAACGATGGCGTGGTGCTGGTGGCGTTGTGCAGCACCTCGCACCCGCTGGAGAGCGCCGTGTTGGTTTTGATCATGTACAACTGCTTCGGGCTGGCCTTGCCCCAACCGGCCACAACAAAACCCTCGGTGGAGCATGTCGCCGCCTTGGGGACCTGCGATACGGACCATCCCCAGTCGGCAAAGGCGCTGCCGTAGATCGCGCCGGAGGAGCCCAGGATCTGGGCCAGTGTGCCGGTGGTGAACTTCTTCAGGAAGGCATCCTGCAGGCCGAAGCCCACCGCGGCCGGCGGCGTGAGATATCCCGTCACAACGATGGTGCTGGCGCCGGCGCCGGTGTACGGCCTGATCTCGCGCACGCAATACCCTTCGTCCGGCTGGTTGCCGTTATCGCCGTACAGCCGGGCCACCTGTCCCACGCACGGGTTCATGCTGGTTTCCACCAGCAGCACTTCCGGGCTGCCGGGGTGTCCGTAGTCGGACTTGCCCACCGCCACGATGTCGCCGGCCTTTGTGCCCTGTGTCAGCTTCTGCACCGAGCGCAGATCGTCGTTGCTGGCGGTGCCGCCGTACTTCACGGCGTTATGCGGCACGGCCACGAACCCGCCCGCATTCGAGACGCGCACGATCCATGCGTCGAACGTGCCGGATGGCGTGCTGTTGGTGCCGCCGGCCGCGATGATATCGCCGTTGCTGGCCTCGTCCACGGCGTTGAAATAGTCCGTGCCGCCGGCGTTGTACTGCCGCGCCCACAGCAGCGCTCCGGCTGGGCTTACGCGCACCATGAATCCGTTGGAGCCGGCGCTCGTTGTTCCAACGGCAATGAAGTCGCCGTTGGCCGCCACCACCACATCGTTGCCGGCGTCGTAGCCGCCCAGCCCGTCGTCAACCGAAAGCGACCACGTGACATTGCCGCACGCATCCAGGCGCAGCAGCAGCATATCCTGGTTCACGAAGCCGCATCCGGCCGGGTCGCGCGTTGTGCCCACCACGATAAAGCCGTCGTGCGCGCCAACGGCATTCTTTACCTCCTGGATGTCGTTGGCCACGGCGAAGATGCCGATGCGGTACGTGCGCGACCACTCCAGCGTGCCATCGTTGTTGGTGCGCACAACGTAGGCATCCTGCGTGGTGCACCCCGTGTTCACGCTCCAGGTTTCGCCGGCGGCAACGTAGCCGCCGGAGCTTACCTGCTGCACGCCGCCGTGCCCCATGTCGTTGCAGACGCCGCCGTACGTGTACTCGAACCGTTGCGCCTGCGCGCCGATACACCCAAGCATGCTCAGCATCACGATGATCGGCAGCAGCCTGCCCCGTGTAGTCCGGCATTTCGTGCTCATGTTTCTCTCCTTGTTCGTTGTCTATGAATGGGGCCGTGATGCGCCGGCGGCGTAAACCGTGTGTATCGTATCGCCAGCACATCCGGTGATATACAGGATTGCGCGAGGGATCAATGACTGTTCGATTGATAAGGGCAGTGGCAGTTGCGCTCCGTACAGCGCCAGCAGCGAAGATACACATCGAGTGCGCCGCGTGCGGGTACATGATTGTGTACTGGTGCGCCGTACCTTGGGCTCCGCGGCACGATCACCATGCGCTACCATCGCCGCGGGGATCGTGAGTGCGCCGGATGTTTTCGTACGATCCCGACAACGCAATCAACGGAGTAACGCAATCAACGGAGTAACGCAATCAACGGAGTGGAGATGCCTGCCGAGTCAGCGCTTATCGTTGCCGTGCCCGAGGCCGAGGCACTGGTTGGTGGTTTTCGCGAGCGGTACGACCCCGCCGCCTCCGCCGGTGTGCCGGCGCATATCACCGTGCTGTATCCGTTTTTACCGCCACATCGGCTTACCCCTGAAATCCTGCATGCCCTTGCGGCGCTGTTCGCGCGGATACCGTGTTTCGCGATGACGCTGAACGAAGTGCGTCGTTTTCCCGATGTGCTGTATCTGGCGCCGGAGCCCGCCAACGCGCTGCGGGAACTGGTGATCGCGGTTGCCGAGCGGTTCCCGGAGACGCCGCCGTACGGTGGCCTGTTCCCGGACATCATCCCGCATCTCACATTTGCGCACCCACGCAACGGCCGCAGCCTGGACGATATCGCCGAGGAGTTCGATGCCGTCGCCGCCGGGCAGCTTCCCATCCGCGCACGTGTTGCCGAGGTTACGCTGATGGTCAACACGGCCGGCCTGTGGGAATTCCGCGAACGGTTCCCGCTGGCTCGGCGTGAATTGCCGGCGATGTGATGCGGGCGATTGCGGCCGTGTGCGCCGTGCGGTATCTTCGGTGGTTTCCAATGTTTCCGTTTCACCCCCTCTCCCCCACACACACTGTTCCCGCGGAGTTTGCCTCCGCGATCCATATCGAAAGCAAAGGCCTGTGCACAACGCAGGCCCGACGTGTAATTCACCAAACCGGATGTAGTGATTATGAATAACCAACCACCACCATCCACAGGCGATCTCGTTATCTCCTATCTGCAGTTGCGCAGGGCGATCGGCATCATCGGCATCGCGCTGCCCTTCGCGCTTCTGCTGGGCACCATGCTTATCACCGGCGATCGCGCCGTTCTGCCAACGATGAGCAACTATTACTACAGCGTCATGGGCGATGTGTTCGTGGGAAGCCTGTGCGCCATCGGGGTGTTCCTGTTGTCGTACCGGGGCTACGATCGCAGGGATGCGGTTGCCGGCAACCTTGCGTGCCTGTTCGCGGTTGGCGTGGCGCTGTGCCCGATGGGGCGCGACGTTGGCGCAACGCCGTGCGAGGAGCTGATCGGCCGGCTGCACTATGCGTTCGCGACAGCAATGTTCCTCACGCTTGCGTATTTCAGCCTGGTACTGTTCCGCAAAACCGATGGCGCCAAACCGCCCACACCACGGAAGCGTCATCGCAATCGTGTGTACGCCGTCTGTGGGTATACCATCTTGGCATGTATAGCGCTGGTTGGGGGTGTTGCCCTGCTGGAGCCCGGCTCGCCGGTGCGAAGGTTGTCGCCGGTGTTCTGGCTGGAAGCCCTTGCCGTGTTTGCCTTCGGTGTCTCCTGGCTTGTAAAGGGCGAGGCGATATTGGGGGATACGTGATCGCGAAGCAGCATGCTGCTGCTGGCGCCAAAACGTGATGCGCCGATGTATGCAAGCACGGGATGGGGCGTGGTATCACCATGCCCATGCAGGAGGCCTCGGGGCTTCAACCCCGTGCGAAAGTCATGGATAGCCGTCCGGAACCCCGGTTCGTCGCCGGGGTTCCGGGGTATTCATCCGCGGTTGCGGATCACGCCGTTTACACCACCGTCACGGCTTCCGGCATGAACACCTCGTGTGCAGGGTGGAGTGTGATCTGCGGCTCCACGTTCATGCCGAGGCGTTCCATCGCAGGCCCAAGCCGTTCGGCGCCGAATCTTCCGAACTGCTCCTCACTTTCCCATGCGTCGATGTTGTGGCAGTTGGCGCCCTCCCACCAGGTAAGGTGGACCATTCCGCCATCAGGGGCATGCTCCAGCCAGCCGGTCTCCGCGCGAAGATTGTTGTACTGTTCGGGTGAGATGTCGCTTAAAACGACGTGTGCGATGATTGCCATGAAACTCTCCGTTTGACGTGAAGAAAAGGGGCGTTGTTTCCTTCATACGGAACGTGTGTGAATATGGATTGCGGCCGGAAGTGGTTTGAACGGTACAGTTACCTCTGGGTTCCTGATAGCGTCAGGCCCGCCCGTGCCTATGAACGGTAATGCCGGCGTCCATCGGATGGCCGTTGTTTTGTGGGCGCTGCCCGTGCGCTATGCCTCGTGGCCATCGTGAACAAACAACCGCAATGTGGAAGAAGTATGGCCACAAGCGGGATGCTATCATTGCTGCATCACACGCCATCCCCCGCACTACGGTTCCCACGCCCCCAGCAACGTGAACCACCATTCCATACATGCTGAACGGGAGACCCGCTCATGAAGAGAATCAATATCCTTGTTGCGGCGATGGCCTTTGCCATGTTCGCTATCGTATCGGTTTCGGTTGCGCAGGATACGAAGGATCTGCCACCGTGTATCATCGTCAACGGCGTGAAGTGTTATGTGAAGTACGACGAATGCCGCCGCATCATCGCGATCAACTGCCCGGGGGGCTCGTCGGGCACGGCGCAGTTCAAGGTGTTGTTGCCGGATGATCCATGCGCTCCGGAAGGTTCCACCGACCTTGACCCCAGCCAGCCCATCAAGGCCGCGTTGCAGCCGGTGTCCATCAGCGTCTCGGTGTCCGATCCCGACTACGGCACAATCAGCACATCCGTCGATCCTACGCGTACGCCGAGCAACACCACGATTGAATCGATCAACGGCGAGGCCGGCGAAGTGTTCCCGCTGAAGGTTCGCATCCGGTTCTACGCGCTTGCCACGGTGGAATCCGAACCCGGCGCCACGTATGTCAGCCAGTCGGAACTGATCTTCGGTAACGACGAGGTCAACTCCGTCGCGCCGTTCCAGAACGAGACCTTCACGCTGCAGAACGATGTGGTGTATTACCGTCAGGGTGATGAGTCGCAGGCGCCGGCATTTACGCTTCAGGCCGGCACCACCAATCTCACGATCGACGGTGAAGAGGGACGCAATCAGGAGCAGAACCCGAACGGCGACCGGCAGGAGCTGGACAACGATCACGGGCTGAACTAGGCTCGGCATTGAACCCCGGCGCCGCTCCAGGCGCCGGATGGTGAACCGTGGGGGCCGGCCCAGCGCCCGGCCCTGCGGTTGTATTGGCTTACGCCACAAGGAGGCTATATTAGCGGGCGCCCCCGCGTGCCGCCGGGACGGCGCCCGGCCGGCTGGCCGCCGCGCGCGTC
>CBHYLN010000121.1:0-16303 GCA_966128725.1 uncultured bacterium | reverse complement strand
CGGATCACAGGCCCGCACGCCGTATTCCGGCGGCGTGGCCATCCGCCAGCACACCCCGGCGCTTACCCGCCACTTCGTGCTGCATATCGGCGGGTCGCCGGCGGCCGGCCATTGTTTGTCATCGTTCCAGTCGGGCTGGAAGTGCATGGGATTGTCCCGTATGATGGCTCGCACAGCGCCCTTGAACAGGTCCGGCAGGTTGTTGTACGCGGTGGCGCATTCCGGCGACGGCACACCCGTCAGCCGGATGGACGTGATCTGCACGTCGTCGAACTGGCCGCAGGCACCTTCACGGAAGTAATACGCGATCTGGTACTCGTTGAAACACCACCCGCCGGCGGCGTTCCGCGACGACAGAAACGTCGTGTGGAAAAACGCGCCCAGGAACGGCTTTTCGTGACAATCGGGTTCACAGGGTTCGATGCTCTGCGCGCGGGCAGGCGTGGCGGCGAACAGCAACAGGGCGCCGATGGCGCCAAGCGCCAGGGCTCGTGGAAGTTTGGTCATGATACATCTCCAATAATGAACAATACGTGAATCAGGCGGCGGCACGGGCATTGAACCGGAAGAAAAAGCCCGCACCCCCGCGTTGAAGCCGATGGGCGCACGTGGTGCGCTCACCCTGTCGGAAACTCGTACCTGAATCCTGCCTTGGGGAAGAGATGGTAATTGTTGCCGGCCCGTAACGAACCGACGGGACGAATATACATTTCGCCATCGCGAATGTCAAGATCATGTTGCACTGCCGGAAATCGAAGCCGGCTCCGGCACAATCAATCAGTTGACACTTCCCGCAACAACTTGATGGCGATGGTCTGGCGGATTGCGCACGGCGGTAAGGCACCAACGGCTCGCCTCAGCGGCATGCGGAGCAATAATTACGATGCGACACTCAATGAATCACCCAATACGACTCTGGACCAGCGCAGGCAACATTCCACACACATGATTCAGTCGATCATCCACGCATGTCCGCCCCCCTCCCTCATCGCACCGCCCGCGGCAGCTGCGCCATGCGGCAGCCATCAACCTCCAGTTCCACCATGTAGGCGCCCGGGCCTTCCGGCGCGCGCAGCACCAGCGAACCTTCGCCCGGCACCAGCCACTGCCGACCCCACAAAAAAAAACAGGGACCCCGATACTTCGGAGTCCCTGTAAACAGGACAGGCTCTGCACACAGGAGCCGAGACCACGGCAGCCGTTACGCCACGGCGCCTTCCTCGATGCCAAGCTCACTTGCGGCATGCGCCATCAGGTCACGCATCACATCCGGATCGAACGGCGAACGCAGCCCGGCCGTTGTGAAGATATTGAGCACGCTCATGGTGCCGCCGATACGGCAGAGATCCATGTACACCTCCATCGCGCGATCATGGTCCTGCGCGTCGATCAGCGAGAGCTGCATCGCGCCGGTTTCGGCGATGGCATAGTCAATGTAGTAGAACGGCGCGGCGAAGATATGGCCCTGCGCATACCAGCGAGCATGCTTGTATGCCTCCACGCCGGTGAAATCCACACCTTCCTTGTAGATATCCCAGATGCGGTCCCACGCGGCGTCACGCTCGGCGGGCGTGGCGCTCGGATTGGCGTACACCCAGTGCTGGAACTCGTCGACAATGCAGATATAACACACCAGTTCCACGGCGGCAAGCCAGCGGCTGCGGCGGAACTTCTCGGCGTTTTCGGGCGCGAAGAATTCCGTCATGTGGCGCATGCTCAGGTATTCCATGCCCATCGAGTGGATTTCGCAGGCATCGGAGGTTGGCCACTGGAGATCCACGGCCTCGATCGCCTGGCTCTCCCAGCCCTGGAAGGCGTGCCCCATCTCGTGCATCAGCGTGCCAACATCCTCCTGATCGCCGGTGGAGTTGCAGAAGATGGCCACGCGACCTTCGTCGCTGAACGACGTGCAATACGCGCCGGCCTGCTTGCCGCGTCGGTTCTCCAGATCGATCAGCCCTTCGTTGCGCATCCGCGTGAAGTGCGCCGCCAGATCGGGCGAAAGCGCATCGAACACACGCTGCGCCTTCTCCAACTGCGACTCAACAGGCGCAACACCGGCGGGCAGTGTCAGCGAAGGATCGAACGCCGCATCCCACGGGCGCAGCGTTGGCGTGCCAAGGCGCTCGGCCTGGCGCTCGTATAACTTGCGCTGCAACGGTACGGCGTATCGGCGCACGCTCTCGCGGAACTGCGCGGCCTGCTCCGGACCATAATCAGTACGGCCCATGCCCAGATACCCAAGCGGAATGAAGTTCTCGTGACCAAGGTTCAGGGCCATCTGGTGGCGAAGCTTCACCATGGCATCGAAGATTTCGCCCAGCTCCGCGCGATGCTCCAGGAACCAGTTCCGGTACCCCTCGAACGCCTCGCGACGCACGGCGGCATCGTGCGAACTTTGCATGTTGCGCGCAACCGACAGCGTCACCCGCTGGCCGGCAACGGTCACCTCGCCGGAGGCAACAACCTTCTCGTAGCGATTCACCAACTCGCCAACCTTCACGCGAAGATCGCTGTTGACAGGGGCAAGCGGCTCCACCGTGGTTTCCAGCACACGCACCAGATGTCCGCCAAAACGCTCGGCCACCGCGGCACGATGCTTGCTGTGCAGCAGGGCGTTCACCATTACGGAGCTACCCTCGTCGGCAAGCGGCGTCACAGCCTCGCGGAAGTAACGGTCGGCCTCCTCCCACTGTGCGTTGTTCATGTCCTTGCTCTGGGCATAGCTGATGCGGCTGCCCTCGGCGCTTACGTACGACTTCAGCGCATTCCAGTCGGTAAAGAGCGCCACCCAGGCATCGTGGGTTTCGGAGGCTTCGGCCGCATCGATCCTGGCTGTCAGCTTCGCGAATTCGGAGCCAACATACTCGGCCGTAAGCTTCTCCGGTCGATTGGGATAATGTTTGTATGTCATTTCTGTGCTGTTTTTGTGTGTTAAATCAGTGTAATCGGCAAATATAGGAAACCCGGGCCTCCCGGCATCGGTTTCGAATATGCCGGTACGTTGTGCATCCCCACATGCAAATCCGATTGCCGGAGCCCCGTGCGCCGTACACCAACAACCGGGCCATGGCGCCCGGTTCTGCAAACCATATATTCGCGCTCAACACGCAATACCGATTGATGGAACAAGAGCGACGAAGCAAGGGGATGATCGAGGCCGAGCTGACCTCGGCGTTTACACAGTTCGAACGCGAGCACCTGGGGCGTGGCCCAAAGGAGGCGCGCTCGTACATCGTGCATGATATGATCGTGGTTCGGCTGAAAGGGATTCTGACCCCGGCCGAACAGAACCTGGCCACCGAACCCGATGGTACCGAGTCGATCAAACGTATTCGTACACGATTGATTGAAAGTTCCACCGAATTGATTCGGGCAATCGTGGAATCCTGTACCGGCGCGGTCATGGTGTCGCTGCATACCGACATAAGCGTGCGCACCGCCGAGCGTGTATTCGTGATCGTGCTGGATCGTGATCTCGAGGAACATCCGCGCGGGCAGTAGGGGCATCGGCCGGAACCACGCGGGGCAACGGGTCGGGCAAACGTGCTGCATACGTGAGCGGCTGGGGCGGAGCGAACCATGCACGCAGGGCGCTACATGTTGCTACACAGTGCCGCGGGCACACTCCCGGCACGGAGATGTATATTCGGCGTGTTCATCGGCGCGGCGCGCCATGCAGCAGGAACCGCAACGCGGGGTTTGATGCAGGGCGGGCGAAGATGAACGCAATCTGAAATCTGACAGACAACGGGAATGCCAAATCGGGTCACCGATCGGCAAGCCTGCGGTGTAGGTCGGCTGAATGCCACAATGGTGGCATCGGTCGGCCTTTTTTCGTTTATCCATATCCTGCAAGGACAGACGACCCATGAACACAGCCCCCATCACAACCAGCGCCGGCGCGCGTTCGATGCCCAGCAGCTCACACACCACGGCAACAACGCTTCATGGCGCTGTTCCGGTTACCGTTGCTCAGGGTGACGGGATCGGTCCGGAGATCATGGACGCAACTCTTCTCGTGCTGCGCGAAGCAGGCGCCCGTATCGAAACGGAAACGATCGACGTGGGTGAACGCGTCTATCGTGCAGGCAATACGTCGGGTATCGGGCAGGACGCATGGGAATCGCTGCGGAGGACACGGGTATTTCTGAAAGCCCCGATTACCACCCCGCAGGGCGGCGGTCTCAAGAGCCTGAACGTAACGATCCGCAAGACGCTTGGTCTTTTTGCCAACGTACGTCCCTGCGTCTCCTACTTCCCGTTCATCCGCACACGGCACCCGATAATGGACGTGGTGATCATGCGCGAGAACGAGGAGGATCTGTACGCGGGAATCGAGCACCGGCAAAGCCAGGATGTGATGCAATGCCTGAAGCTGATCTCCGTGCCCGGCACCGAGCGGATCGTGCGATATGCATTCGAGTACGCACGCCGCAACAATCGCCGCAAGGTGACCTGCTTCAGCAAGGACAACATCATGAAGCTGACCGACGGGTTGTTCCACCGAATCTTCGACGAGGTCGCGGCCGAGTATCCCGGGATCGAAAACGACCATTGGATTGTTGACATTGGGGCAGCCCGCCTGGCCGACACGCCCGAGCAGTTCGATGTTATCGTGATGCCGAATCTCTACGGCGACATCCTTTCCGATGTGGCCGCGCAGATCACCGGCTCGGTGGGCCTGGGCGCATCGGCAAACATCGGAACGGACTTCGCGATGTTCGAGGCAATCCACGGCTCGGCACCTTCGATCGCCGGCCAGGATGTGGCCAACCCCTCGGGACTGCTGCTTAGCTCGGTTATGATGCTGCTGCATATCGGCCAGGCCGATGTTGCCGAAACCGTTCACAATGCGTGGTTGCGCACGATTGAACAAGGCGCCCACACCGGCGACATTTTCGCCGACGGCACCAGCACTCGCGTGGTTGGCACACGCGAATTCGCACGGCTGGTAACCGCCAATCTTGGGCGGCGACCATCGATCCTGACGCCTGCACGATACGATCACGGCGGCGGCGGGCCAATCGAAGTCCGGCTGCGCGAACGCACCGACGCCAACAAACGGCTGCAGGGTGTGGATGTGTTCGTTGCCGAACGCACCACGGCCGATGCGCTGGCACACCGGCTGTTGGATGTTCTTGATCAATTGCAGCATCCCGGCCTGCGCCTGGAGATGATCACAAACCGGGGCGTAAAGGTGTGGCCGAACGGGATGCCTGAGACATTCTGCACCGATCACTGGCGCTGCCGGTTCATCGCGGCTGATGATCGCGCGATGAACCATGCCGACATCTCACGCCTGCTGGCCGGGGTTGCCACGGCCGGCATCGATTTCATCAAGACAGAGAATCTCTGCACCTTCGACGGCGTACCCGCCTACTCGTTGGGGCAGGGTCAGTAGCCTGCAACAGCGACAACAGGCCCGCACTAATCGATACTCCATGAGCTCGACGATCGAACAACAACCGGAACGGCCCGCTGCCGACCTGCGTACGTCCTACGCCATACCGGCCCATGAACTGCTGAGCACGTTGAACGTGGATGCCGCGCATGGCCTTGCGCCGGAGCGTGTGCCGGCAATGCGCGAACGTTACGGCGCCAATAAACTGCCGGAGGCCAAGCAGAAGTCGCGCCTGCTCCTGTTCCTGGAGCAGTTCAACAACCCGCTCATCTTCATCCTGTTCGGCGCGGCGGCGCTTACCTCCGTCGTGGCCGACATCTCGGAGGCCATCACGATTTTCTTCGTGGTGGTGTTCAACGCCGTGATCGGGTACGTGCAGGAGCAGCGCGCCAGCCAGCGTCTGCGCGCCGTGCAGGGGCTTACCGCGCCCACGGCACGCACCGTACGCGGCGGCGCAGTGATGACGATCGCAGCCGAGGAGCTGGTTGTTGGCGATGTGGTGCTGGTGGAAAGCGGTGTGCGCGTCCCGGCCGATCTCAGGATCCTGGAGTGTACCGAGCTGGGCATTGACGAGTCGATGCTGACCGGCGAGCCATTGCCGTCGCAGAAGAATGCGGATGCCGTTCTGCCGCTGGGCACTCCGCTGGGCGACCGCGCCACATCGGCTTACGCGGGCACCACGGTGCGGCGTGGCCGGGGGCGAGCCGTTGTTGTCGGTGTTGGCGAAAGCTCGGAGATCGGTCGCATCTCGAAGGGCATAGCCGAGGCCGAGGAAACAACCTCTCCGCTGCAGGAACGGCTTGCACGGTTTGGCAAGATGATGGCTATCGCCATTGTGATTGTTATCGGTCTGCTGTTCGGCGTGGGGTTGCTTCGCGGTTATGACGCCACGCAGATGCTGATGACCGCCGTTGGCCTTGCGGTGTCGGCCATCCCGGAAGGGCTGCCGATTGCCGTGACGGTTGCGCTTTCCATCGGCGTGTACAAGATGGCCCGGCGCCAGGCGATTGTGCGGAAGATGAACGCGGTGGAAACGCTTGGCTCCACAACGGTAATCTGCTCCGACAAAACCGGCACGTTGACACGCAATCAGATGACCACGATCATGATTGCCTGCGATGACCGTGTATACACGCTTACCGGCGGTGGCTACGACCCCGCCGGCGCCGTGCTCGATGACGCGGACAATCCCTTACGGACCGATCCGCAATCGGCCCTGGGCTGGACACTGCGCGTGGGCAGGTATTGTACCGAATCGTCGTTTCGTATGGGCGACGACGGCCGGCGCGAACTGGTTGGCGACCCAACCGAAGGCGCGATGATTGTGGCCGCCGAGAAAAGCGGATTGGCCGAACTGGAACGCGATCGCTGGGTGGGAAGTGTGGTGCTGCCGTTTGAATCCGAACGCATGTTCATGGTGTCCAGCATCACCGGAACCAACGGCGAGCGCTTTTATCTGGTAAAGGGCTCGGTGGAGCGCGTGCTGGCAATGTGCTCAACGGAACTGCGTGGTGAGGGAATACGGCCGCTCGACCAGGCCTGGGTGGAGGAACGGCAGTCGCAGTTATCGTATCGCGGCCTTCGTGTTATCGCCACGGCCTATCTACCGCTGGATCCCTCCGGCGCCGACCTGCCCGACGCCGCGGCGCTTACCGGCTGCACGTTCGCTGGCTTGCATGGCATCGAGGACCCGCCACGCGACGAGGCCCGTGCCGCCGTTGTGGACGCCCACCATGCCGGCATCAAGGTTGTGATGATCACCGGCGACCATGCCGCAACGGCAGCCTCGATCGCCGGCCAGCTTGGCCTTGCCGGCGATCGCGAGCCACGCACGCTTGCCGGCGTTGACCTGGAGAAAATGTCCGACGAGGACCTGTACGATGTTGTGGAGCGCGTTGATGTGTACGCACGCGTGGCGCCGGAGCACAAGCTGAGGATTGTGCGGCAGTTGCAGAAGCGGGGTCACGTTGTTGCCATGACCGGCGACGGCGTGAACGATGCTCCGGCATTGAAGCAGGCGGATATCGGTGTGGCAATGGGCAGCGGTACGGACGTTGCCAAGGAAGCCGCCGCGATGGTTGTGCAGGACGATAACTTCGCCACGATTGTCTCGGCCATCCGATACGGTCGCGTGATGTTCCGCAACCTGCAACACATGGTGCTGTACGTGCTGGCAACCTCGGCGGCCGGCGTGCTCACCCTGGCCACCACGGTGGTGCTGGGATTTCCGCTGCCCGTAACCGCCGTGCAGCTTCTGTGGATCAACCTTGTAACCGACGGCACAAGCACGATACCGCTGGCGTACGAGCGCGAGCACGGCGACATCATGGCCGAACGCCCGCGCCTGCGCGGCGATGGACTGTTGAACTGGCAGATGAGCGAACGGATTGTTGGCGCGGCCCTGATCATGATGCTGGGCACGCTGTTCGTGTTCGAGACGATGCTGGATCATCACGGATATAACCTGCTCTCGAAGAACATCCCGACCGATGTGCTTACGCTTGCCCGCACCGGGGCCTTCACCACGCTGGCGCTGTTCCAGATCTGGAACGTGCATAACTCGCGTGCGCTGCGGCACTCGATCTTCTCGATCGGCATCGCCGGCAACATGCCGCTGCTGGTGGTAACGATGGTTGCGGTGCTGTTGCAGATCGCCGCGGTGGAGCTGCCGTTCATGCACCCGCTGCTGAAAACAACCAGCATGACGCTGGAGCAGTGGGCGCGCTGTGTTGGGGTAAGCCTTTCGCTGGTGCTGCTGGTGGAACTGCGGAAATGGGCGGGGCGAGTATTTGAACGCACCAAGGCCGCGTAGCAGCCCTTTGTCGGCGGCGTGTATCTTGCCGCATGGGAATGCCGAACTCCGAATCAACCGACGCCGGATATTTCGATCAGCACAGCTTTCGCTGCCGGCTGCAGTGGGGGCATGATGGCACACGGATGGCCGCGCAAAACGGCGACATCGTGGTGATTGTCGACACGCTCAGCTTTTCCACGGCAACCGTAACGGCCGTGGCGCACGGGGCGCTTATCCATCCGTGTGGCCACGATGACAACCCGGCAACACTGGCCGGATCGCTTGGCGCCGAGTGCGCGGTGGCGCGCCATCGCGTGCCGGCCGACGGACGGTTCTCGTTGTCGCCGGGCACGTTTACCGCGGCCGAGCCCGGCACACGTGTGGTGCTGGCGTCACCCAACGGCGCGGCGTGCAGCCGGCATGGCGCGGCCGCGGCGGCTTTGTTCGTGGGCGCGCTGGTGAACGCGCGAGCGCTGGCCGGACATGTGCGCAATCTGCTGGCCACATCCGGCAAGGCCGTTACGGTGATTGCCTGCGGCGAGCGATGGTCACAGCCGGGAGCCGATGGCCAACTGCGCTTCGCGGCCGAGGACTACCTGGCCGCCGGCGCAATCATCGCCGCGCTTGGTGCCGGGTGTTCGCCGGAAGCGGAGATATGCGCCAATACGTTTCTGGCATCGGAGCGCAATATTGCCCGGCTGATAGCCGAATGCGGCAGCGGTATCGAGCTGCGCAAACGCGGATACGCTCACGATGTTGAACACGCAGCGCAATTGAATTGCTACAGCGCCGTGCCGCAACTGCGCCAAGGCTGGCTGGCACCGGCGGTGTAGCCCAACGGCAGCGTGACAACTACAGGGCAGCAAACAGCAACGCCCGTTGTGCTTATCGGCGCAACGGGCGTTGAACGTTCTCGTGGATGGGCGATCAGGGCTGCTCCCCCCGGCTTGCTTGCCCAAGCCACACGACAGGCTTACGCGCGATCCCAGCGCTTGCGCGCGGTGATCACTTCCTGCCCGCCCATGTATGGGCGCAGCGCTTCCGGAATCACGACGCTGCCATCGGCCTGCTGATAGTTCTCCAGAATGGCAACGATAGCGCGCGGCACGGCCACCGCGGTGCCGTTCAGCGTATGCACAAGCCGTGTCTGATTCTCCTCGTCGCGATAACGGATGGCAAGCCGGCGGCTTTGGAAGTCCGTGCAGTTCGATGTGCTGGTCACCTCGCCGTAGCCGCCGCGCGAGGGCATCCAGGCTTCCAGATCGAACTTGCGATATGCCGGTGCCCCAAGGTCGCCGGCGGCGATGTCGACCACACGGAAGGCCAGCCCAAGCTCGGTGAAGATCTCGATCTCCAGGTCGCGCATTTCGGCATGCACTGCCTCGCTTTCCTCCGGCGTGGTGAAGGCGAACATCTCCACCTTGCTGAACTGATGCACGCGATACAGCCCACGCCCGAATGCACCGGCGGAGCCGGCCTCGGTGCGGAAGCAGTGGCTGAAACCAACCATGCGAATCGGGAGATCCTCCTTGCGAAGGATCCGATCCTGCAACAACCCGCCCAGCGTGATCTCGGCGGTGCCAACCAGGCAGAGATCCGTGCCGGCAACCGTATATACCTGTGTGGACTCACCGCGAGGATCGAATCCGATGGCCTCCAGCACGGTGTTGCGCGCCAGGTCCGGCGTGAGATACGGCGTATACCCGCGACCGGTCAACTTGTTCATAGCGAAGTTGATCAGCGCCAGCTCCAGAAGGGCGCCTTCGTTCTGCAGGTAGTAGAACTTCTGGCCGGTGACGGCGGCGGCGGACTCGAAATCGATCAGTCGCAACTCGGCGCCAAGCGCAAGGTGATCCTTCGGCTCGAAATCGAACACACGCGGCTCGCCGATATGCGCCAGCACAGTGCCCTCGTCCTCACCCCCGGCGGGAACGTCGGGATGGGTCATGTTCGGGATGTGGCGCGCGGCCTCCTCGAGCTCGGCGCCCAGATGTTCCACCTGTGCCTCAAGCCCGGAGATCTCCTCCTTCAGAACACGGCCATGATCGATCAACGCGGCGCGCTCCTCCTGCTCCAGCTTCCCCTTCATCTTCTGCGCGGTTTCGTTGCGATCGGCGCGCAGCCGTTCCAGCGCCTGCAGCATCGCAAGCCGGCGATTGTACAGATCAACGACGCGGTCGGCATCGGCGTTCTTGGCACCGCGCAACGCGATGTTCTCCTTGACGCGATCAACGTTGTCACGAACGAACTTGATATCCAGCATGATTGCTATCCGGTGTGATAAACGAAAGCGCGAATATAGGAAGCGCGGGCGCCGCGGCGCGTGACAAGTAATGAACAATCGGCCGGCATGCGGGCAGGCGGGCAACGTGCCGGCAGGGCGGGCGGCGGTTACTCCACGCGCAGAATCACGCCGTGCAGGTACGATGTCTCCGGCATCATCGGATGCACCGGATGGTCAGGCGAGGCGCCGCGCTCCTCGAGCACCACGGCGGTGCGGCGCGCGCGCGCAAGCGATTCGCGCACCATCTCCAGGAACGTATCGCGCGTGATGTGATGCGAGCACGAGGCCCAGAAGGCAAACCCACCCGGCGCCAGCACGGCCAGCGTGCCGGCGAAGAGTTCCACGTATTTGCGTCGCGCCGCGGCCACGTTCTTGCGCGACCGCGCAAACGGCGGCGGATCGGCAACCACCACGTTGAATCGCTGGCCGGCGGCGCGGCGTTCGGCCAGATCGGCGAACACATCGTTCACAACACCCTCGATCGCGCCCAGCCCGTTCAGTTGTCTGTTGGCCTCGATCTCGGCAACGGCCGTGGCCGAGCTGTCCACCGCAACAACCCGGGCGGCGCCTGCATGGGCCGCGTGCAATGCAAACCCGCCGCTGTTGGCGAACAGATCCAACATCGCCGCACCCGGCATGTAGCGGCGCATGGCAATGCGGTTCTCGCGCTGGTCCAGATACGTGCCGGTCTTCTGGCCGCCAAGCGGATCAACATGATAACGCAGCACACCATCGGAGATGATCTGCGGGTTGGCAACGCCGCGCACCAGGCCCACGCGCGAGGGCAAACCTTCCAGAGCGCGAAGTGATGAATCATTCCGTTCAACAACACCTTCCACCCCCTCCAACGCCATCAACGCATCGTATAGCAGCTCGCGACGCTGCTCCATCCCCAACGCGGCAATCTGCACGGCAACAACGCCACCAAAACGATCGGCAACAACACCGGGAACAGCGTCGGACTCCGAGTGCAGCAGGCGATAGCCGTGCTGGCCGGGATACAGACACCGCCGAAGCGCGACCGCGGTACCGATGCGCTGGGCAAACCACTCGGCATCCAACGGCTGATCGGCACGCGAGGTAATGCGCACGGCAATCAGCGAATGTGGGTTGTACATGCCCACGCCAAGCGCGGCACCATGCGCGGCCACAACACGCACAAGCGCGCCGGCCGCCGGCCCCCCCTCAACCGAGGCGATTTCGTTGCTGAACACCCACAGATGTCCCTGCCGCAAACGGCGATCCTCGCGGGGCCGCAGATGGACCGTTGGCATCGTGGGGCCAGCAACGGATTCGGTTGGTACTGATTCGGTCGGCGTTGATTCGATCGAGTCGATCATGGATTGGATAAACCGTGTATGGGCTGGGACATGTCCGCAGCAGGATGGCGGCGCGCGATCCGTATCACGCACACCCAAAGCAGAAGTGCTCCGCCAATCGCGGCGGGCACCATCAAAGGTAACGACGAAGCATCAGCATGCCCGGCGGTAACCAGCTCGGGTGGCAGCAGCAGCAGCGCCGCGCTCATCCCCAGATTCAGCAACGCATGCGTCGCCATCGACGGAAGGATGCTGCGTGTCCGCCGGGCAAGGAAGCCGTAGTAGATGCCAAGGCCGGTGATGGCAACCATGTTCTGCGGTTGCAGATGGATTGCCCCGAACAGGCATGCGGCCGCCAACACCGCGGCGCGCGGCGCCATCGTGCGCTCGAAGGATCGTTGCACCAGGCCGCGCAGCAGCAACTCCTCCACAATCGGCGCAATCACAACCGCCGCCAGAAGGCCAAGGGCGATGCCGCCACCATCGATCACCAGAACGCGATACATATGGTCGGTATCGCGCACCTGTTGATCGTACCATTGCCGCCAACCGGCCGGCACCAGATACAGATCCTGCACTGTCAGGTACAGTTGGATCACGGCCATCAGTCCGACTTGGCCCAGCAACGCCCACCCAACAGTGCCGGCAGGCGCGGCTCGCAGTCGGAAGATCTCCGCGAATGGCAAGGGCTGAAACCGCGCGGCAAACAGGGCAACCGGCAGAACGGTGTAGGCCTGGGCGCACAGCGCCACGTACATCGCGATCCTGGCTCCGGCAACCTGTCCCAGAATCGACGGCACCACACTCGCACCAACATACATCGCACCAAAAGCAACACACACCGAGGCAATGCCAAAGGCAACCGGCCCGGCGAACATCAAACGGACCTGGCGCTCATTCTGGTCTGGCTCATATGGCGGCCATCCGTGCATCGCGCAAACACTTGTGGTTCAGGAAAAATGGCGATGGGCAACACTGCACCAACATGCCCGGCATGCTGAGGCAGCCAAGCAGTTGAACGGGTTGCACGTGCTGGGATCTGGCGGCGCGGGATCGGCGCCGGTTACCGAGGGGAATTGGTACGCAGCGTTGTTATACCGGGCGCCCCCGCTCGTCGACCACCACAACGGCTCCGAACTCGGCCAGTGGTCCGCTGATGGCCGCCGCGTCGCCGGCAACAACAACGGTCATCCGCGACGGATGCATGTAGCGGCGGGCAACGTCCAGCAGCTCGTTTTGATCGAGCATCCGGACTGCTTCCGGGAACTTCTGATAATAATCGGCGGGCAGATTGTACAGGGCAATCGCGCGAACAAAACTTGCTACCTGCCCCGGTGTTTCCAACTGCAGGGCCTGCGATCCCACGATGTAGTTCTTCACCATCGTCAGTTCCTCATCGGTAACCGGCGCGCTGGTGATCGAGTGCAGCTCGCGGAATATCTCGCCAACGGCCGGGGCCGTGACATCGGTGCCAACCGAAACGGCTATCGAGAACGCGCCCGGATTCTTCAACGAATCCACACCGGAGCGGGCCCCGTAGGTGTAGCCGTTGCGCTCGCGCAGATTGTTGTTGATGCGGCTGTTGAAGTAGCCCCCGAACAGGGTATTCACCGTGACAAGCGGCACGTAATCGGGATTGCGGCGTTCGATGCACACCGCGCCCACACGCATCGCCGACTGCACCGAGCCGGGACGATCAACCACTACAACGCGCTGCTCGGCCGGCATTGCCGGAAGCACGAAGGGCGGGGGTTCCGGCGCCGGGCCGCTCCAGGCTCCAAACCGCGCGTTGAGCAGCGCCATGAACTCTCGCACATCAACATCGCCGGCGGCAACAAAAAATGCGTTCCCGCTGGTGAAGTGCGCCGCGTGATACCGGACGCAGTCCTCGCGTGTGATCGCCCGCAGGGATTCATCGCTGCCATCGATCTCCGAGCCATACGGGCCGCCAGGGCCATACAGTTCGCGACGGAACTGCACCGCGGCCAGGTAGGCGGAGTCCGAACGATTCTGCTTGAGCGACGCAATCGCCTGCTTGCGTTCGCGGGCAACCTCGTCGGCCGGGAACGTGGGCAGAAGCACAACATCGGCCATCAGCTCCAACCCGCGCGGCAGAAACGTGGTGAGCACACCCAGGCCCACGGTAATCTCATCACGACCCGCACTGGCATCCAGCGAAGCGCCCAGGTAATCGATCTCCTCGGAAAGCTGCTGCGCGTTGCGCTGACCGGCACCGGTAAGCAACAGGCTGCTGGTGAACTCGGCCAACCCCGGCAGCCCCTGGTCGCTGGAAGCGCCGCTGCGGATCACCAACTGCAGCGACACATATGGCTGCGCGTGGTTCTCCACGATGTATACGGGGATACCATTGTCCAGAGCAAGCTGCTTGAACGCCGGAAACGTTACACGGCTTGGCCTGCCCGGCACCGGAGGTTGTGAACGATCGATCGCCTGCATGGAGTAGAAGAGCTATTTGAAAATCAGCGTTTGAATGCGTTGACGGATGCATGGGGCTGGGGATTCACGGCGCTGCATCACGCAGCAGCCGTGGCGCCTGGCCAATCAACGGCCCCGGGTTCTGTGATACTCGATGACATTGGGCTCCTGATCCAGCAGATACGCCTGCGCAACGCGGGCAATATCGGCCGGTGTTACGGCCGCGTACAGGTCGGCCTCGCGGAACGCCAGCCCGGGATCGCCGAACAACGCGCCGTAATACGCAAGCCGCTCGGCACGGTTCGATACCGACTGCAGCGAGTGGATCACGCGCGTCACCTTCCGGTTTTTCACTTTCTCCAGCTCGCGCTCATCAACACCGTCAACGGCAATCCTGCGGATCTCCTCGCGCAGGGCGGCCTCCAGCCGGGCAGGCGAAACGGAGTTGCTCTGCGCCACGGCATAGACGTAGAACAGGCTGTCGATCTCGCCGTCGTCCACGAAACACTCGGCCTCCGAGGCAATCTGCTGCGTGTATTCCAGCGCCCGGTACAGCCGCGAACTTTCACCATCGGTAAGCAACGACGCCAGCAACTCGAGCGCCGGGTTGTCCTCGCTGTAGATGGTGGGCACATGATACCCCAGAAACACGGCATTAAACGGGATGATCGATTGTCGCAGCACCGTACGCTGGCCACTGCGATGGAGTTGCGGCGCGGGCTGTGGGCGATCCACAACAGGGCCGGGATCGATCAAGCCGAAATATCCTTCCAACAGGCCCCTTGCGTCGTGGACGCTGGCATCACCCGCCACAACCAGGATCGCGTTCGACGGGACGTAGAAGCGCTGATAGAACGTGCGCACATCCTCCATCTTGGCGGCGCGGATATCATCCATCGAGCCGATGGTATCCCAACTGTACGGGTGGGCGGCGTCGTATGCCAGGCCCCGCATCACGATCATCGCATCGCCATAGGGCACGTCGTCCGTGCTCTGGCGCTTCTCCTCGATCACCACATTCTTCTGCGTCTCAAGCGATATCTCCTCCACGGCAAATCCGGCCATCCGGTCGGACTCCAGCCACAGGCCAAGCGCAAGCTGATCGCTGGGAAGCGTAACGTAGTAGTTGGTGATGTCGCTGCTGGTAAAGGCGTTATTGTCGCCACCAACCGAGGTACAGTAACTGTCGTAGCCACCACGTTCCACATTGGCCGAGCCGTCGAACATCAGATGCTCGAACAAATGCGCAAAGCCGGTACGCCCGGGCAGTTCGTTCTTCGAGCCTACATGATAAAGAACGTTGATCGTAACGATCGGCGTGGAGTGGTCTTCGTGGAATATGACACGCAAGCCGTTGCCGAGCGTCAATTCGGTGTAGCTGGCCGTACACGTGCCCCCATCGAACCCGGCGGTATAGTGTACTTGCGTGGTTGTCTCGGCAGAAATCATTCAGGTCAGTTCAGTATCCGATCGGTATCGGCGGGCATCATGCCCGGATTGGTTTCCGCCGGCAGGGCGGTCTCACTCCGGCAGATAGTGCAATACCGCCGCCGCATCGCGGCGCAGATACCGCCCGGCAACACGCTGAATGTCGGCCGGGGAAAGCACTCCGAAGTCATCGAGGAACGTATTGACACGGCGTGCATCGCCACACAATACGTGGTAATAAGCCAGCGCATCGGCAACCCCGTGCAGCTTGCACATCGAGGTCACGAACGATGTCCTGATGTGATTCAGCGCGGTATCCAGCTCCTGCTGGGTAACGCCCTCGCTGGCAATCAGCTCCAGTTCGCGCCACAACGATGCCTCCAACTGATCGGCGGTCACGCCGTCGGCGGCGGTTGCAAGCACAACCAGCAGGCCCGCGCGCTCCATGTCGACGTTGAACGCGGCGGCACTTTGAGCAACCTGCGTACCGTACACCAGCGATCGCTGCAACCGGCTGGACCGCCCGCGCTGCAATATCAGCGACAGGACGTTCAGCGCCGGCGTATCGTCGTGCGTGACTTCGGCGCTGCGAAATCCGATGTACACCGCCGGCAACGGAACCTTCGCGGTAATAGTCC
>CBHYLN010000120.1:0-16418 GCA_966128725.1 uncultured bacterium | reverse complement strand
GATGCGTGATGCGTGATGCGTGATGCGTGATGCGTGATGCGTGATGCGTGATGCGTGATGCGGAAAATTCAACATCTGCGCCATCATGAAGCAATCCACGGGTGTTGCCCGCGCTGTATACACGGCACCACCATAAACGACGAAAGCCAGCTCAACGCTGGCTTTCAATGTCGGAGCGGCGGGATTTGAACCCACGACCCCTTCCACCCCAAGGAAGTGCGCTACCGGGCTGCGCTACGCTCCGAAATCAATGTTCCATGCACATTCAAAGGCTGTGCGTGATGCCTTTTGCCCCCCACCCTACAATTTCGCTCGAAGCTGAATCAGCGTTTCGCGCAATTCCGCAAGGATCTCGTTTTTTGCCGGACCCTCGGTGCCCCCCTTCATCTTCCTCAAGTGTTCCTCGAGTGCATCTTCCTTCAGCACACCGTTTTCGGCGACCATCGCGGTCATCACCTGGCGTGCCCCCTCGATGGTGTAGCGATCCTCGCGCGTAAGGCGCTTGATCAGCTTCACGACATCGATGTCCTTTTCAGTGTAGATACGATTGCCCGCACGATTTTTCTGGGGGCGAAGTTGCTCGAACTCCGTCTCCCAGTAGCGGAGAACGTATTGCTCCAACCCGAGCATTTTACTGACTTCGCTGATCGAGTAATAGAGCTTCTTGATCTGCAAGTCCTTCATTGGCGCGTACGGGCTGCTGAGAAGAAGCCCCAACATACGCAATCCAACTTGCGAGTGCAAGCGGTATCAGCGCATTTCAGCTCACGTATCGGATGAAGCACTATTGGGCAATCGAGTCGGCCGGCACCATCGCGCGGCCAACCGAATAATAGGTGTAGCCACGGGCGGCCATCTCCACCGTGCTGAAGAGATTACGGCCATCGAACATTACCCGCTGCTTCAGGCATTCGGCCAGGCGGTCGAAATCCGGGTTGCGGAACTCGTTCCACTCGGTCAGGAGCACCAGGGCGTCGGCACCCTTCGCCGTTTCGTACATGCTGGTCCCGTACGTGATGCGATTGCCGTAGCGGTGGCGCGTCCCCTCGATCGCCTCGGGATCGTAGGCCACAACCTCCACGCCGGCTTCAAGCAACTGGTCGATCACGCGGAACGCCGGCGATTCGCGGGTATCGTCGGTATTGGCCTTGTACGCCAGGCCCCACAGCGCCAGCCGACGCCCGGCCAGGTCGCCGCCGAAATGCGCGCGGATCTTGTCGCAGAACAGCACCGCCTGCCGCTTGTTCACCTTCTCCACCGCCTCGATAACCTGCAGCGAGGTCTGGTAATCCGATGCGCTTTTCAGGATCGCGCGCACGTCCTTGGGGAAGCAGCTTCCGCCGTAGCCGACGCTGGGATACAGATATTTCTTGCCGATGCGCGAGTCCGACCCGATGGCCGCGCGCACGTCGTCGATATCGGCGCCCAGCTTCTCGCAGAAGTTGGCCATTTCGTTGATAAACGAGATGCGCATCGCGATAAAGGAGTTGGCGGCATACTTGGCGATTTCGGCGCTGCGTTCGCTGATGAAGAAGATCGGGTTGCCGCTGCGGACGTAGGGCTCGTACAGCTCGCGCATGATGGCCTCGGCGCGCTTGGAACTGGTGCCCACCACCACGCGTTCCGGGCGCATGAAATCCTCAACGGCGTATCCCTCGCGCAGGAACTCCGGGTTGGAGACAACATCGAACTCGGCGTTCGGGGCGTTGCGGCGCACGGCGTCGCGCACCAGCTCGCTGGTGCCCACCGGCACCGTGCTTTTATCCACCAGCACCTTGTAGCCGGCGTCGGGATGGTTGTTCAGGATAACGCCGATCTGCTCGGCCACACCCAGGATGTACTTCAGATCGGCCGAGCCGTCCTCATCCGGGGGCGTGGGCAGGCACAGGAACACGACGTCGGAACGGAGGATGGCGCCTTCCAGATCCAGCGTGAACCAGATCCGGCGTTCGCGGATGTTCCGCTCCAGCAGCAGATCCAGCCCGGGCTCGTAGATCGGCACGCCGCCGGATTCCAGAATCTCGATCTTCTTGGGGTCGATGTCGACACAGTGAACCTGGTTCCCCCCTTCGGCAAAGCAGGTTCCGGTTACCAATCCAACGTACCCGGTTCCAACAACAGCTATGGTGTACGGCATGAGATGTTTCGTGTGCGCTAAGATTCACGATCGGCGGCCCGATGCGCAGGCGGCAACATGAACGTTGTCGTCATGGCATAGGCCATCATGAGAAAGGCGGTTACGAGAATGGTTACCGCGTAGGTGCGCTCGTGCGCCAGCGGATCGGCCAGCTTCGACAGCAGCGTGTGGCCAAGCCCGCGCGGGTCGGCCAGGATATCCCAACTGTTCCAACGCTCGAACCGCCCCAGATAGATACCGAAGCCGCTGAGCGCCAGCGAAGCCAATGCGAACGCCCAACTTACGACATTCCCCAGACGTTGCCGCACCAGACTTTGCATCATTGTGAGCGATACCAGGCCCAGAAACAGCCCTGTCCAGGCAAACGTGGCGATCATCATCGCATCGTACCACACCGGCGCGGCGGTGTTCCAGCGCAGGTGAATAAGGTCGGTAACGATGTACGGCGCGTTCGGCAGAAACAGCAGCCACATCGCCCATCCAAACGCGCGCAGGATGCGGGGCATGCCGCGCAGATGGTACATCGCAAAGGCGATAAGGAACGGAATCCACGCAAGGATAAGATTCCACAGCAGGAAGGTGTAGCCGCGCGTTCCGGTATACATCACGCGCCCGGCAACCATCATCACGCCAAGCGCCGAGGCAAACATGAACAGCAGGATCGAGCCAAGGCCGCGATTGCGATAGAACAACCGCACCACCGCACGCAGGCCGCCGCGTGGGTCGCCGGGGGCCGGCGGGGGCTCCTGAACCAGGTTCATCAACTTCATCAACGTTCTCCGATTACTCACCAGTCAATGGGACGCATGTGCGCCGCGATTGTGCCACCGTGCGCCGCGGGCAATCACGGGGCAACGCCATGCACATCCACTGCTATCAACTGCATCAGGCCTCGCCGGTCGCCTCGTACCGCCGGGCGGCGTCGCTCAGCGCGGCATGAACATCGGGGATCGGCAGGCCTTGTTCCGCCGCGATCCGCCGGGCGTCCTCGAACTCCGGCGTCACCCGCGTACCGCTCGCAGTGTTGATTCGCTTCATCCGCACCGGGCCGTACGCGGTGGGCACTTCCACTTCCACGCGCGGCAGCTTGCGGCGTTCCATCGTGGCCATCCGCAGCCCGATGGTGGTTGTCTCCGCGAACACAGTGGTGGCAATCATCTCGGCCAGCTCCGGCGGCGCGATCGCCGTAAGCACCAGGCCGGGCCTGCCCTTCTTCATCAACACCTGCGCGGCGTACGCCTCCACGGCACCGGCGGCCAGCAGCCGCTCGATCGCATACGGCACAAGCTGCGGGTTCATGTCGTCGATGTTGGCCTCGATCACCGTCACCACATCGGTGTGCCACGTCGCGCCCGGCGCATTGGCGGCGCCCGGCTCGGCGGCGCCCGGTTCGGCGGCCAGCTCGCCCACGATCACGCGCACCAGGTTCGGACGGTCGGCCAGCTCGCGTGTTCCGGCGCCGAAGCCAAACCGCTCCGGAATAATCCGTTCAGGCCCCAGCGTCCCACACGAAAGCGCGGCCACGATGCCGGCGCCCGTTGGGGTTGTGAGCTCCATGGGCACATCCGTCAGCCGCACGGCATGGCCATTCAGGATCGCCAACGTTGCCGGCGCCGGCAACGGCATCAGCCCGTGCTGCGTGCGGATCATGCCGCCGCTGCCCAGCGGCAGCTCCGAGGCATACACCGCGTCGATGCCCAGATGCTCCAGGCCGATGGCCACGGCCACGATGTCGGCAATCGAATCCAACGCGCCCACCTCGTGAAAGCCGACCTGCTCCGGCGGCATATCGTGCACGCGCCCCTCCCCTTCGGCAATCGCGCCGAAGATGGCCACGGCACGCTGCTTCACCCGCTCGGCCAGCGCGCTGCGCTCGATCATGGCGCGGATATCGGCGAACGTGCGATGCGCGTGGTCATGATGATGGCCGTGATCGTGACCAGGCCCGTGATGATGCTCGTGCTTGTGGCCGTGATCATGATGATGGCCGTGATCGTAGCCAGGCCCGTGATCATGCTCGTGCTTGTGGCCGTGATCATGATGATGACCGTGATCGTGGCCGTGGCCGTGGTCATGACCGTGATGATGCGCGTGCTCATGATGATGGCCGTGATCGTGACCGTGGTCATGATCGTGACCGTGGCCATGACCGTGCATGTGGTCGCGATCACCGGCGCTCACCGCGCCGCCGCCGTGCAGACGGTCCACGGGCTGGCCGTTCGGGCCAAGGACATCGAACTTGGTGGCGGCAATCTGGCTGCGCACGATGCGGCGCGTGGCAACGGTAAGCTCCGTCTCGTTGATCCCGATCAGCGCAAGCCCGTCGCGGATCACATCCAGCGGCACGCCGGCATCAATCAACGCCCCCACCGCCATATCGCCGCTAAGGCCGGCAAAACAATCGAAGTATGCTATGCGCATGGTTGTATTCACAGAAGATGCAGGCACGCACGCGGCGCGCCGTTCACAGTGCAACACCCGATGCCGGGCACCCCCCACCGGGCTGGCCTCACCCCCCCTGTCCGGCGCCCTGAGCGCGCGGCGCGGCAAGCCGGCCGTGGAGCGCCGCAACAATCCGTTCGGTAGCGCCAACCCGGCCGGCCACAAAAGCCCGGGCAACGCAGGCACGGCGAGCCCGTTCGGCGGGGTCATCGTACAGGCGTCCGGCTTCGGCATGCAGCTCCGGGCCGGTGCGCACAACAGCCAGCGCACCGCTGCGGTGCAGCGCAACCGCATCGCGCGAGCGCGCAAGCCCCGGGCCGGCAATCACCGGCAGGCCGTAGGCGGCGGGCTCCAACACGCTGTGCACGCCCTCGCCAAATGCGCCGCCCACATACGCGATATCGGCCACGCGATACAGCAGGGCCAGCAGCCCGGTGCGATCAACCACCACGGTAGCGCGACTGCTGTCCGGCGGGCCGGCAGGCCCTGCGGCCGGCAACGCCGAAGCCGCAATGCTCCCCGGGAACTCCGCCAGCAGCGCTGCCACATGGTTGGCGGTGGGCTCGTGAGGCACGATAATCAACCGGAACCTGGGGTCCTCGGCCAGCGGCCGCAGCACGCGTTCATCGGCCGGCCACGTGCTGCCGGCAACCACGATCAGCGGCGCGGCCGCGCCGGACTCCGGCCCGAGAAGACTGCCCCGCGAGAGCGGGCCCAGATCGGCCTGGGCGGCCACACGTTCGGCCACGCGATCGTAGCGCGTATCGCCGCACACCTCGGTTGCCAGCCGTGGCACCAGCCGCCGGAAGGCCTCGGCGTCGTCCGGCTCCACCACGAATGCATGCGCGAGCATGCCATACATCCAGGCAAAGAAGCAACGGAGCAAGGGGTTGAACCGCCCGGAATCGGCGCGCAGCACACCGCAGGCAAGCACGGCCGGCACACCGCGATCGGCAAGGCCCATCAGAAACGCGGGCCACAGATCGTAGCGCATGATGAGCACACAATCGGGATCGATCCTATCCAGAAATGCCGCCATCTCCGCGCGCCGCTCGGCCGGCAGATAACAGGCCGCATCCACGCCGCCCCAGGCGCGTTGCTGATTGTAGCCGCTGGATGAGAAAAACGACGCGGTGATGATGACGCCGCCAAGGCGCCGGCGTACCTCCTCGACGATCGGCTTGGCCTGCTCGAACTCGCCCACCGAGGCCGCATGCACATGCAGGCGTGGCACGCCGCCGGTGCGCGCCGGCAACGCGGCCAGATCCTGGCGCCAGCGCCGGCGGCCCTCCAACGCGGCGGCGGCCTTCGGCGAACGCAGGGCCGCAAGCCGGTACACCAGCGCAAGCGCCGGCGAAATGAAGCCGCGGTACAGGATTGGCCACACGGGCGTGAACGTTACGGATTAACGGATGTTGGGCCGGCGCAATCGGTATCGCGCGATGATCCGGCATGGTATCGGGCTTGCGGATTCCTGAGGGGATACCGTGGTTGCCGAAGGCACGGCGTTACCAGATTTCGTGCTTGGTCTGGCGGGTCATCAGCGCGTACGTGGCCTCGCGGGGATCCTTCCCCTCGAACAACACTCGGTACACCTGATCGATGATCGGCGTTTCCACGCCGTGCCGCTGGGCCAGCTCGTGCGCCGAGGCCGTTGTGGTAACACCCTCGGCCACCATGCGCATCTCGGCGGTGATCTCCGCCAGCGTGCGCCCCTTGCCGATCTGCTCGCCAACAAAGCGATTGCGGCTGTGCCTGCTTGTGCAGGTTACCACCAGATCGCCCAGCCCCGAAAGCCCGCTGAAGGTTTGCGGATACGCGCCAAGGGCAATGCCCAGTCGCGAAATCTCCGCAAGGCCACGCGTGATAAGGGCGGCCTTGGTGTTGTCGCCGTAGCCAAGCCCGTCGATAATGCCGGCGCACACCGCGATCACGTTCTTCAGCGCGCCGCCAAGCTCAACGCCCACCAGGTCGTCGCTGCGGTACACGCGGAACGTGTCGGAGGTGAACAGATGCTGCACCTGCGCGGCCGCCTCCAGTTCCGGGCTTGCCGCAACCACAAGAGTCGGGATGCCGGCGGCAACCTCCTCGGCGTGGCTGGGGCCGCTCAGCACCACGAACCGTTCGGCCTCAACCCCATGCGTGGCGGCCATCAACTGGCTGATGCGCATCAGCGATCCGCGCTCGATCCCCTTGGAAATGCTCACCACCAGACAACTGGCCAGCGCCCGGGCGGGCACATCGGCCATCACGCCCCGGATGTACTGCGTGGGCGTCGCGATCGCCACGATCGGGGCCTCGGCAGCCTGTGCCGCATGCTCAACCACCGTAAGCGACGCGGGAAACGCCACACCGGGCAGGTACATTTCGTTTGTGCGATCGGTACGAAGGCGGTGGTATTGGTCGGCACCATGCGACCACAGCAGAACGTCATGACCCAACGAAGCCAGGTGCACGGCCAGCGTTGTGCCCCAGCTTCCGGCTCCAACGAATCCAACAGTCATGGCAGCGGCGCTAGCGGTGGAAGATTCGGAGTTTGTTGAAGCGGTTCTCGCGCCCCTCGAACAGGCGGCGGATGTTTGTGCGGTGCGTGAAGATGATCAGCACGGCAAGGCCAACACAGAAGAAGACCAGCGTGTTGTAGCCCTCGATATCCACGTGGAAGATGTTGTAGCGCACCAGCATCGTGGTTGGCAGCGTAACGGCCGCCAGGATGGAGCCCAGCGACACATAGCCGGAGGCCACCACCACCAGCAGGAACACCCCAAGGGCAACCGCCAGCTCAACCGGCGCGATGCCGATCAGCATGCCAAGCGCGGTATTGATCCCCTTGCCGCCGCGGAACCCGGCAAACGCGGTCCAGATATGGCCCACCACCGCCGCAATGCCGGCAATGGTTTTCACGATGGTAATGTCCTCGAAGCCGGTGGCGTTCGGAAACGGCAGCACGCCGTTGAAAATGTGTACCGCCAGCGTAACGGCCGCGGCGCCCTTCAGCACATCCAGAATCTGAACGATAAGCCCGGCCTTCCACCCGAGAACACGAAAGGTATTCGTGCTCCCCATGTTGCCGCTCCCCTTTTCGCGAATGTCGAACCCGTAGAACAGCTTGCTGATGATCACGGCCGAGGGGATCGAGCCGAGAAGATACGCGACCAGGATGATGAGAAGTATTTCCATGAAGGAGATTTCCCGAATGAGCACGATCCGCTGCCATCGGGCACGTGTGAAGCGCGCTGGCAGGGATCCTCGTGGGCGCACCGAGCCCGTGACAAAGATACCGATATGGGCTGAACAATGAACCGGCGCCGCGGCACGTCAGTACGAAAAGATTGCCCAACAATCGGGCATCCAACGGCGCTGTTGTAGATTCGCCGTATTGAGGAACGGACGTGTGGCCCCGATAGTGCCGCGCTTGCAGGCGATTCAATATTCCGTTCCCGATTTCAGGACCATGCAGGGTCGCCGCGTGCATGGCTGTGCAGCTACCTATTGAAACGATTATGGCCAAGGCAGAACAGACTGATGTGCTTGCGGCAACACGCGCGCGGCTTGATGAAATCGAAACGGAACTTGCCCAGCTTCAGCAGCAACGCAGCGAGCTGAAGGCGCAGTGGCAACTGGAGAAGGAGTTGATCGGCACGATCCGCGGCATGAAAAGCGAGATCGAGGAGCTGAAAACCGAGGCGGCCAACTACGAACGGATGGGCGATCTGGGCAAGGTTGCCGAGATCCGCTACGGCAAGATCACCGAGCTTGAAAAGCAGGTGGCCGAAACCAACACAAAGCTGGAGCAGGCCCAGCAAACCCATCGCATGCTGAAGGAAGAGGTGGATGCCGACGACATCGCCGAAGTGGTTGCCAAGTGGACCGGCATCCCCGTATCGCGGATGCTGGAAAGCGAACGCACGAAGCTGGTGCGGATGGAGGACAGGCTGCACGAACGTGTGATCGGGCAGGATGAAGCGGTCTCGGCGGTATCCAACGCCATCCGGCGCTCGCGCGCCGGCCTGCAGGACCAGAACCGCCCCATCGGCTCGTTCATCTTCCTGGGCACTACCGGCGTTGGCAAAACCGAGCTGGCCCGCGCCCTGGCCGAGTTCCTGTTCGACGACGAACGCGCCATGGTGCGGATCGACATGTCCGAGTACATGGAGAAGTTCGCCGTCTCCAGGCTGATTGGCGCGCCGCCGGGCTATGTGGGCTACGAGGAAGGCGGGCAGCTTACCGAGGCCGTGCGCAACAGGCCGTACTCCGTTGTGCTGCTCGACGAGATCGAGAAGGCCCACCCGGAGGTGTTCAACATCCTGCTGCAGGTGCTGGACGAAGGCCGCCTCACCGACAGCCAGGGCCACGTGGTGAGCTTCAAGAACACGATCATCATCATGACCTCGAACATGGGGTCGAACCTGATTCAGGACCGGCTGACAACCATCACCGCCGAGAACCGCGAATCGGTGATGGGCGAGCTGCGCGTGAAGCTGCTGGAGATGCTGCGGCAGCAACTGCGGCCGGAGTTCCTGAACCGTATCGACGACATCATCGTGTTCAAGCCGCTTACGCAGGTTGAGATCCGCCGCATCGTGGATGTGCAGATCGAGCGCGTGGAACGCATGCTGAAGGCCAACGGCCTGGGCTTCACGATTACCGACGAGGCCAAGGACTGGATCGCGAAGCTGGGCTACGATATCGTGTACGGCGCACGCCCGCTGAAGCGCGTGATCCAGCGATACATGACCAACCCGCTTTCCTCCATGCTGCTGGAAGGCGAGTTCTCGGCCGGCGACGTGGTGCACGTAAAGCTGGACGATCAGGGTCTGGTGGCGTTCGAGCACGCGTAGGCGCGCACCGCATCGGCAGATATCGCTGCGTACGACAACCGAACGCGAGCCTGCTTTGAAGAGCACGGCTCGCGTTTTGTTTGCCGGGGTCCCGGCGCGGCATGCCCGCGCCAGGCGAACTCAGAACTTCATGTGCAGCGCCAGTTGCAGGGCGCCATCCAGCCGAAGGCGGTCGGGTGAGAACACGCTGGTGATTTCCGACGTGGCGATATCCGCCGAGAACCACGGCACCGGGTGCAGCCCAACGCCGAAGGCCAGCGCGGCGCCCAGGCGCCCGCCAACCTGCAGGCCGCTGCGCAGCGTAACCACCGTGTTCGGCCTCCACTCCGCCCCAAGCGACACACGCGTGGAACGCTCGCCGCCGATCTGGTTGTTCATGTCGAACGCGGTTTCAAGGCTGGCGATCATGTCGCCGGGAATGTCCGGCAGGAACGACGTAACGTCGGCGCCGAAGCCCATACGCATCGTCATCGGCAGCACCGTGCGGAAGTCACCGATCGTATCCAGCTTCGCCTCGTAGCGATAGATGACGTCGTTGGAGATGCCGCCCTTCGCATCGGTCAGCGTATCGCGTATCTGCGCATATCGCCGCACGCGGTTGGTGCCGTTCCAGAGCACCGTGCCGATGCCGTCGAGCGCGAACCCGAACACCAGCGCGTCGCGCGTGCCGGCGTCCTCGCGATTGTACTGCTGCGCCTCCAGCGGATTGCCCACAATCGTGATGGTCCCCTCGCGCACCTGGCGCAGGATCACCATCGACATCCCGAAGTTCCCCTCCCATCCGATCGACGGCGCGTTCTTCGAGCCGAAGATCGAGGAGTTGACGATTGCGTCCGACGGCGAGAACGACGTATCCAGCGGCGTGGACGAACGGAACGCATAATATCCGTTCACCTCGATGCTGCGGTACGTTGCCCCCGGCGGCGAGGGGATCACGCGCGAGCTTGCCCAGCTTTTCTGGTCGACGTCGTAATGCACGATCCCCTCCAGGTACGATACGCTCATCCCGACCCCGAACGCCGGGAACCAGGCCGAACGGTTGGGGTCGTCGCTTCGGCGCTCGAACGCGCTGGCCAGCGTCAGCGTCATGTGCCGCAGCCACTCGCCGCCGATCTCGGGGTTCTCGAAACGTTGGTTGGTGGCAAAAACGTCGCCGTCGCCAAGCACGCCGGTACGGAAATTTTCAGGGAAGCTCATCTGCGCGCGCACACGGTGCCCGTACCGAAGCCCGATCGCGCCCAGGCGCGGCGCTCGGATGCGTATCGCGAACGCATCCACAACGGCATCGGCCGACAGGCGACCGTTCTCCAGCAACGTCGACAGCCGCAGGCGATCGGCGTCGGTGAAGATGCCGCTGTCCTTTTTATCGAACACGAAGTTGAGCTCGGAGGAGTTCAGGTACGTGGAGCCGGCAACCCCGCCGAACGGCAGCAGGGCAACGTCGATCTCCACCTGTTGCATGCTGTCGTATTTGCCAAGCGCATCCAGGCCAAGCGCGCCGATGTTGGAGTACAGCGCCGAAAGGCCGCGCGCGGTTGCAACCGAGGCCTTGGCCATGCCGATCGAGGCCACGTCGCCGCGTTGTTGCGCAACAGCCGGCAGGCAGGCCGCCGCCAGCAGCAACGCGCCAAGAAGAACGGAACGGGCATGGATCAGCCGGAACGGATTGTGCGCGGGGATCGCCCGCGGCGAGCAGTATCGGGGATGTGTGTTCACGGTATTCCGGAGGTAGTCATCGGAATGCAGGAACCAGGTATCGGGCTCGGCGTGCAGGCGCGGGGTGCCGCCGTACAAACGCGGAGGAACGGGTGCTTGGAACCGGACGAGCGGCCTGGACTTCCGCTCTTCAATGTTGCAGCGCCTGGACCACGACGTCCTGAAACGTACAACGGACCGTAATGTACTACAGCAATCATCGAAAGCCGAACATCCAGCGTGCAAATTTCCAGCCTGGCGATACCCGGCCCGTTGGGCAGGACAACCCATCTATGGTACTGAGGCCTTTTGGCCCCGGAACGTCACGCCGGATTGCCGCGCACACGAAACTCGTGTAACGATGTCATCTCAACCGCGTGTTCGATGAGTATCGTATGCAACGCCAGTTATTCAAAGGCAGAGCAATGAACGCCAACGCAGTTCGCAACGTTATCCTGTGGGCCGCGATCGCCGGCCCGGCCATCCTGGGCATCACTGGATGCGGCTCCAGCAACAAGGAGTCCGCGCCCGAAGCGGCCATGATGATGACCCAGCCGTCAACGGCTCCGCAACAGAAGCAGACAGGCGGGGCCATTCCGCCGGTGTTGTACGACCAGCAGACACCGACCCAGGCGACACCGCCGCCCGCTCCGCAATCGCCCGATGCGCCAAAGACGCCGGATGGCCCCGCTGGCGGTGGCAGCAACCCGCCCACCACACCGGCGGCCATCCAGCGCCAGATCATCCGCAACGGCGAACTGACCCTGCGCATTGGATCGCTGGATACGGCCGAGCGCGTGCTGCAGACGATAGCGGCCGCAAATTGCGGCTACATCGCCAACAGCAGCCGTTCGGTGGCAAGCGGCACATCGCGCTCAGGCACCGTGGAGATTCGCGTGCCGGCCTCGCGGTTCGATACCACGCTCGCGGCCATCCGCCGCGCCGGCGAAGTGGAGTACGAGTCGGTTACCAGCAACGATGTCACCGAGGAGTACGTGGATCTCGGCGCGCGCCTGAAGGCGCAGCAGGAGCTGGAGGCACGGCTGCTGAAACTGGTTGCCGAGCACAGCGGGAAGCTGGCGGATCTGATCGAAGTGGAAGGCAAGCTGGCCGAAGTGCGCGGCGTGATCGAGGGCATACAGGGACGCCTGCGCGTGCTGGGCGATCAGGTGGCGTATTCGCATTTCACGATCACCGTTGTGGAGCCCGGCGCCGTTGGCAACTCGCCGAGGACCGTTGGAGGCCGGCTGCAGGCCGCCTGGGATAACGGTCTGGAAGGGATGATCGGGATCGTGGCGACCGGCCTTACCCTGCTGATTGCCCTGCTGCCGGTGTTGCTGGTTGCGGCGGTGGGCTACCCGTTCGTGCGGCGCTATTCCCGCCGCCAGCGTGAACGCCGGCAGGCACGCGCCAATGCGGCCGCACCCACGGCCAATGTTGCGCCCACGGATCCAGCCCCCGGCGATTCGGCGCCAAGCGGCAACGCGCCATCGTACCACCAACGCACTCGCCCGCGGCGCCCGTTTCACACGGCGCCGCGGGCGTTGTTGTTTGTGCGCGTCGCCACGCACGCAGCCCACACCACCCGCTCGCGCACATCCCATCGGCGCAACACCTTCGCCACGAACTACTGAACCACCAGACGGGTCACATCAACCGACGGTGATATGTCATTGCAACGCTGGCAGGGAACATGTATCGTATTGCCATTGGTCGCAACCTGTGCCGCCCAACGGCGTAGGGCACCACGGCCAACAGGCATGCCAGGGCGGCCACCCCGCTTGTCGCCCCCCAGTTCTCAGCCTCGGCGTTCTCTATAGTTCAACAGGAATGATTGTGGGATACATGAATCGCGCCAACGTGTTGGCGCGCACGGCACGTACTGTCTGCTCCGGAATTCGGCGATCGCAACGCATGCGATGGCAACGCGCAGCCCTTGTGCTGTATGGGGTTGCAGCCCTGCTTGCCTCGGCAGGCCCGGCATCCGCGCAGCCCGGAAACGAACAGCCCGCCACGGCGTCGGTCGCCGGTACCGTTACCGAGGCAACCTCCGGCGAATACGTCACCGGCGCAACCGTTGTCATCCTGGCCGATACCTCGAGCTCGGCCCGGCAGATCAGGGGCGGCATTACCAACAAGTTCGGGTTTTACTCCATCGTGCGGGTGGCGCCGGGAACGTATCGGCTGGTGGTGCGCGGCGTGGGATATGCGCCTTTCTCCAAAGTTGTCACCCTTACCGGGGATGCGCCCCTGCGTCTGGATATCAAGTTGGAATCGCGCGACGTGCGCGCCGACTCCATCGTGGTGCAGGCCCAGCGCGACCCCACCCCGGCCACCGCGCTGGGCAGGGTGGATCTCCGCAGCGACTTCATCAGCAAACTTCCCTCGCTTGGCGGCGAAGTGGACATCTTCCGCGCCCTGCAACTGCTGCCGGGCGTGAAAAGCGTGAGCGAGATCTCCAGCGGACTGTATGTGCGCGGCGGTTCGCCGGACCAGAACCTGACGTTGCTCGACGGCGTGATCGTCTACAACCCGTCGCACCTGGGCGGCTTCATGAGCACGTTTAACGCCGACGCCGTTCGCGATATCCGGCTGATCAAGGGCGCGTTCCCGGCCGAATACGGTGGCCGGCTTTCCAGCGTGCTGGACATGACCATGCGCGAGGGCACACACGAACGCCTGAGCGGCACCGCGGGCCTGAGCATGATCAACTCGCGCCTTACCGTGGAAGGACCCATCGGCGAGGACGCCACGTTCATGCTCTCGGGCCGCCGCATGTATCTGGATCTGCTCCTGCTTGCGATGAGCGAGAAGGACCGTGAGGTTACGCCCACGTATTACTTCTACGACCTGAACGGCAAGGTGAACTATCGCCTTTCCGAAAGCGACCACGTATTCCTGAGCGGATATTTCGGGCGGGATGTGTTGAAGGGGCCGCCGGACGATGACGTTACGTTCGATGTCGGCTGGGGGAACTCCACCGCGAACCTGCGCTGGGCCCATATCGTGTCGCCGGAGCTGTTCACCAATTTCTCGGCGGTGTACTCGGATTATTCCTTCTCCACGCTGCTTGCCGAGAAGGACAGCGGGCGGACGCGCGACAACTTCAAATCCGTGTCAGGCGTGCGCGACTACATGCTGCGCGGCGAGGCGCAGTACTACCCCAACGACGACCACGTGGTAAAGACGGGCCTGGAAGTAACCGAGCATCGGTTCCGTGCCGACGCATCGGCCGACATTCGCGACTTCGGCACCATCGAGCAGAACCCCACGATCCTTACCGCGCTCGACGCATCGGTCTACGCGCAGGACGAGTGGCGCATCACGCCGGAGCTGTCGGCCAATCTGGGCGCGCGGCTGTATTACTTCCAACGCGGAAATTATCTGCGCCTGGAGCCACGGCTCTCGGTGGCCTATGCCCTCACCGACGCCATAACCCTGAAGGGCGCGTTCACAACCGCCAACCAGTTCCTGCACCTGGTAACACGCAACGATATCACGCTCCCAACCGATGTATGGTTCCCTTCCACCGCCACGGTAAAACCGGCCGAGGCAATGCAGGGCGTGATCGGCGTGGAGACCGGACTGTTCGACCGCGAAGTGGTGGTTTCCGTCGAGGCCTACTATAAACGGATGCACAACGTGCTGGAGTACAAGGACACAACGTCCTTCAGCCTGTCCACCCCGCTGGAAAGTTCCTTTACCGCCGGCGACGGCGACGCCTACGGCGTGGAGCTGTTCGTGAACAAGCGTGTTGGCGCATTCACCGGATGGATCGGCTATACGCTGGCCTGGACCCGCCGGACCTTCGCCGACCTGAACAACGGCAAGCCCTTTTATCCGAGGTACGACAGGCGGCACGATGTGTCGATTGTGCTTACCTATCGCCTGGGCGAATCGTGGGAGCTGGGCGCCACCTGGGTGTACGGCACCGGGCAGGCGTACTCCACCGCCACCGGCCGCTATTTCATGCAGTTGCCGGACATGGAGCCGAACAGCCTGGGAGGTAACGGCCGGCCCTTCGAATCCTACACCGACCGGTACGACTACACCGAGCGCAACGGCTACCGCCTGCCGGCGTTCCACAAGCTGGATCTGAACTTCACGCACTCCTATCGGTGGTTCGATCTCCCGTGGCAAGTGTCCATCAACATCTACAATGCCTACAACCATCGGAACACGTTCGCGCAGTACATCACGCAGGAGTACGACGAAGCAACCGGTGGCTACAGCTCGAAGCTGAAGCGTGTTACGCTGTTCCCCATCATCCCGACGTTCGGCATTTCCTTCAAATTCTAGTCACCAGGAACCGGCTATCGCCATGGCACAGAGCATAAACACGGCCCCCGGGCCTGTCACACACATTACAAGCCGGCGCTGGCGTTCGCGCCTGGCCCGTACGGTGCTGGCCGCCGCCGCATGCGCGGTGTTCGCCGGCTGCGAGGAACTGGCCGACCCAACGGACATCCCGTATGTGGATCGCCTGGTAATCGAGGGCGTGGTGGTGGCCGACAGCGCCGTAAGCAACATCCGCATCACGCACACGCTGCCCATCGACGCGCCCTATCGGAAGGAGTACACGTATATATCCAACGCAACGGCGCGCCTTACCACGCCGCGCGGCGAGTTCCCGCTTGCCTACGCCGGCGAAGGACTGTACGGTGCTCCCGGCGCGGTTGTGCATCCCGGCGAAAGCTGCACCCTGGTTGTGGAGTGGAACGGCAAACGAGCAACGGCACACACCCGCGTGCCGAACCTGCCGGTGCTGGATACATTCCGCATCATCACCAATCGCGAACCGAACGATTCCGCCGGCGGCGCGATCATTGGCGCCGAGGCGTTGCTGCGCGATCTGGACCCGCTGGCCGTGTACAGCCTTTCGGCCACGGTTGGCCACGACAGCCTTGCCAAATACGCCGTGAGCTATGGCCTGCGCTACACGCTGGTGCGCACGGCCGACTCGATGGCTAACGGCCGGCTGCGCGTGAACGACTCCACGCCCTACAACTTCATCGACGGCAGGTACTGGGAGTTTATGGTCTCGGCCTACGACGCGCCGCTGTGGGATCTGGCGCGCACCATCGGCAATGGCAACGATGACTTCGGCGTGTTCAGCTCCACGCCCACCATCCGCTGGAATGTGCAGGGTGATGGCATCGGCATCTTCGTGGGCCGCAGTTCGATATCACGCAAGGGGCCGTAGCCGTAGGGGACGCTACCTCGAATCCGGTATCGGTGAGGGTATGTAATTCATAACTCACCATTCATCATTCAGACGATCATCCCCGCGTGTGCAGGGAGCA
>CBHYLN010000119.1:0-16618 GCA_966128725.1 uncultured bacterium | reverse complement strand
ATCAGAAGGATGGTGACCGCGATAGCGAGCACGCGGTGACGGTGACGCCGGGGTCGTTGCTGTACAAGGCGACCGGTGAGGTGGATGGTATGGTGAACTCGGCGCATCATCAGGCGATCGACCGCCTGGGCGAGGGGCTGATGATTACCGCGCGTGCCGACGATGGTTGCATCGAAGCCGTGGAGCGGCTGGACCACAACGGCAAGCCATATCTGATGGCGGTGCAATGGCACCCCGAGCGCATGGCCGATCACGAAAGCCCGTTCTCGCGGGGATTGCGCGAGCAGTTTCTGTTCGAGGTGCACAGCGCGCGAATCCTGGCCGGTGTCCGGCGCCCGCTGCCGCGCCCGGAGGCGCCAACCGACGATGAGGACGGTGCGGAACCCGCCAACGGCGTGGTGTTGCCGATTATTCAATAGTCAATAGCCGATGCCCGCACGGCGGAAACACCGTGCGGTGATGCGGAATAACGAAGTGATCGCGGCGTTGCCGATGCAATGTGGGCGTGGTTGCTCAGCCGAAGAACTTGTTGCGTTCCTTCTTCAGCTCGCTCAGCAGGTACAACATGTGAAGGTTGGTGGCTTCCTCGGCCATCGGCATGTAATGGTCCGATGTTTCCTTCACGTACTTGTACGGGTTCCGCTTCAGGTTGAATTGCAGACACCGGAAATTGTCCAGGCGGTCGGCAAGCTTGATGATGCGGCAATCCTCGGGCGCGGTCTTCAAGCGCTCAACGTACTCGCGATCGATCTGCGCCCGCAGCGGCCCGTCCTCGATACGCACCTCCTTGGTCAGCATCTCCACCAGGAAGCTTACATACGGCCCGAAGTTGTACTCCAGCACCTCCGAATTCAGAATATCCGAATCCTCCAACGTATCGTGCAGAAGCGCGGCGATCAGCATGTCAGGATCGCGAATGCCAAGTTCGTCCAGCACGATGCGGGTAACCCGTGTAACGTGCCAGAAGTACGGCGTGCCGTCGTTGCGCACCTGGAACTGGTGAACGTTCTCGGCCATCTCGTACGCCGAACTGATACGATTCAGCTCAACCGCGCCGATGGTATCCATCAGCTTGTCGCGCAGCTCGCTCTTCGAGAGAAAGGTGCGGTTATACGAAGGTTGATTCGACGGTTGCAGCATTACGACTCGATAAGTTCGCGGGCCATCTGGATGCTCGATTCGGTCACTGTTTCGCCGCTCATCAGCTTCGCCACCTCGCGCGTGTGCTCCTCGGTGCTCAGCTTTCGCACGGTGGTAACGGTGCGCTTGCCGTGTTCGGCCTTCTCCACCACATAGTGCTCGCGGCTCATCGCGGCAATCTGCGGCAGATGTGTGATGGCGATGATCTGATGGAAGTTGCCAAGATCCCGCATCACCGTGCCAACTTTCGACGCAATGCGCCCGGAGATGCCGGTATCGATTTCGTCGAAGATCAGCAGCGGAAGCCGGTCGTTCTTGGCCAGGATTGTCTTCAGCGCCAGCATCACGCGGCTGATTTCGCCGCCCGAGGCTACGCGCGCAAGAGGCTTGGGGTCCTCGCCAACATTGGTGGAGATATGGAACGATGCGGCGTCGATGCCATCGGCCGAGGCCGTGTACCAGGCGCCGGCCAGGCATACGGCATTGGCGCTGCCGGGCGCCGCTTCGGTCTGCTCGATACGAACCTCGAATCGGCCGCGGTCGATCCCGAGTTCCTTCAGTACGTTCTCGATCGAGCGTGCAACCTTGCGCGCGGAGTCGCGCCGCTTTGCCGAGAGCTTGCCCGCCAGGTCGCCGGCGCGGCGTGCGTGCTGTTCGATATCATGTTCCAGCGCCGCGATCTGCTCATCAAAATTCTGTGCCAGATCAAACTCCGCCGCTATCTCGGCGCGATAACCCAGCACGGCGTCGATCGAGCCGCCGTATTTCTTGCGGATCCTCACCAGCGCGCCCAGGCGCTCGCGCATCTGCTCCAGCCGTTCCGGGGCATGATCCATCCCGGCCGAATAACTCTGCGTGAACTTCGCGATCTCCTCCACGATCGATACCGCCGATACACATTCGGAGCGATGCTCCGCGAAGGTGGGGTCGATGGTGATAAGCTGATCGAACACATTGCGCGCCCGCAGCAGCAGATCGCGCACGGAATTCTCCTGATCGTACAGCAGCCCGTACAGTTGCGAGGTCAGCTCGTAGATGCGCTCGGCATTCTCGCGGATGTTCAGCTCCTGCAGGATGGCCTCGTCCTCGCCGGCCACGGGGGCAACCTCGTCGATCTCGCGCAGGTGGAAGGCGTGGAACTCCTGCGTTTCGCGCAGCTTCGCCTCGCGGCGTCGCAGGTCGTTCAATCGGGCGCGGGCCTCGGTAAGCGCGCTGTATGCGGCGGCGAAATCGCGTACAAGCAGCTCCAGCCCGGCCACGTTGTCCAGCATCGCCAGATGTGTCTCCGGCCGCAGCAGAAGCTGGTGCTCGTGCTGGCCGTGAAGGTCCACCAGGTAATCACCCAGATCCTTCAACATGTTCAGCGGGGCGGGGGAGTCGTTGATAAACGCCCGCGATGTTCCGCGCGCGGTCACCTCGCGCCGCACGATCAGTTCGTCGCCCTCAACATCGTACTCGGCGTCGCGCAGCAGCCGCAAGGCCCGGTCGTTGTCGTTCACGCTGAACACCGCTTCCACAACGGCCTTCTCGGCACCGTGGCGTACGTTCTCGGCCGAGGCACGGCCGCCCAGCACCAGGCCAAGCGCGCCTATCAGGATGGACTTGCCCGCGCCGGTCTCGCCGGTGACGATGTTGAGCCCCAGGGCGAACTCGATCGTTACCTCTTCGATCAGCGCGTAGTTCTTGACGTACAGCGATTTGAGCATCTTGGTCTATAACCCTTCGCGACCAGAAATTGCAGGCGTAAATATCCCACCGAAACATTACCGGAATTGCATCTCTCTGTACTCGGCGAACAGCGGCTTCACGCGGTTGCGCTGGTACTTGCCGGTGGAGGTCACCGGGATATCGTCGCCGAACACCACCACCTTCGGGGTCTTGTGCGGGGGCAGGTGCTGCCGGCAGAACGCCATCAACTCCTCGGCGGTCAGCCGCGCATCGGCGCGGCGTACATAGGCGCCTATCTCCTCGCCGTACCAGGAGTTGTCGAATCCAACGCAGATGCCGGCGTCCACCATCGGGTGGCTGTTGATCACCTCGTCGATCTCCAGCGGCGAGATGTTCACGCCGCCGCGGATGATCAGCTCCTTGATGCGCCCGGTGATAAAGAAATACGGCAGCCCGTCGTTGCCGTTCAGGTAGAATCCTTCGTCGCCGCTGCGGAACCAGCCGAAGGTGAAGGCGTTGCGATTGGCTTCCTCGTTGCCGTAGTACTCCAGCATCACATTGTGCCCTCGGATCACGATCTCGCCGCGCTCGCCGGGCGGCAGGGCGTTGCCGTTGGCGTCGTGGATGGCCATTTCATTCTGCGCGATCGGCACGCCGATGCTTGGGAATCCGTGTTCGGTATGCCAGGCCATGCGTTCGGCGGTCGAGAGCGTCACCGGCAGGAAACAACTGTAGCACGTGGTTTCCGACAGGCCGTAGCCGTGGATGATCGGCACGCCGTAGCGTTCCTCGAATCGTTGCGCCAGCTCGCAGGTAAGCGGCCCAGCGCCGCAGATGATGTGGCGGAACGCGGTCAGGTCCATCGCCGAGGTATCAACATCGGCCTGTACCAGAAATGCCAGCAGGGTGGGTACCACCGATACGATGGCAACGCGCTCGGCCGCGATGCGCCGGAAGAACGCGCCGGTTTGAAACTTGCGATTCAGCACCACGCTGGCGCCCGCGAACATCGGCGTGGCCAGCGTTACCACCGTGCCGTTGACATGGTGGATGGGCAACACGCACATCATGCGGGTGTCGGCGTTGATGCCGTGCCACTGGCAGATGCCCTGGCAATCGGCCAGCAGGTTCCCGTGGGCAAGCAACACGCCTTTCGGATTGCCCGTTGTGCCGCTTGTGTACACAATCAGGCACTCGTGATTCATCGCATTCAGCAGGGGGGCCGGGCCTGTTGCCGGCTGGCCGTCGTCGGCGATCTCGGTAAACCAGTCGTGCCCCTCGGCCCTGGCGCCGGCCACCACGATGTGCTGCAGATCGGGCGATGCCTCGGCAATCGGGCGTATGCGCTCCAGATACTCCCCGCGAACAAACGCAAGGCGAGCGCCGGAGTTGTGCAGGATATAGGCGATGCGGGCGTCGTCCTCGCCAACATTCACCGGCACCACCGTAGCGCCCAGCCACCACGCGGCAAAGTACTGCACAACCGTATCGGCATGATTATGCGCCACCACGGCTATGCGGTGGCCGGCTGTGATGCCCCTGGCGGCCATATAAGCCGCGGCCCGCACCACGCGCGCGCGGAACTCGCCGTACGAATACTCGGATCGCGATCCGTCGTCGTCGTAGAAAATCAGATAGGGCTTGTCCGGGTGGGCGTCGGCTTGCTCGCGCAGGAGCTCGCCAATCGAGGTAAAGGGCAGGCGAAGCTCGCCGAACGGGACGCCGCGCACCGTGCGGGCGGCGTCGATGAGAACGTGAAGATCCATGGTTCCAAAGATACACATTGCGAGGCTGACTGTTGTTGAACAGTCTGAGGCGCCGAGGTATCTCAACAGACTGATTGCGCCGTGCCACCAGCGCGGCAGTCAAGCAACGCGGAATCAATCGGCGGCAGCCAGCGCTGCCCCGGCTGGACCACGTGCCCAACCAGCGGCCATGCCACAACGTCACCGCCTTTTAACACATGCACGTGGTGCGGCAACTGATGCACGGAAACATTGGCGGCCCGCACCACGGCATGGGCCGATTTCCTAACTTTGCGCCCTATGATTCAAGCACCCGGGCTCGACGAGAAAACAGAAGCAATCCGGCGCGGCGATCGCCTGGCGGTTACCCGCGCGATTACCCAGGTTGAGAACGAACGGCCAGGCTGGGAGGAGCTGCTTTCGGCGCTGTACCACCATACCGGCAACGCGTACCGTATCGGCATTACCGGGCCGCCCGGTGCCGGGAAATCCACGCTTACGCAGAAGCTGATCGCCCACTACACCGCCGCCGGCCTGCGCGTGGCGGTGATCGCGGTGGACCCCACATCGCCGTTCACCGGCGGAGCCATCCTGGGCGACCGTGTGCGCATGCAGGCGGAATCGATGAAGCCCGGTGTGTTCGTGCGATCGATGGCCACCCGGGGCAGCCTGGGCGGGCTGAACACCAAGGCGCAGGATGTGGCCGACATCATGGATGCGGCCGGGTTCGACATCGTGCTGTACGAAACGGTTGGCGTTGGCCAATCGGAGCTGGATATCGCGCGCGCGGCCGATACCACGGTGGTGGTGCTGGTGCCGGAGTCCGGCGATTCCATCCAGGCGATGAAATCGGGCCTGATGGAGATTGCCGATCTGTTCGTGATGAACAAGGCCGACCGCGACGGCGCCGATCAGGCCGTTGCAGCCCTGAAAACCATCCTGACGTTCCGCATAACACACGCCGATAACGAGTGGATACCCAACGTGGTGCGCGCGGTGGCCACCGAGGGGACGGGTGTGGCGGATATCGCGGCGGGTGTTGCGCTGCATCGCGAGCACATGGAGAACCTGGGCTTGTTGGTGGCGCGGCGCGCGGCGCGCGAACGCTCGCGTGTGGAACAGCTTACCGAACGCATGCTGCACTCGCGGTTCTGGACCAACGAACGCCGTGCCGATCTGGAGGCCGCGATGGACGCGTTGCTGGCCCGCCGCCGCTCGCCGTTGGAAATCGCGCACGAGTTAACGGGCGCCTGAGCAAAGGCCGGCGTGCGCGGGATCCTCAGCGGACAAGCTCGGCATGAAACGGGTCGTGTGTAGCATACCGTACCTGCACGGTATCGCCGGCCCGTGCTTCGGATGCCGCCACCCGTATGGCGAATTGCTGCCCGCGCACCGTGTACAGGCATACAAGTCCGTCGTGCCAGCCTACGGGGATGGGACTGTTCTCCACACGGATCACCACGCCACGAACCACATCCGAGCTCGATTGATATCCGCGTTCGATGTCGCCGGAAAGCCACAGCATCCCGGCAATCAAGGTTACGGTTGTGGCGGTGGCATGCAGCATGCGGTATCGCCGTGCCCCCGGGGCCAGCCACGATACCAGGATGCCGATCGCTGCCAACGCCAGGCCCGTTACGCCGGCCAGGCGATTGCCATCGCTGCCGATGAACAGGATGGCAACACCGGCAACGGTGCACACCATGCCGGCAATCGGCAGCGCGGTAATGGCGAGTCGGTTCCGTTTCTCCGTATCAGACATTGTGCCGCATAAGTTTCCGGTGCCCGACGCGTTCCGGTACAGGGCGTGTGCTCGCACTTCGATCGTGCAAACCTACATGCTCCGCGCGTATATTCGCGGAATATTCTCGCGGCCCGGCACCGGCGTATGCGCAGGGCCTGTGTAATCTGGCGAAGCCCCGGCGTATCCGCATGCGGGCCGCAGTTCCCGGCGATCATCCCATTTCCCTCGCTCTCTTTTTTCGTTCCCGTTCACGGCTACCTGTACAACTCACACGGAGGACTGCAACGTATGGCCAGGCCCCAAACGCATTGGCGTGCGCACACGCCAGGCTCGATTCTACCGCTGCTGATCTCGATTCCGCTGCTGCTGTTGATCATGCTCGCCGCTGCCACTACATGCAGCGCAGGACTTCACGAGTTTCCGGAGTACGGTATCAGCATCGACATTCCCGATACCGGGTGGATTGTCACGAGGGTTGAAACACCCTTGAAGAAAGCCGTGGGAAAACTCCTGCTTACTGGCTCGTCACAGAAAACTTCGTTCAAGCTGATCGTGATTTCGGTGCCGACGGGAAATGCGACCAGAGAGGATGTGCATGATTTTGTCCATGGGATGAAAACGGCCGGCGCAAAGGATCTGGATACTGTGTGGGAAACCGTTGACGGGTTCGATGTATTATCGTGCAGCTACAAGATGGATATTGATGCGGGGAAAACGTCACACATGCGAACCCTTGTCATCATGGCGACGGGCCGTTTTTATGCCCTGACCTTCACCGGTAACATGGTGAATGACTATACCAGCCCCGACGAAGCCGAAATTGATCGGTTGGAAACCGGCATCGATATAACCGGCATCCCGCCTTCGCAATCGCTGCGCCCAAGCGCCAACGGCAACGCCGATGAGGGCGAGCGCCGCAATGGCGGCGAGGAGGCAGCCTACCAGACCGGTCGCCTGTTCGGGATGATGCTCCCGATTGTGGGTGTGTTCGTGCTGATCATGTACCTGCGCGATCGCTCGCGCAAGCGCAAGAAGGAGGAGGAGGATCTGGAGCGCGCGATTTATCAGGATGACGAATCGGACAACCCGTGATACTGGCTCCAGAACAGATGTGATTGTACCCGAACCAATGCGACTCCATACGACCATCCTTGCATTTGTCCTGCTGGTGACCGCGCATGCCGCCGCCGGCGCGTATTCATTTCCCGGTTACGGCGTCAGCATCAACATCAACGACCGTGGCTGGAACTCGATCACGCTTGGCGAGCAACGCTCGGCCGAATCGGGCACGCGCCTGCTTACGGCCGTTTCGGACAGCGTGACGTTTGTGTTGGATGTTGCCGATTCCGGCGAGATGGGGCAGACGTTTACCCGTGCGGACGTGGAGCGGTTCGCCGAGCGCTACTGTACCGGCAACATCACGCTGCGCAGCTCGCAGATGGGCACGCTGGGCGGACTCCGGTCGTTTGTGCTGCGCGTTCGCATGGGCGGTGGTGGCGTGGATACCGCCGAGCGTAACAGGTATCTGGTTGTGGTGCCGGCCAACGGCCGGATGTATCTGATAACGGTAACGGCGAACAATGGGGCCATTGATCCCGGGCGTGATGCGCGGGTACGCGATGCGCTTGCCGGCATCGGCTTTGGGCCGGATGCGGAAGCAGGCGACAGTGAGCCGTTTGATACCCGAACCCGCGAAAAGCTGGCCAGGGTGTTCCGCTCTCCCGGAGTGGTTGCCGTGGTTGTCTGCGTGGCGATTGTGGTTGCAATGGCGATTGCGCGGCGGCTTGGCCGTCGACACGAGAACACACGGGAGTACAAAACCGTGCGCGACTATCTGCGGGAGTCGCATATGAAGGACAGGGAACCCTGATGGAGAGAAGATGAGATATGGTATAACATGCGCGGTGCTTGCCTGTGCAGCTCTGCTTATCGTGAGCACCAGCGCAACAGCGTATATCCGAACGTTCGAGCTTTCCAACTACGGCATCCACGTTGAAGTCCCTGATGGCTGGGACGTTGATACCGAAAGCGTGAGCCACAAGCTGGGGAACGGTCTCTGTGTTCTGGCGGCTGTAAACGGTGGTCGGCAGATTCGCATCGATATCAACTTTTCCAGAGACCTTGGCGCCGGATTTACGTCGCAACAGGTTGATTCGTTTATGCGTGGCTTCAAGGTTGGGCAAAGCAGCGTGAATGACTATGACCATGTTTTCGCGGGTCATCGTGCGTTTTCCGTCAAGGGGAACATGATCGGCGACCGAGACAATCCGGAGTCGGCACAGGTTCTGATTGAGGTGGTTCCAATCGATGGTGTGGTGTTTGCAATTACCGCCATTGCTGATGATTCGTTGGTGCCTCCGCAATCCGATCACGCGATGCAGCAACTGCTTCACGGATTGAGGATTGCCCCCGACGTCTTGGAACGGCCTGGGATCGTGAACAGTGACGGGCGCCAGGCGCAACTGTGGGAGCGCATTTACCTGACGTGGGGCGTGTTTGGCTTTATCGGGCTTGGGCTGATCATCCTGCTTATCCGCACGCTGTGGTTGCGCCGTCGTCGCTTGGTGGATGGTGCTCCGCAGCCAGAGCAGAAGCCGGAGCAGGGTGATGCAGGCGGCGTTGCCCTGACACGTGCGGCGCCATCGCGTATCGAGGATCTGATTCGCAACGAGGCTCGCTCGCGCCGGCCTCCTCCGTTGTCATGATCACCAGATAAACCAGGCGGCCACGCGGCGTGTTGCGCCGCATCATCGGAAGGAGAAATCATAGTGAGAACACGGATGAAATCGATTGCCGCGCACGGCATGTCCCCACGGACTTCAGGCCGAGGCCGATTGCCGTGGGGTATCGCGTGGGCATTGCTGCTGGCGTGTGCTGCCGCGCGGCCAGCCAGCGCCCATACATATCCGCTGACGGCATATGGCTGCACCGTTTCCATACCGGATACCGGATGGCAGGTTGACGACAATCCAAAGGATACATCGTCAACTACCGACGAGTTCCGCGAAATCCTGTCGGCCATCGGCGACAAAGCCGTGGTTATCGTGAACATCACCGAGGACGCGGCCGGCGAGGCAACCGAAATATCATCGCTGGAGATCGCCGAGATCAAGCGCGAGGTGGAGGGGGCCGGCGGGACGATGCTGGGCAAGGAGACGGTGGTGGTCAACGGGAAAACCTGTCTGGTGGTGCGGGCAATGTTGCCGATCGGCGAAGGCCTGTTGCGCAATGCCTACGCCATGATTGTGCCGGGCGATGAATGGGCGTACATGCTGATGGCCGTGGCGATTCAGGAAGGGGATGACCCCAGAAACGACCCCGATGTAAAGGCCATCTTCGACGGCTTCCGTGTGACCTCAAAACCAGCGGCTACGCCCAAGAGCTCCGGCACGCCGCTGTTTGGCGGCAGCGAAACCAGTACGCAGTATACGGGCATCGGCGGCCTGGCGATCATCGGCATCATCATAGCCGCGCGCGCCGCACGCAACCGGCGCAAGCGCGAAGAAGCCGCAAGCGTACGGGCAATGGCGGAGAACGATCAGCAGGACCCAGCACCGTGATGGCGGATTGAGGCAGGCAGAGCCGGGCGGCGGTGTCGGTCGCAGAGCCGGGCGGCTTTATCAGTACCGCTAACCGCATCGCATGCGCAGCTCGTCGAGTTGAACATTCGCAGTGCCTGGCGGCCGCGTGAGTGCCCCTAACCGCATCGCATGCGCAACTCGCCGAGTTGAACATTCGCAGAGCCGGGTTGCAGCATTGGTGCCCCTAACCGTAATGCATGCGCAACTCGTCGAGTTGAACATTCAAAGTGCCGGGCGGCCGCGTGAGTGCCGCTAACCGCATCGCATGCGCAATTCGTTGAGTTGAACATTCGCAGAGCCGGCTTGCAGCATTGGTGCCCCTAACCGCGATGCATGCGTCCTCAGTGTTTCAGCTCGTCGGCTGTCCAGGGTGCGTTGCGCGCGGCGTTTGCCGAACGCGCCTTTGCAACCGTGGCGGCATCAACAGCCGAGGCGGCATTCCCCCACGACGTGCGGGCATAGGTAAGCGCGGCCGCAATTTCGTCGTCGTTCATCACATCCTTCAGGCCAGGCATCAGCGCGTTGAACTTCTTGCCATGCACGGTAACCGGTCCCTGGATGCCGTGCAGCACAATGTTCGCGGCCACGGCCGGATCGCCCAGCACGTTCTCCGAACCCGCCAACGGCGGCACCTGATCGGGCAGCCCGTTGCCGTCGTCCTGGTGGCAGCCCGCGCAGCGCGCCTGATAGGTGGACTTCGGGTCCACGTTGCTGCCGGTTTGTCCGGCGCGTTTGTTCATCGAGGCAGCGCCAAAGTAGATCACCGTGCCGGCAACCACCACGGCAAAGAACACTGCATAGAAGAATACACGGTTGCGGCTTTCCGGCGCCTTGGGTTGTGATTCCGGTACGTTGGAGGTCATCGGGGTTGTTCTGACTGAGAGAGAGAGGAAGAGAAGGAATTGTCCGTGTGCCTACGGAGCCTTTGTTTCGATAGTCACCGTGCGCGAATAGAATCGCCCTTCCGGCAACGTGTTATCGTACAACAGCGTCGTTTCGCCACGACCCTCGATCTCATCCACGTGGGCACGCAAATGCGTGGCAACGGCGGCCGCGCGCTGCTGCGACAGCGTACGGTTCAAGTCGTCGGAGCCCAGCATATCCGTGTAGCCGAACACACCGGCATGGGTGTTTGTATCGCCGCGCGCGTTCACAAGATCGATCGTGCGCAGGTGCTCGGGGCGAAGTTGAGCGCTGTTGAAGTCGAACAGGATCAGCGAGTACGATCCCGATCCGAAGCGAATATCGCTCAACTTATCCACCCAGCGAAGCGGAAGCCGTGTACTGTCGCTCATTTGTTCGCCTGCGCGGTTGCGCACCGTAAGCGACATGCCGAACGCCGGGGGGCGCGTGGCGGCCGCGGCGTCGATAAAATCATGCGGCAGCGTCAGGTGCGCCGGCGGCACACCGGTGCCGCTGAAGATCGCGTCGTGGATGCGGCCGCCGGTAACAACAATCGTCCACGTGTCGATCTCGCTCTCGGACGCCACACGCGGGGCCAGCCAGGCCGGCTGGGCAATGTTCTCGGCCGAGGTGTCGGCCAACAGCAGCGGTTCGGTGATCTCGTACGTGGTGCTGGCGATCTCCACGCGCCGGTTCTCGGCCGCGCCATCGCGCGTTTCCGGATTGCTCTTCAGCAATGGATCAACCCGTGTTGCAACCGAAATGCGTCCCGGCTGGATACGCCACACATCCTGCAGATACCGGCGAACGGCGTCGGCACGGGCAGCGGCCAGGTTCAGCCGGTCGTTGCCGGGCTGCTCCGGTTGCGTGCCCGTAAGCGTGATGGTTGCCTCGGGATACCGCCGCATGCGCATGCCGACGATATCCAGCATGTTGTAATAGATGTCCAGCGTGCCAAGCCCGCGCAGCCTGTCGATGCCGAATGCGTCGGCGTCGGCCGGTGTGCGGCGCCGGTAGCGCGCCGGGATTGCAGCATCGCCCTCGTCGAAGAACACGAACGTCAGCAGCGGATGCAGCTTCGATGCCACAACGCCCGTCTGCTCGATCATCAGCGTATCGCTGGCGCGCCCGTCCGGCGATTGCGCGTTCGCCGTAAGCGACACATCCAACCCGGGCTCCGGCTCGGGCGGCGTTGCGATCGCAACCGGCGCAAGCGGAGTTGGCTCGCTCTGGAAACGGTACATCACGCCCAGCGTTGCCTGCACGTCGTGCGCGCGCAGCGCGGCCGTGGCGCGGTCGTTCCCAAGGGTGAACAATCCGGCCAGCTCCGGCACCAGCATCCAGCGCCGCCCAATCGGCGCCCGGTAGGAAACCCCGGCAGTGATACCAAAGGAAAGCCTGCCGCCATCGGCAAACGTCCCGGCGCCATAGTTGCGCACCTGGCCGCCGGTCAGGAATTCGGCGGCGGCCGGCGTCACGATCTCCTCGCGCGCGGCGTAGGTTCCGCCGCCTGGTATGTACGCGATCGCGGGACCCGCGCCCAGACGCAACGGAATATCCAGTGGCTGATACAGCAGTTGGAATCGGGCGCTGATGGTGGAGTAGGCAACGTCGGCAACGTGATCGGTGACGGCCGGCACAACCGTCCCATCGGGAAGGCGGGTGGAGGCCGGATCCACGCAGGGGTACCGGAGCTCGCCGCCACGCTGGTGGAACTGTACCGCGGCGCCGGCATTCAACGCCGTGGAAAGCGGAAGCTCGGCCATCACGCCAAACACCGGCGCGCTGCCGCTGCCGCGCTCGAAGCGTCCGCAATCGCCGTTGGCGGTTATCGCACCGTTGTTGTCCACGGCAAATCCGGCACGAAGTACCGAAAGCCCGTAACCGCCGTACACGCCGGCGGCAAATCGTTCGGTGGCATGCTCCGGCGTGGATTGCGCGGAAGCCGCGGCCACAAGGATGATGCCGAACGTGTGTATCGATAGAAGATATCTGCTTCGCATGGAGAGCATATTCGGGCCGGGCTCTATTTGGTTACAACCATGCGACGCGAAATTATCTGAAGGCCGCTGCGCATTCTGTAGGTATAAACGCCTGAAGGAAGCCGTGACGCGTCCACCACCACGCGGCGGCGGCCGGCAGGCAACTGCTCGTCAACCAGACGCGCTACTTCGTGCCCGCCGGCATCGTACAACGCCAGCAGCACATGGCCGCTGAACGCCGTCTCGAACTCGATCGTTGTTGTCGGGTTGAAGGGGTTTGGCACGTTCTGGTCGAGCGCCACATTGCCCTGAACCCGCAGCAGCCTGCCGTAGGCGTCGCAGTAATCCTCCAAGGCAAAGGAACCCGCCCGTGATTGCGCCACGATGTTCGCGGGCAGCGCCGAAAGCACCGGCTGCACGGGGCTTACCACCGCATCGCCGCGCAGCACCTCGTAGCTGATGGCCACCAGGTCGTCAACCGATCCGATAATCGGCGCAGTTGACGGCGCTTCGATAAGGAGGCGCAACGTGCCAAGGGCGGCGTCATATCCAAGGCGCTTCAATGTCCAGCCGCTCTGGCTTGCCGCGGCGTTCAACCGCTCGGCCGTCGGGTTCAGCAGGATCGGCGACGCGGTCACCGAAAGCTCCATCGAGCGTACGCCCGAACCACCGTCGTTTGCGAACGCAATCGGTACCGTGACCGTGGTGCCCCAGCGGCCGCGTGTTTCGCCCGCCAGCACGGCAAGCGTGTCGATACGGTCGCGCAGCACCATGGCCGCAAGCGTGCCGGGGGCAAGATCCGTGCACGGCGTTACGGTCCGCACAACCAGCGTGGTTGCTGCCGGGCCGGCCTTCGCCGCCGTGAAGCGCAGCGCAACCGCAAGCGATTCGCCCGGCGGCACAATGCTGCCGCGGTAATCGCCCACCACCTCGAAACCTGCCGTGGGATCGGCTACCAGTATCGTATCCACCTCGATCGGCGCGGTGCCCGTATTCACCAATTGCGCCACGGTGTCGGCCGTGGTATTCAGGTAATGATTGCCGATATCCAGATCGGCAAGTCGAGCGCTGAAGGTGTGGTAATCGGCCACAAGCACCACGCGGCGCTCAAGGCCACAGGGCTGCCAGCGGAACGTTGCCGTGCCCACCGCCGTGCCGTTTGCCGTCATCAGAGCGGCGATCGGTACATCGGCCGCCTGGCCCGGCGCCAGCGTAAGCGCCGTTGCGCCGGTGTATCGGAAGGGCTGGCCCTCGATCGTGATCGTTACCGAGTCGTCAACCGTGCCGGGATTGCTCAGGCGGAGCATGCCCGGTCGTAGCGTATCGCAACGGCTCATCACGCCGAAGTTCAGTGTATCCGTGGCGATGCCAACCGCGTCCTGCACCAGCAACGCGGCCCGTTCGCGGCGTACAACAATCGGAATGCGAAGGACCGGATCGTCCGGCTGATCCAGCGTAAGCACAAGCGTGTCCGCAATGGTGCCGTAGGCGCCGGCCGGGATGGTGATCGGCACCACCAGGCTTCCGCCGGGCGCAATCGTGTACGGGGCGGTAAAGCCGCCGGGCAGCTTCACGGCGCTTCCGTCGGCAAGCCGCGCGGTAAGCAGATCAATCGGCAGGACGCCAACATTGTTCAACACCACCGAGTCGGCAATGGCATCGTCGGTACAGGCAACCACGCTGCCAAGGTCGATCGCCAGCCGGCTGGCCAACACCGCGCCCTTCATACCAAACGCCGTGATTACCGTGCGCGCCGTATCGGGGCAGGGGGCCGTGGCCACAGCGCCCAGCGTAAGCCGTACAACGCCGGTATCGGCGGGGGTAAGCTCAACAACCACCGGCACGCTGGCGCCTGGGCCAACAACCAGCGGCAGCGCCGGGCTTACCACAACGCCGGCCGTTGGCGGTTGCAGGTCCCACGCGGTAAGCGTGGTGGCGGCCGTGCCCGTGTTGGTAAGCTGATAGGTGCGCTGCACCTTGCGGCCGACCTGCGCGCCACCGAAGTCGATCAACGGCGGAGCGTCGATGCGCACCTGCACCGCTGTGCCGCGCAGTACTATCGTGTCCAGCCGGTCGCATGGATCGTACTGCACCAGGTACCGCACCTGGAAGGGGCCATCCGCAAGGGTCTGGATGCCCAACACAAGCGAGTCGAGCACGTTGGGCGCAAGCGTGGCGGGCATGGTTGGCGTAACAGCCACCGCGGCCGAGCTGTCCAGCGGCGTAACGCCGCGCAGCACCGCCGGCGCCGTCCCGATGTTGCGGAGCATCACGATCTCCGAGCGCGCATCGCCCACACAGATGGTGCCGATATCAATCACGTGCCGGTTCAGCGTAAGCTCGCTGGAGCCCTGCTGGGCTGCCAGATCCACGCGCCACAGGTTCTTGCCGGGGATCCCGTCGTTGTTGGGGAACGTTACCGTGGCGGTGCGTACGCCGGCCGCCGGCCCGGTGAACAGTGCCTGGATGGCCACCTTCAGCGTTTCGCCGGGCAGCACCGTGTCCGGCCAGGAAGCGGGGCTGATCACCTTGAACTGCAGGCGATCGGGGCCGCCCAGAACCGGCGTGTTGATCACCAGCGGCAGATTGCCCTTGTTGGTGATCACCAGTGTATCCGCGGCAAGGGAATCACACGCGCCGGAAACAATCGTAAGCGCCGGCGCCGAGCTTATCACCGGATTGGCGGCGCGATACCGAACGGTGATGAATGTGTCCAGCCCGCATGGCTGTGTCCGCACCCGGAATCGGCGCACATGCAGCGTGGTATCGGTTGCGCTGGCCGTGAAGCACAGCGTTTGTGTGCCCCCCCGCGCAACACGCGTGCCGCCCGCGGCCGGATAGTGGTTTATCACCGCATCGTTGCTGGCCGGGCTTACGCTGTCGATAATCTGCATGCCGTCGCCCATGTTCCGATAGGTGACGCAGGCGTTGGAAAGCACACCGAACGGCGCGGGCGGGATCACCACAAGCGTATCGCGATCCATGGCAACGGCGATCTGGCGCCGGTAGCCGTTAAGCGCCACCACCCACGGCGATTTGCCGGTATCCGGATCGTTGTTGATAATCGAGAGTGTGCCCAGCACGGGGCCGGGTGTGGGCGCGGTAAGGCGGATGATGAAGCCCACGCTGTCGCCAACGCCGATGGTGGCGGGCAGCACCGGGAACATCAACTGGAATGTTGCGCCGGCGGGCACCAGCACCGATGCCGAGGAAATCTTCAGCGCCGTGGTGCCGGTGTTGCTTACAAACAACGTGTCGGTAACGGTGTTGCCGCACACCAGCGTATCGAAGTTGAGCGCCCGCGCGGAGTTGATCTTCGGCTTCACGCCGCGCCCCTTCAGGAACACACGCACAGAATCCGGGAAACCCGCCAGCGTGAAATCCAGCCTGGCAATCTTCACGCCCTCCGACGTTGGCCTGAATCGCACCAGCGTGGCAGCATCCTGGCACGAGGCAACGTTCTGCGGACCCAGGCCGCTGGTTGGCTGAAAATCCAACGGGTTCAGGCCGGCGAGCACGCGGTTGGAAACAGTGATCGGCGAGCCAAGCGCTGTGATGATCGCCGAGGAATCGGCCGAGGCCGTGCCCACGATGATGTCGCCGAAATCGATCGTGTCTGGCCGCGCGTTGTAGCCATCACCAACGTACTTGTAGATGCCGTCGCCAACAGCCCAGCCGTGCGTCTGATCGGTAAAGCAGATATCGTCCAGCCGATCAAGCCGACTCAGCCCACAGGATTTTTCCGTCCACGTTGCGCCGCCGTCGGTGGTGAGATATGCGTGGGCGTTATCGGCACAGCACCAGCCCTCCGAGGGCGAGTAGAAGGTGACGCCCCACATGATCACGCCGGGGAAG
>CBHYLN010000118.1:0-16754 GCA_966128725.1 uncultured bacterium | reverse complement strand
CGGAAAGAAGGTTGCCCGGAAAGAAGGTTGCCCGGAAAGAAGGTTGCCCGGAAAGGTCGTCGGCAGGCCGTTCAGAGCGCGACGTTGTTGGTTACCGCTGCAACTTCAGCATCCGGGCGTTAATCGCAACAACGATCGTGCTGATGGACATCAGCACCGCGCCGACAGCCGGGCTCAGAACGATCCCGTAATCGTACAAGACGCCGGCTGCCAGCGGTATCGCCACAGCGTTGTAGCCCGTGGCCCACCATAGATTCTGCACCATCTTCCGATACGTGGAAGACGCCAGATCGATGATCGCAACAACATCCAGCGGGTTGCTATGCACCAGGACGATATCCGCCGTCTCGATCGCTACATCCGTGCCGGCGCCGATGGCCATCCCTACATCGGCCTGCGCAAGCGCCGGAGCATCGTTCACGCCGTCGCCCGTCATCCCCACCACCATTCCACGCGCCTGCACTTCCCTTACTTTTGTCGCCTTCTCGTGCGGAAGCACTTCAGCGAAGTATTCGTCCAGACCAATCTGCCCGGCCACCCATTTCGCGACGCTGCCATTATCACCGGTCAGCATCATCGTCCGTATACCCATCGTGCGGAGCTTCGTTATCGCGGCATGTGATTCCGGGCGAACGATGTCGGCCAGCGCAATCGCACCATGCAGGACACCATCAACAAGCACGAAGACCACGGTTTTTCCCTGGGCACGCAGCGCTTCGACCCGGTCATCGTTGAGGAGCATATCCCGCTCACGAAGATATCCAGGGCTCACAACAGCAACGGCCCGACCTTCAACGGTTCCCTGCGCCCCCTTGCCGGTAATGGATTGGAAGTTCGTGACGGCCGGAATCTCCTGTACGGCGGCCACGATGCCGGCGGCGATAGGGTGCTGCGAGTTACGTTCCACGGCCGCCGCCAGCCGCATCAGGTTGTCAGCGGTGATCGTATCGTTCAACAGGATCACCTCGGTAACCCCAAAGCGGCCCTCGGTGAGCGTGCCGGTTTTGTCGAAGATCACCGCATTGATATTCCGTGCATTCTCGAACGCCGATCGATCGCGCACCAGAAGTCCGCTGCCGGCCGCAAGCGCGGTGGAAACGGCAACAACAAGCGGCACGGCAAGCCCCAACGCATGCGGGCAGGAGATCACCATCACGGTAACGGCGCGCTCGATAGCAAACGCGAGATCCACACCAGGCTTCATAAACCAGAATACGAAGGTGATGCCGCCACCGCCGATCGCAATCAACGTAAGCCAGAGCGCGGCGCGATTGGCGAGATCCTGAGTTCTTGATTTGCTTTGCTGAGCCTGCTGTACCAGATCGATCACCTGCGCCAGGAAGGAATCCTTCCCCGTTCGGCGCACCTCAACGGTAATCGCGCCCTCGCCGTTGATCGCGCCGCCAATCACCTCGGCGCCCACGCTTTTGTTCACCGGCTTGGACTCGCCGGTCAGCATCGCCTCGTTCACCGACGTCGCACCCTCAACCACCTGGCCGTCAGCCGGAATCTTCTCCCCGGGCCGTACCAGTACCCGGTCGCCGCCAACAAGCTCGTTGAGCGGCACATCACGCACCGAGCCATCGGGGAACACCTTGTGCGCATCGGCGGGCATCAGACGGGCAAGCTCCTCCAGCGCCCGGGAAGCTCCCATAACCGAACGCATCTCCACCCAGTGACCGAGCAGCATCAGATCGATAAGAGTTGCAAGCTCCCAGAAGAATCCCTCTCCGCTCAACCCGAACACCACCGCTGAGCTGTATACGTACGCCGTGGTGATTGCTACCGCCACAAGCGTCATCATGCCGGGTTTACGTGCGCCCAACTCCCCGGCAAGCCCCTTCAGGAAGGGATAACCACCGTGGAGGAAAACAACGCTGGCAATCCCGAACAGCAGGTAACCGTCGCCCGCGAAACGCAGCCGATCGCCAAGCCCCGCCCACATCTGCAACATGGGCGAAAGCACGACAATGGGAAGTGTCAGCACAATGGAGACCCAGAAGCGACGCCGGAAGTCATCAACCATCTGGGCATGATCGTGCCCACCATGAGCATGAGCCGTGTGCTCGCGATTGGCGCCGCTGTGAGCCGCGTGAGCGTGCTCCGTAAAAGCATCGTTCACCTGTGCATGCGCGGCATGATTATGGGCAGCCCGGTCTTGTTCGTTGTGCTCATTCCGGTGCATGCCCGCATCATCCGGACCGTGATTATGGGTACCACCTGGATGGTTCATGGCGCAATGTTATACATGATGATTGCCCTTTGCTGATCCATACACAACCGCCACACTTCAGAACCGGCCCGCGACCTTCGCGAAATATCCGCGCAGTATTTCCTGCCCTTCTTCGGTTGTTGCGAGATCCATCACCGACTTGCCACCCAGAGCCGGGATTGCACGGACAACCCATTGCTCGGGGTCGGCAACCTGGAGCCGCTCGATTGCAGCACGTATCCACGGTGGCAGTTGCGAGAGGTTGGTTGGCATGGCAAGGGTGCCCGCCCTGCCTTTGCCGGCTTCCGGCATGGAACCATCGCCAATCCTGGTCAGCAACTGATCGATGCAACCGCGGTCGAAGTCGTCCTCGGCAAAGGCCTTTGCCTGCCGAAGCGCCTCATGGATTTCCCGGCCCGGCTGCCAGTACATCGGCGCCGCATTGGCAAGGGACACGGCCGCGTGCGCACGAACCTCATCCGGTCCGTTCAACAGCATTTGCACCAATTGTTCCAGATGGGCATCACCGCCTGTGCCATCCAGCACATCAACGCAGTGCAACTGCCACAGGATCGGCCGGCCATGCCAGCATGCCGCCAACTCCCGCCAGTCCTCCGCTTCAAAGCGTTCAACAATTTCGGCGCAAACAACAATGCCAACATCGGACCACGCATCACCGGATCCGTAACCGCCAAGGCATGGGTCAAGCTGGTTGAATTGGTTCATGGCTGTTGAGCGGGCGGGCAACATCGAATGGAAGAGCCGTCCGATACAGCGCAGGGAAGCCGTCGCTGTATCGAACCCCACTACGCGAAGATTTGCTGAAGCATGGCACGGACTTCCGCGCGGTTCGCCTCGTCGTAGTGCTGATCGGTCAGCACACGCAGAAGGAACGTTATGTCCAGTGAGATCAGATTGCAGCGCGGAACGTGCTCGCGATCCAACCTGACGGACTCGATCCGGCTGATCACATCGCGGCGCACTTCCACTTCGGCCCACTCGAACGGCGAACCACATGCGGAGCATTCCCAGGTAGTCAGGATATACACCGGAGCGCCCGGCTCGGGCGCCCTCAGGCTGATGTAGCCATCGTAGTCATCGGACGCGATCCGTTCAGGATCAAGCACCAGCGGATGTCCCTCGGTCAGCCACGCCCGTTCGGACAGGTCCCGAATGTAGGTCTGCGCATTTGTCGAGTCATCGGCCTGGCTGGTTACGCCACACGCAGCGCACGTGAAATGCGCGACAAACAGATCGAAGGTGTTTCCCATTGTTCGAGGTACAGGACAGATGCCCGCGGTTCGAGCCGAGGCCATGCGCTGGCAATCACGAACCGGCCATGTGACGAAGCAACCCCCGCAGCTCCTCGCGATCGAACTCCGACGGCGCGGCATCCGCAAGCTCCTGAACCCTTGGCCGGCACGAAGGATCGGCGACACAACCATCGGTGGCCATCTCCGCAAGGCCCAGCGCGGCGGCGATTGCCACGGCTTCATCGTCCGAGTACAACACGCCCTGCAAAACCTCCCGGCTTTCGTCGCGAATGCAACTGCTCAGGGCGTCAATAAGCCTGCCGATCCAATCGCTCGAACGTTGTGCCCACACATCGCGTACGGCATCCCAATCGGCCGGCTGGAAGTCACCAACCAGCGCCATGGCATGGAGCAGGGCATCTTCCGACCAGAAGTCGCCGCCATACTCCAATTGCAGGAGCGCATCAAAATCCGTGAATGGCATGTCGGTGTATGTTTAAGGTCCTACAAATGTTGCAAGCGCTGTTGGTTTACCACCCGTGGGATACGATGAAACTACAACACCATGAACATCCTTAATTACTTCCCATTCCACGCTATTAACAATTTCCCGATGCAGCGTAGCACCATCACGTAGTCTTGGCGGATAGACAGCGGGCTGCCCTGCTACGTAATCAGTCGCCCGTAATATGTCGTCATCGCTCCACGTACTTGGGGCCAGAGTATGCCGTGTCTTGGTCTTTGACCAAACATCAACAGGATTAGTGCTCAATAGTTTCTTCACTTTAACTTCTATTGTTTTATCCGCATTATAGACAATGCTCATGGGGTCGATATTATATGTAGTAGGGTCATTAAGAATTTTGGCAGAGTGTCCGCCGATAAGAACACGGGCATCACCTTGAATTTTTTGTCCAGGAGCCGGAGCAACCTTTGCCCTCCCGTACAGAATCTTCCCGTCCAGCACCTTCAGCTCCTCCAGCGCCTTTTCGATATCAGCAGCCGAATGAGTACCCGGTCCCATTTGCTTCATCAACCGCTGGAACCGGAACGTATCCACCCCACCATCAAGGCCGGTTGTCCGCAGGACCCGACGAAGTTCCTTTGGATCAGGAATGAACTTAAGAAATTGTTCGAGCTGCTCGCCACTCTCGGTAATGCCTGCAAGCCGGATCAGTTGTTCCGAATCGCCGCTGGCCTTCGCCAGCCTCTCGAGCCGTGCAACATCATCGCCGCAGAAGTCCATCAAACGCTTGAACCGCACCTGACCTTTGGTAGGGTTCGCCGCCAGATCCGGAGCAATACGCATCTTGAAGACGCCTTCCAACTCCTCGTCGGTAAGCTTCAACTGCTTCCCCATATCCAAAAGCGAATTCGCTTCGCGGTACGCGCGTTGATACCCCTCCTTCAGCAGCGCCATCTCCTCGGGCGTAAAGCGGCGGACGTCCCCCAGCAGTTCGATGGCCTCATCCATTTTCACGAATGCCTGGAAGTTGTGGAGTTTGCTCCTGATGGAGAGATACACCGCATACACCAGCTTGCCGAATTCCTCGGAGCCGGCCACCACAACCGAACGGAGCGCCTTCGGAGCGCCCACCAGCGCCTTCCAGGCCGAACGAGCATCCGCACGCGATTTGGCCGCGCGGATCAGGCTCTCTACCACTTCGTCCGAGATCTCGGCCGACTCCTTCACCGGAAACATTGGGTTATGCGCCGAAAGTCGGTTCGCCTTCGCAAACTGCTCCGCCTGCTGCAATTCGTGCAACTCGGTTGTGAACTTGCCAAGATCGCCGGTTGCATTAAACGCCTTCACGGCAGGCTCAACGGCCTTGAAGGCTTTCAACGCCGCGGTAAGGTCCAGCACAGTTCCCGCGATGGCTATGGCAACCCAGAACATGCTTGGCTCATCGGTAAGCAAGCCGGCCAGGTACGCGTCCTTCTGCATCTGGAACTGATCAAGTTCGTCGGCAGCCAGATAGGCGGAGATGCCGAACGCGGCAAGCTGGCCAAGCGGCCCCATGAAACTCGCGGCAATCGCAAGCACCCCGAGCACGGTCTTGATAACTTCCTCCGAACTGGTCTCGTGGCCGATGTAGCCGTCGATGATTTTATCGTACATCGAATGCGGCTCCACATGTTGGCGTTGCTTGGAGGCCGCCACAACAATGCCAAGCTTATAGACCATCTCGGAATCGGCCGTCAGGCGGTTCCGGGTGTTCCGGACCCCCTCGAGCCGCTCGGCGATGTACGTCTGCATGAAGCCCTGTACCATACCCGGCGGCAGATGCGCCAACAGCTCGCGGTTGAAATCGGGATTGGAGACCAGGGGATTATCCTTCGCCACCGATAGTACCGCACGCTCGCCCTGTTGGTGTTGTTCAGCTCGGTGGAGAAGATCCCGCGCATCGGGTTCGGAGCCACCGTGATGGCCAATGGTGTTCGGCTTCAGATTCAGCGGCCCGATGTTCGGATTGCCCGTCCTGTCCAATCGTTCCAGTTGCCCGGTGTTGAATCCGGTATACTTCTCGCGCGCACCGGACATCTTAACCGCTTCAGCCAGCTTCAGCGCGGCGCCGTAATCCATGAAACGCGCCTGCTCGGTGAGCAGTACATGTTCGTAGCGGTCCAGCATTTCGTGGGCAAGATCCACTGTCTCGGCGATGAAGGTTCGCTGATACGTGGCGATCAGTCGCTCGAACTCCGGGATGCCACCCTTGATTCCGGCGGTTACAAGCTTCGTTTCCAGTTCTTCCCGCAGCTTCCAGATGTCGTACCCAAGGCCAAGCCCACTGCCGCCGGGTGGAGGCACGGAATAGTGGGCCGTGCTTTCCAGTGCCTTGTAGTTAACATATTCATCGTATAACGCATCCAGCCCATACAGCCTGGTGCCGGCGGTGCGCATCTTCTCCTCGTTGGCTCGCCGCCGTTTCCGCTCCTCCACAAATGCGTTTACCGCGCCTTCCAGCTCAAACAGATTGTCTGTGTTCGTGGTTGCTCGATTCCGGTACTCGGCCAACTCCTCGGGCGTCAAGCCCTGCAACGTATGGGCAATCCGCAACACCGTTTCGAATTCCGCGGGCTGGATGGATTTCAGACGATCCTTGTCCATGAACGCGTCGCGCACCTGGTCGGGAAGAGCATCGATAAGCTGCCGATCGCGAACAACACTATCGTGGATGATATCGTAGTACGGGGCCATGCTTTTATCTGACGCCGACGAGCCCAGCCTTTGCCCCGGCTTGTACTGCGTCTTCTTCCAGAACCGGCGGTACGCTTCGTCGGTCATCGCATCGCGGTAACCTTTCGGCATCTGCTTAAGGCTCTTGGCCCGCCCCTTCACCTCGGCCTCGGTTGCCGGGGCAATGTTGATATCGTTCACCCAGACATATTTGTAACCGGCCGCCAGATCGGACTGGGAAACCACGGGAGGCTTTTCCGGATGCACCCATCGCCATCCGGAGCGAAGAGCAACTGGCACATCCTCATACTTGGCAACGCCGTAGAACTGCCGCACAACTTCCCGCAGCAACTCCTCGGCACTTAACGGGCCTGTTATGGTAACCCTGAACGGCAAACGCACTCCGGCGGGTTCGGGTGAATCCGCATCGGCGTTGGGGTCGCCGTCACTGCGATCGTTCATCTTTTCAGATGACGGAATCGCGGACTTTGCATCGGCATTCGCAGGATTGTTATTGCCATGTTCCCTCAGTGGCGAGTTCTCCAATCCCATGGTTTGCGATGGGGAAGTACGCGCCGATGCCAGCGCGGGAACGGGAACCGACATACCGTGCCCGCGCGCCATGTTTGTGTTGCCGGCGGGCGGGCTCAACCATGGGCCACCGCTGCCGGCTGCTCCAAAGCCGGGCGTTCCCGAGCCACGCTGGCCCCACGCATTGGTCTGCATGTTCGGATTCGGCCACAGCCCCTGGCGTTCCTGCTGGCCGCGGTTTGTTGGTGCCTGCCAGTCGGCATTGTCCTGATTGTCGGCATACGTGCGCATGGTGGTGCTGCGTATTGGTGGTGATCGGGCGCGCCGGCCGCATGTTGGTGATAACGGACATCATTCGGCACGTCGCTGCCGATACGCCAATGTAGTTCCGCACGGATGCCGAAGCCAGCGCTCGCGGCCTAATCCGTGTACTTTGTCGGTTAGGCCGCGGGCATCCGCATCGCATCAAACAATTCTTCGATCTTTTCTCGTTCAGGTCCCCCTCCCCCTTGCGCGCGGGCATTTCGCGCAATAGATTGCAGCCGCTTGCCACAACGCACAGCGCTTTCCAATTACACTGTTCGGCCGCCGCGACATCGCCATCAACCGCGCGATATCGTCCGTTGCATTCGCCGTACCGAAGCCGCGTTCGCTTGAATGCGGCACGGGAATGGCGACGAGGTTCCACACCATCCCGAGCACCACCGGAAAACGTCGACGCGTGGCAGAACGCGGGCGCAACACCGCCATCGCAAAACACATCTTCGAAACGCAGAGAACCACCACACACCATGAAGCTGGATCAGATCCTGGCGCGTGTTCGCGCCACCATGCACGAGCGCGGCATGAGCCCGCGCACCGAGGAGGCCTACCTGTATTGGATTGGCCGATTTGTTCAACACCACGACTACAACGCGCCGGAAACGCTGGGCGCCGATCATGTACGATCGTTTGTGCAAAGCCTGGAGCGCCGCCACGGCGCCTCGCCCGCCACGCGCAATCTTGCCCTGAACGCGGTTCGATTCCTGTATCGCAGGGTGCTGGAACGGCCGATGGCGGCAATCGAAAACGTGAAGCGCGCGCACCAGGAGCGAGGCCTGCCGGAAGTGTTCACCCGCGCCGAGGCGCGCGCCATCATCAACGGCCTGCAGGGGCAGTTGCGGCTTATGGCCGGGCTTATCTACGGATCCGGGCTGCGCCTGGCCGAATGTGTTGCACTACGAGTGCGGGATCTGGACTTCGAGAGCGGTGAGATCGTGGTGCGAAATGTGAAGGACGGAACCGAGCGCCGAACGGTGCTGCCGGCATCGCTGGCCGGACCGCTGCGCGAGCATCTGGCAACGGTTCGCGAGCTGCACCGGGCCGACATCGACGAAGGGTACGGCGCGGTGGATCTGCCGATCAACCTGGCCGCCAGCGCCGCCAACACCGCCCGCGCCTGGCGTTGGCAATACGTTTTCCCCGCATCGCGCCGCGTTCGTGCAACCGGCAGCGCCACCATGACCCGCCATCACGTACACGAGTCGGTTCTGCAACGTGCCATTCAGCGTGCCGCCGTTCCGCTCGATACCGACAAACACGCCAGCCCACGAACACTGCGCCACAGTTTTGCCGCGCACATGCTTGAGGACGGGTTCACCATCAGCGCGGTTCAGGAATTGCTTGGCCACAGCGACGCCCGCAGTACGATGATCTACACCAGCGTGCTGGCGGCAAGCCGTCGTCGCCTGCGCAGTCCGTTGGATGGTGCGCGGGACTCCTGAACCCTGGGCGCACCAACGCCCACATTCGGCGTGGCGCGCAGGAACATACAGGCACGCTACCTCGCAACCGGATTGCCGGTTTCGATCAGGTTTTTCAACCGCTCCAGTTGTTCGCGCAACACACCATCCACCGGCGAGGCCAGCGCCTGCACCGAGGGCCGGCAGTAACCGCCCACGGAGTAGCTCATCTCGATTGCGGTGGAATCACCCCTGGGCGCGAACGCGAAGCTCATGCTGCCGGCCACCCCGCAGGCCTGCAGTGGGCCAAGGCCACCAACCAGACGAAGCACACGGCCGGGATCGGCATACACTACTTCCAGATGGCGCACGCCTCCGTTGGGCAGTTGTTCGCAGAAGCAGCCGCCGGGCCGCGCGTCGATCGCAAGGTTATGGGCATTGCCCGAGAACGTGTGAGCCGGACTCCACCAGTCACCAACACGACCAACGAGGGCACGATAGGCGGAATCAGGCGAGGCATGGACAACCACAACGTTCCGTACCAGAAACCCCGAGGTTGTGGATTCCACAACCTCGGCCACGACGATGCCCGGGAACAGTGATGTACAGAGCGCGGCCGTGGCGGCAAGTGCAATCAAAACACGCATGAGCATGGCTGTTCGGTTCGGATGGAGGAAAACCCCCGCACCGGAAACGATGCGGGGGTAACCGCGAAACCACAATCGCGGCTGCGTACAAACCTACACAGCCGCGATCTCTGGCCAACCGGTTCGGTTGCTCGGATGTTGCCAGGACGCCACGCGTAGCCACGCGGGTACCGCACAGATGCCGCGTAGCCACGCGGGTACCGCGTGGCTACTCAGTCAATCAGGGTTACGTCGCGCTCGATCTGGAATCGTACCAGTGGTTCGTTGTCGTATCCGGAGAACGTTCGCGCGCGGTCGACGCTTGCACGCCACTTCTCCTTGTCGCCCAGCTTCAGATAACATTCGGACATGTGCAGGAATCCGAACGGCGCAACCCAGGTTTCGCCGTGGCGGCCGGCCGACGTGGCAACACGATAGGCATCCACGGCGCGCGCGTAGTCCAGCTTACCCTGATAGGCCTGGCCAAGGGCGTAATACGCCTGCGCGCGTTGCGCGGGCGAAAGATCACGACGGGCCACAATCGGCGTGATGCCGGAAAGCGCCTGATCGAACCGCGAGGCGGAGTTGGCGTTAAGGGCGCGGAGGATGGCCAGGTCCACATCGGACATCGGCGCCTTGGCAAGCAGCGCCCCGCGGCGGCGGCCCATGCGATCCTCCGGCGAAACGGCAGGGCTGCCTGCGGCATAGTTGTAGGCTTTCACGGCATTGTCCCTGCTGCCTTCCAGCTCGAATGCGGTGCCCAGCAGATACCAGGCATACGCCCGGAATGTCTTCTCGCTGGAGTTTTTCAGGAATCGCTGAAGGAACGGCTTGGCCCGGGCGGGATCGTTTCGCGAAAGATGCGCCGCCGCACACCGCACAAGGCTTAGCTCGGTGATGGCCTTGAAATCGTTGCTCCCGGCCTGTATCACGCGCTCGAAGTACGGAAGCGCACGGTCCGGCTGGCTCTGGGCCTGATACGCCGAGCCGATGGCGTAGGCGATAGCCACATTGCGCGGGTATCTCCGCGACAGCGACTCCAGCATACCGGTGCCTTTGGCGAGATCGTTCAGATAGTAGATCTGCAGAAGCGAGAGGATCAACTGGGCATCGCTTTTGAAGTAAGTGCCGCGAGCGGCCACGGTTTCGATCTCGCGCATGCCCAGCTTGGCATCGCCCTTGATGCCATTGAGCCCGGCCAGCAACTGCCCGGCCTTGGGGACCGAACCGAACAGAAAGTGGAACAGCCCAAGCCCCAGATAGGCGTCGTAGGCCTTGGGGTCGGCCCTGACAAGAGCGTCGAGCTTGTCGTAGCAGGCGCGGGCGGCAAGCGCGGCGGCCATGAAGTTTTCGGCGCGGGCATTGGCGATGGTTTTGTAACCGTAGGCCATGCCAAGGAACAGCCGCGCGCGCGAGTCGGCGCTGTTGGCGCTGATACGGTTCTCCGCGGCGGCGATTGCCCGATCGTTCATCGTGAAGAACCGGTCCAGTTGCTCCTGGCGTTTGTCGAAGATGTAGCTCCAGAGATGAACGTTGGCCCGATAGAAGTATCCGCGCGGATCGTTTCGATCGGCCGCGATTGCCCGATCGAACGAGGCGGCCGCCTCGTCGAACCGGGTGGAGAACATCTGATCGAGCCCCTGCATCACATTGCGCTCCACGGCATCGGATTGCGCGCTGGCGGTGCCAGCAACCACAAGCATCAGAATCAGGAAGTAGGGCCGTACACGTTTCATGGGTCAGGAATCGGGATTGCGTGGGAGCCAGACGCGCGCGATGCGCCGGCCGCTGCTGATGACGAACAGGGTTGGCCGATGCTTGTAGCGCACTATCACTATATTCGGCGCCGCCGGCCATTATATTCCAGCGTTGTTACCCAAACGCTGGAACGGCCAAGAAGATTCACGCCCGGCCGCCCGCCGTTCGCGCCCCGCTAGAAATTGCAGACCCTTACAATGACCAACGAACAATTCCACGAGCTGGTACAACGCCTGCGCCCGGTTGGCGAAGGCATCGCCGCGGTGCAGATCACCGAGGCCGAGATGATGGACCTTTCGCGCGAGCAGGCCGAGGAACTTGTAGCCCTGTACGGATCCACGGCGCTGATCATGCTGCCAACGCGCGAACGCGCATTCTTCGACTGGCTCCGCGAGCACGACGAACCGGTGTGGAACGACCTGTGGGCCGGCGACGAAACGCCGTATCGTGTAAGCCTGGCCTTCCTGCCGGAACTTCTGCCCAACCGCCGCGGGTTCCTGATCTGCGATCTGGTGAACGAGCAGAACGTGTATTTCACGGCCGAGAACATTACCGCCGAGGACGGATCGCCGTACCTGGATGCGGCGATCTCGATTGTGAAGAACGAAGGCAAGCTCTCGATGGATCAGGCGTTCGTGGTGGAGGTATGGCGTGCCCCGATCGACCAATGGCGCTTTGCGTATCTGTACCGGCAGCCGTTGCAGGATGTGAAGGCGATGGTGGCGTGGCTTATTGCCGAGGGTATCCTTACGCTTCCACAGCGCGAATCCGAATCGGAAGCCGCCGAGGGCTCGGAGGGGCAGGCGTTGTGATGATCGAAGCCGCCCCCCGGGTCGAAACGGTTGTGCTGAAGTTTGGCGGAACATCGGTACGTAATGCCGATGCAATGCGCCGCGTGGTTGCAATCACCGAGGCCGAACGCGGCCGCTGCCCGGTGGTGGTTACGTCGGCATGTTCCGGCGTTACGGACCTGCTGCTTGCATGCGCGCGCGCAGCCGGCGAGGCACGCCTTGACGACGCGCTGGCAGCCGTGGCGGAGCTCCGCGCGCGGCACGCGGCGATCCATCAGGAACTTGCCCCACACGATGACGCCAGCCGCGAGGCGCTGAACGCACTGCTGGACGAGATCGAACAACTGGTGCACGGTGTGGTGATGCTGGGTGAACTGAGCGCGCGCACCACCGACGCGTTTGCCTCGTACGGCGAGCGGTTATCGTCGATACTGCTGGCCGAGGCATTCCGCGCGGCCGGATGGCGTGCCGCATTGGCGGACAGCCGATCGTTCATCATCACCGACGATACGTTCACCGAGGCCCGGCCCAACCTGGAGGCGATCGACATGGCGGCAGGCCTGCACCTGCGACCGTTGTTCGACGGGTGTGAGGTTGTGGTGGCTCAGGGGTTCATTGGCTCCACGCCGGCCGGCATCACAACAACGATCGGGCGTGGCGGCTCGGATCACACGGGCGCATTGGTGGGCGCGGCACTGGGCGCGCGGGAGATCCAGATCTGGACCGACGTAAGCGGAATCCTTACGGCCGACCCGCGCAGCGTGCCATCGGCGCACGTTGTGCCGACTGTTACGTTCACCGAGGCGCGCGAGCTGGCCTACTTCGGCGCGAAGGTAATCCATCCGGATACGATTCTTCCGGCCGTGGAACGGAATATCCCGGTGGTGATCAAGAACTCGATGCAGCCTGCCGACGCCGGCACGCGCATCGTGCCCGACGGCACCCCGGTATCGCCCGGGGTCCACTCGATCACCGTGCAACGCGGCATGACGCTGCTTCGCCTTTCCCCCCGCGATGCACGCCAGGGCCCGGCGCCCGTACAACGCGCGATTGCTTCCTTTGCCGCGCATGAAATCACACTGCACTGCGCGCTGTTCGCGGAAACGCGTGCCCTGGCAGCCGTTCGCGCATCCGAACTGGACGATCTGCTGATGGCGGCGCTGGAGGCAGAATGCACGGTAGCGGCCGAGCACGGCCTGGCCATCCTGGGCCTTACCGGCAGCGAACTTCAATCGGCGGCAACCGAGATTGCCAGCGCCATCGCCGCACTGGAAGGGATCCCCCTGGTGTTTACCAGCATCGGCACAAGCGACCACCTTTTGCTGATCGGCGTGCCGGAATCACATGCAACGGCGGCCCTGGTTGCGATGCACGCTCGATTGTTTCCGGAGTAATCGGCAACGAGCGGCAGGCGTTCGTCTGGGCTCGTACACCGCGGCACACCAAGCGGCCGCACGCTCGCGATTCCCTTACCGCCCCCGATATCGTGGGGGGCGCAGCCACCACAACACGGATGTCCAATACCGCCCGGTGTGAACCTCTATTACAGTGGGCACACACGTAACAACAGCACATCCTACAAACTCGGGGAGGTATTCATGATCACCGGAATTCGCACACATATCTCCGCAACGCTGCCAGTGGTAATCGCGGCAATCGTGTTTCTGGTATTGCCATGCGCTCCTGCGGCAGCGCAGTGCAATGTGGTAACCGTGAACAATCGTACAGCGTGTTCGATCACCGTATGCGTGGCAAATGGTGGTGGCAATCAGCAATGTGTAACGGTGGCCGGCGGAAGTTCCGGCTCGATCCCGGCGCCTGGGTTTCCCGGTACACCGTCGGTCCGGATCTGCGGCCAGTTGATGCCAATACCACCTGGCACGGGCTGCCTGTTCAATGTTCCGCTCGCCAACGGCTGCTGCGCCGACATATGCTACGATTTCGTGACCTGCACCGTTACGGCCACACCAACCGCCGGCCCCTGCACCTGCCCGTGAAACCATCTCTCAATGGCAATCGGCAAGGCGGTGGCATCGTATCGTAATCGGTTGTTGTAGAGATCGAATTCATAAACGGCTCATGTTCGGAAACGGGGGGTATCGCTACTCCCCGTTTTCTTTGCGCATTGCCCCAAAACTCGTTCCGCGATACCTGAACAAATCCGGAATATTTATCGCGAACCGATAGATACATTTTCACTTATACGATATCACTAACCGACGCCCCACTCCCCCCGTTACGCTTCATAGAACGGCGCCCTGCCCAGCACATTGAAACGCGGGAAACACGGCGCGGCACGTCACACCTTTTGACGTCTTACGTTGCCCTGATTGCTGTAGCTTACGCTTCCCTCAGTACAGCTGCTCAGCGAACAGGTCGCATGCGAGCATACATTGAGTGTTGGATCGGCCGGGATCCACATTCACCCCCAATCGTATATAGCTCCGTACGACAACCGAGTCGTTCTCCCCTGCTTTATCGGCAATTATTCGTAATCACAGTACAATACATAGCAATCACGCATTCAGTCACTCGAATGGGTACACGTTAATGCCACTGGGCAGCATCGTATTGATACATCGTATTGATGTTGTTGACCAATCGGGCACCCGTTCAAAACATCCACGGACTGCATCATGAGAATCACGACGAAACGCATTGGCCTCGTACCGAAATTCGGTCTGGCGCTCGCCGCTCTTGTTGCGATGTCGCAAACAACGTTGGCGCAGATCGAGCAAGGTCATGTTGGTATCGGCGTTGGGGCGCACGGTATCAAGTACCTGGGCGAGATGAAGGACAACAATGTCTCGTTTGGCGGCAAGGTGAACATCCTTTTCAATCTCGCGAAGTTCCTCACGCTTCGCGCCGGCTACAATCTGCTGCCGATCAAGTACGACATCACGGCCGACAAGATCAGCCGCTATGATGATTACTTCGGTCGTCAGCCGATCGGCGGATTTTATCCGGACCCGAACGCCGTATTCGATCCGGGCAATCCCGGCAATCGTCCGCTGACCAACATTCAGATCGAGGATCAGAACAAGAGCAGCGTTGGCAGCATCTCGTTCGATTTCAAGCTAAACATCGTGCCGGATGGCGGCGCGAACCCGTATCTCCATCTCGGCGTGGAGTATCTGACATGGAAGGCAACCACGAAGAGTGGAGTGCTGCTTCCGAACGCCGCCGCCGACCGATACAAGGCGAACGGTTTCGGTATCCCGTTCGGTGCAGGCCTTGAGGCCTTCATCGACGAGAACTGGGCAATCGATGTCACCGGCACGTACCACTTCACGTTCGTCGATTCGCTCGACGACTTCTCGGTGGATCGCCAGGGCAACGTCACCAGCCCGACAGACGGCCTGATCACCGCCGGCATCGGCGTCAACTACTACTTCGGCTCCACCGATCGCGATGGCGACGGCCTTACCAACAAGGAGGAGGCTCGCCTGGGCACCGATCCGGACAATCCGGATACCGACGGCGACGGGCTGCGCGATGGCGAGGAAGTGCGCACGTACACAACCAACCCGCTGGAGAAGGACACCGACGGCGATGGCCTTACCGACGGCGACGAGGTGTTGAAGTACAAGACCAAGCCGGTGAACCCGGATACCGACGGCGATGGCCTGAAGGACGGCGCCGAGGTTGTCACGCACAAGACCGACCCGCTGGTTGCCGACACGGACGGTGACGGATTGAACGACGGCGACGAGGTGATGACACACAAGACCCTCCCGACCAACAAGGACACCGACGGCGATGGCCTTACCGACGGCGACGAGGTCAACAAGTACAAGACGAGCCCGACCAACCGCGACACCGACGGCGACACGCTTACCGACGGTGACGAGGTGACCAAGCACAAGACCAATCCGCTGGCGAAGGATACCGACAGCGACGGCCTGGCGGATAACGAGGAGCTTTCCACGTACCGCACCAATCCGCTGGTGAAGGATACCGACGGCGATTCGCTTGCCGACGGCGACGAGGTTAACCGTACGAAGACCGATCCGTTGAAGCCCGACACCGACGGCGACGGCGTTCGCGATGATGTGGACGCATGCCCGCTGATCCGTGGCAAGGCCCAGGAAGGCCCGCGCAACGGCTGCCCCGAGGCTCCGAAGAAGGGCACCAAGGTGGACTTCCCGGAAATCCTCTTCATCGTCAACACGGATCAGTTCAACTTCGAGGTGCCGCAGACGGCCGAGAACCTGAACAAGCTGCTTCAGTACGTCAATCAGTGCGACGGCATCCAGGTGTCGCTCGAAGGCCACGCATCGGCCGAGGGCAACCCGAAGCGCAATCAGGAATTGTCGGATCTGCGTGCCAAGAAGGTGCGTGAATGGCTGTACCAGCAGGGCGTGAACCCATCGAAGGTGGTTGGCGCAATCGGTTACGGCTCATCGCGTCCGAAGGTGCCCGAGCCGACCGGCAAGGCCGCCAAGGCAATGAAGGCCGAGGATCTGGAGGCGCTGCGCAAGCAGAACCGCCGCATCTCGGTGTCGGTTACCAGGAGCTGCGACGGTTAGCCCGAACTGACAACGATGTATAAACGAACGGTGGCGCCTCGCGTACGCGATGCGGCCCCGGTCGGGTTTTTGTGCATTTGCGGGTTTTGGGGGGGGGGGCACCACCCCGCCACGATGATCGGTCAGCGTTTCGCGCACCGATCGGCCTTCACATG
>CBHYLN010000117.1:0-16782 GCA_966128725.1 uncultured bacterium | reverse complement strand
CCACGGCCGGGTTTGGCACAACCGAAACGAAATGGCTGCCACGCGGCGCGGATTTGTCGATCGGCACGGCCGACTGATGCGGTGGTATGTTCAGCACGATGTCGAAAATGCCACCGAGCCCCAGCCCGGACCGCGTCAGTTCGATGATGCGCCCGGTGGCGGCTGGATCGGACGCCCATGCATCGGACGGGATGTACGGATCGCCGGCGAAGTAGAGCTGAGTGGTAACAAGCGGGCCGCCCGGACTGCTGATCTTGTAGTGGATATGCGACGGCCGGTACGTGTTGCCATTGAGGTAGCGCCCTGGCTTCACCGTGCTGTATGAATACACTCCAGCCGCATCGGTCAGCATCCGACCCCGCAGATTATAACGATCATCGCCATGCGGCGAACACTCGTTGTTATTGTTGTAGCAGCCGGCATCGTTCGCCGCCCACACATCCACAATCGCCCCGACAACCGGCGTTGTGCAATCGTTGTAGTACACGGTGCCGGCAATCACCAGCCGTGTTCCCGGTTCGTCCGGCTGCGCAAGCGTTGCGCGCATCGGCGAGTTTGCCAGGTAGTACGGCCCTTCGATGTCGGCCGTTGTTGGGGCACACTCAGCCGTGCCTCCGTTGCCGGCCATTGCCGCGAACGGGGCCAGCAGTAATCCTGCCGAGGCGATCGCCGAGCCGCGAATAAACTCGCGTCGACCGATGCCATTTGCCGTGCGGATGTTGATATGCGAATGTCTTTTGTTCATCGTGTAGTCCGGCGCGTTGTTGTACCAAGCCAAAATACCCGCGGCGCGCCAACCCGGCCTAGGACAAAGGGTGACATCACAGGTGTGTTTTGCTGGCCGCCTCGCGAAACTCCAACGGCGAAAGCCCGACATGTTTGCGGAAGAATCGCGTGAAGTACGACGGGTCGTCGTAATTGAGTTGGTAGGCGATCTCCTTCACACTCAGATCCGTGTGAAACAGCAACCTGCGCGCCTCAAGCACGATGCGCTCCTGAATCAGGTCGCCGATGGTTTTGCCAAGCAGACGGCGGACGGTATTGTTGAGGTGGTTCTGCGAGACGTAGAGCATCTCGGCATACTCACGCGGAGCATGCACCGAGGTGAAATGTTCCTCCACCATACGCCGCAATCGATACACCAACGAGTGCGCCGTATCGCCCTGCACCGGCGCCGATTCGGTCTGTTCAAAATGCCGCAGCGCATGCACGAGCATGATATTCACATACGAGTGCAACAGATGCTCGCGATGGTTTGCGTTGCTTTCGTACTCACGCTGCAACATGTGCATCGCCTCGGCAACCGCCTCCCCTTCGCCGGTACTCGAACGTAGAATCGGCCTGTTGGCACCGTAGGTAAGGAACCACATCGCCGAATACAGATCGCGCTCGTGAAGCTCGCCCAGAAAGAAATCACTGGTGAACATCACGATCAACCCATGCGACTCCGGCGCCCTGCGAATCAGATGAACCTGTCCGGGGTTGACGAAGTGGATCGAACCATCCTCGATTGGAAAACGCCGGAAGTCGATGTCGTGCCAACCACCGCCGCGCTCGAAATAGAACACCTCGTGATAGTTATGGCGGTGTGGTTCGGACGCGTTGTAGCCACCGCCGCTTTCGTTGGCCACATCGAGCCGTAGAAAACGAAACGGCACCGCCAGCGTATCGCCACGATAGAGGTCGTACGACGGTATGACAGTAGTATTCATCGGATGCATCGGGGCGTTATCGGCACGCCATCTCCGGATCAACCGGCGTGCTCCTGCCATCTGAACCTCAACCGCCCCGAAACGTCACGTATGCCGCGAACCGATGTATTCTCCCGATATCAGATAACCGGGTGGCCCTGCCTACTGCGTATCGACCGCAACCGATGCCTGGGCCTGCCAATCCTCGCGCTGGCGGTTGAACTCGTCCACCTCCTCGCGATAACGCTCCACGCGCGCGTAGATGTCCTCGAGATCGTTCATCACAACCAGTTCCTTGCGCACGGCCGAGGCCAGCGGCAACGCGTGCAGATAGCCCCCCCAGTACTTTCGGAACTCCATGATGCCGTAGCGGTCACCCTTGTAATCGATCGACATCTCCAGATGATGCAGCGCAACGTCGATCCGCTCCTTGAATGAGCGGGGCGCCGGAAGTTCGCCGGTGGCCATGTAGGTTTTTGCATCACCAAACAGCCACGGATTGGCGATCGCGGCACGGCCAATCATTACGGCATCAGCGCCTGTTTCGAAGGCACGGCGTACATCGTCGGGAGTCTTTACGTCGCCGTTGAGAATCACGGGAATCTGCACGGCGCGTTTCACCTGCTCCACATATTCCCACGATGCCACCCCCTCGTGCCCCTGATCGCGTGTACGGCAATGGATGGCCAGCGCCTTGATACCGGCCTGTTCCACCATCTGGGCCACTTCCACAATCCTGATGGAACTGCGATCCCAACCTAGCCGCGTCTTCAATGTCACCGGCAGCGATACGGCATCAACAACGGTGCGGGCGATCTTTTCCATTGCGGGCAGATCGCGCAGCAATCCCGCGCCGGCATTACGCGCCACCACATTCTTCACCCAGCAGCCGCAGTTGATATCCAGAAAATCCGGTCCGGCCGCCTCGGCAATACGCGCGGCCTCGGCCATCACATCAACGTTACCGCCGAAAATCTGGATGGATACGGGGCGTTCGTCGTCGTAAAGCTTGAGCTTCTGATTCGATCGCCGCGCATCGCGGATAAGCCCTTCGCTGGAGATGAACTCCGTGTACACGATATCCGCGCCCAGCCGTTTGCAGATACGACGAAATGGCGGATCGGTAACGTCCTCCATCGGAGCCAGCAGCAATGGCCGCTCCATCTGTATGGTGCCGATTGTAAGCATGTGCCCTAAAATAGGGAAGCGCGTGGTGGGAATATGAGAAAGGATGCAATCGGTGCGCAGTATGGCTTTGGCGCGACAGCGGACTATCACAGTGGTCGCCGGGCCGCGCGCTTATGGCACTTCGATCCGTTTGCGCAACAACAGGCGGCGCTGCTCCTTCGACTCCATGATCACCTCGGCGACGTAGTTGCCCAACTCCACGCGAGCGCCGGTTGAGTCGCACATGTTCCAGTCGAAGCGATACTCCCCGGGCGCTTGCACATCATCGTGCAAAACAACCACCAGCTTGGCGGAGATGTCGTACACCTTTACGGTAACACGTTCGGTGCGCAATACGGTGTACTTGATGCGAGGCGAAACGTCCTCCACCAACCCCAACGCCTGCCCAATGGAGCGTAACGGAACCGAGAGCGTTACGCGCGGGATATTCTGGAACACCTTGTCCCAGCCCTGCGAACGTTTGATATCCTCGTCGCGCCGGGCGATGTCGGCAGCGGAGGCGGCCCAGTCGCGGTAGGAAAACACAAGATTGCGCTGCATGATCGCCATCGGTGTGTTGGCGATGCTGTCCAGATACGCATGCAGAGCCGCACTATCGCGCAGCAGCTTCTCGCGCAGCTTGAAATACCCTACCAGCGAGTCGTTCATCGAAGGCAACACGATCTGCCCCTGCGTGGGACCCTTTGTGGTATCACCACCACCTGAAGCCCCGCGAGGCGTGCCGGCAGGCTGCGCCAGGGCTGCCCCCAGCGCAAGGCACATCATGACCACGACCATGCCGCACACAGGCAGCAGGCGGACACGCGGAACGCCGACGGCGATATCGTATTGGAGTGATCTGATAGTTCAGTGCCCGAATCGATCGATTAACATTCTACGGTATCCCCGCTGCATACAGCTTCAACAGGCGCGGTAGCTGATCACGGTCGGCGCCGTGGGATCGAGCCTCGCGGCGGCTGGCTTGGCGCCGATTCGGCGGGCTTCACGTCCGGGACGTTCGGCGCCTTGGGCAGCGAGGCGTCGATGGCCGCCAGGGTTCCGTCACGGCCAAACCAGCGGAAGCCCTCCAGGCGAAATGTCCGCTCCATGCCCCGCACCATCTTCTCGGGAAAGTATTCGATCTCCGCCCGTGTCCGCTGGCCAAGGATTTCCACGGTGCTGGCCTGGCCGGAATCGAATGCGATCACGATCGTATCGCCCGACGCACGGCTTACACCATCCGGACGCTCCTTGTCGTACACAAATTGCACGCTGGATGCCAGCCCCATCGATCGCACCGTACGGAGCGTATCGAGCTGGATATCGAAATAGAGCCGGCCACCGGCCAGTTGGTCGTAACGGTCGGACCGCTTGCCCTGAGTTATCGCAAATGCATGACGCTCCACATCTATCCAGTGCAGCTTCTTGCGTTCCAGGCCGATCGTAATCGTGTCACCGGTCAGCTGCGACTTGTCGTACCAGACGATAGGCGTGGTACGAGCGGCTGTGTCGGAGGCGCGCGCACCGGTAACCGCGGGCGAAGCCCCGGCAGAGTCGGTATTGGGCAACACGGTAGTATCACGACGCGCGGTATCGCGCGGCGCAACAACATGGTGCGCCGAATCTCCTGCGCTGGTATCGGAAGGCACGGTTTGCCCCAGCGACCCCAGTGCAATGATGTTCTCATCCGGAAGGAATCGCATCCTCCCGGCAACGGCCTGCAGATCGCCACGCACAAGCTTCACGCTGTCGGTAGCAACGTATTCCTGGCGCCCGGAACGGATCGCCTCCATCCTGCGCGCCACAATGATCACGGTGTCGCGCCGGACGGATGTCACCGGCTTGCCGGAACCGGAATCCACAGTGCGGGTGGTATCCACCTGCACCAGCTTTGGCCGGCCGGTCACCAGGGTATAACCGCGATCCGGATAGTGATGGAGCGTGTCGCCGGTCAACCGACCGGTATTCTGCTTCGATATCACCACCACGTCGCCAACCGCATAGGTCTCGCGGGTATCGCGCCAATACGTCAGCTCGCGCGAGGTGATCGTACCTGAATCGGTCTCGGCCCTGGCGCCGCCAACGAACACCGCGCGCCGTTCGAGCGAGAAATACTCACCGGATGCCGCGCGAAGGGTCCCCTTGTCGTCCTGCAAGGTCACGCCATTGCGAAATCGCGCGCGACGGTTATACATGTTGTAGTCGCCAGCGCCGGCGCGCAGCGTGGCACCCTTGTCCACAATCGTCACGCCGTTCGGTGCCGCTACCTGCCGGGTATTGCCGTCGTATTCGGCACGCGGGGCGGTCATCGTAAGGTCCGGCTGCGTTACCCGCACATTGCCCGTCAATACAGCATTATTGCGGGCCTCGTACAACAACGCGCGATCGGCATCGATATGCACCACCCCCTGCAGAAACGACACATGCCCCAGAAACTCGATCACATTTTCGCCGGTCGCAGGATCGGGATACCCCCGTGTACTGTCGGCGTGCTGCAAGGTGATCGGCTGCGTGGGGCCGATTGGCTGCGCATCAGCCCGGTTCGGTACGGCACACAGCAACAGAACGGCCACGGCAAAGGCCGTTGCCGCGAAGAGCAATGGGCGATATGAAAGCGTTGCCAGCATTACGTAAGGATGAGGCGTCGAGCCGTCCGGCAATGAAGTTCCGGCGGGCATTGGTCTACAAACAGGTAAGCCCCGACTGATCGGGGCTTACCGACATCGTTACCGAACCAGACGGCCCGGCTGGTGCCGGCCCGTGGCGCCTTATGCGCTTTCGCGCATCAGTTCGCGGGCAATAACAATGTGCTGAATCTCCGACGTTCCCTCGTAGATCTCGGTGATCTTCGCGTCGCGCATGTAGCGCTCCACCTTGTACTCGCGCACGTAACCGTAGCCACCATGCACCTGCACGGCTTCGAGCGCCACCTCAACGGCGGTCTTGGAGGCAAACAGCTTTGCCATCGCGGCCTCCTTCACAAAACGCTCGTGCTTGTCCTTCAGCGAAGCTGCCTTCAGCACAAGCGCACGCGCGGCGCTCACCTTGGTTGCCATGTCGGCAAGCTTGAATTGGATGGCCTGCAGGTCGGCGATCGGCTTACCAAAGGCCTTACGCTCCTTGGAGTAGGCGGTTGCGGCCTCGAATGCGCCCTGGGCAATGCCAAGCGCCTGCGCCGCGATGCCGATCCGGCCACCGTTCAGCGTCTCCATCGCAATGTTGAAGCCACGTCCCTCCGGCCCAAGCATGTTCTCAGCAGGGACGCGAACGTCCTGAAACTGCAACGAGCAGGTGTCGCTGGAACGAATGCCAAGCTTGTCTTCCTTCACGCCATGCGTGAACCCGGGCATCCCCTTCTCGACAATGAAACCGCTGATCCCCTTGTATCCTTTCTCCTTATCGGTCTGGGCGTACACAATGTAGGCCTGTGCGGTTGTGCCGTTGGTGATCCAGTTCTTGGTGCCGTTCAGGATCCAGGAACCATCGGTATCACGGACAGCCGTGGTACGCTGCTGTGTTGCATCGGAGCCGGCCTCCGGTTCGGAAAGGCAATACGCGCCGATAAACTGACCGGTCGCGAGCGGGCGCAGGAAGCGCTCCTTCTGCTCGTCGGTACCGTAGTGTTCAAGCGCCCAACAGACCAGCGAGTTGTTCACCGACATGATGACGCCCACCGAGGCATCCACCTTGGAGATTTCCTCCATCGCGATCACATAACTCACCGTATCCAGCCCGGCGCCACCCCATTCCGGCGACACCATCATCCCCAAGAATCCAAGCTCTCCGAGCTTCGCCACGGCATCGGCCGGGAACTCGCCCTTGATGTCCCGCTCGATTGCGGTAGGTGCTACTTCGTTCTGGGCGAACTCACGCGCGGTGTCGCGGATCATCTCGTGAGTCTCGGTATAGTCAAGCTGAAGCATCGTTGCCCTTCCTGGCATTTGTGTTGAACGAACCATGCAGATAAGTCCGCAAAGTTACGGAAACAGGCGATATGCGCTCCGTGTGGATCGAATCGTTTGCCGGCAAAGGCGCGCACGCTCCCGCACGCGAACAAAGGGGCTTGACTTCGGCCCCGGCAATGTTGCATTATCCACACAACACCACAATCGAGCCATGAATTTCAAACTTCATGTGAGTGCGGATTGGTCATCATGATGCACTATATTCATCGCGATCCACAGCCGATGCAATGGTCCGTTGCCCGGCGTGGCACCCGCATTACAGCCAGGATTGGTTCGTTCTTCAACCGTACCGGGGTCGGGTCGCATGAAACGTCATATTGCATCGTCGTTGGTTGTGACTGCTGCGTTTCTCATGGCGTCCACCATCTTCGCCCAACAGAACTTGCGCATCAACACCGATGCGGCCGGCAAGCTGCAGGAAAATCCGTCGATCGCGGCGGATTCCTCGGGCACGCTTATCGTTACCTGGAGCGACGCCCGGGGATCATCCCCGCAGATCTATATGTCGCGGTCAACCGATGGCGGCGCCACCTGGAGTCAGGAAATGCGCCTAACCACTACGGCAGCGCGCCCAACCGGCGGCATGGAGATGGGCCCGGCGCTTACCGCGACCTCGTCGGCACTAGTTGTCGATTGGGCCGACATTCGCCGCACACCGGCATGGAGCGTTGTGGATATCTGCATAAGCCGATCAACCAACGGCGGCGCCACATGGGTTGGCGACCCTCGGATCAACAACGACTCGATGAAGTCGCAACATCAGCCGTCGATCGCGGCGGGCGCCAACGGCACGGTATACGCCGCATGGCATGGGTTCCCGGCAGCCAACCAGCCACTGGCCACACCACTGTTCGTGGCACGCTCCATCGACAACGGCGCCAGTTTTCAGCCGCAACGGCGCGCTGACATTTACAGCGCGTCGATCCCGGCCGAAACGATCGGCACCTGCAACTGCTGCCGCCCATGGGTTTTTACCAGCGGCGAACAAAACGTATTCGTGGCGTATCGTATTGACTCGGCAAACTATCGCGACGTATTTCTCGCGCGATCCAGCGATGCCGGCGTGACATGGCAGCAAGCCGTGCGTGTCAGCAGAGGAGAGTGGCTCCTGTTTGCATGCCCCAGCAGCGGGCCGGTTGGTGCCGCCCGCAACGACACCGTGGTTGTTGCATGGATGGAGATACGCGAGGACGGCGGGCAACGGTCCGTCTTTGTGGCACGATCGCTGGACGGAGGCCGTACGTTCGACTCCGAGACACGGTTGGCCGACAACGCCAACTTCCCATCGGTAACGATCGACAACGCAGGCCGTGTGTTCGCGACGTGGACCGGAGCAACGGCACCGGCCTCAACGTTCTGCGCAATCTCCACCGACGGTGGCCGGACGTTTGGTCCACGCATGCAGGTTGCCGACGGAACGCCGCGGAAGTCAAACATTGGCGCTCAATGCGTGGCCGCACCCAATGGTTCTGTATACGCCGTTTGGACCGACACGCGCCGCGATGATGGCGATATCATGGTTGCAAACCTTACGGAGCTTGTTGGTTCGTCATCAGTACAGGATCGTGACGCGGGCGCATCGGCAAGCCATGGCTTGGTGGTTGAAGTGCTTCCCAATCCGGCGGCGGCAAACGCCACGGTGAACGTACGATTCAGCACGCGCCCGGGCAGGGCCTGGATCGCCGATGCGCTTGGCCGCACGGTTCGCGATCTCGATACACAGGGCCTTGATGCGCGAGTTACGCTGGAACAAACCGGAGTCTTTTTTGTAGTGGGCGAAAACAACGGCAATCGAACGGTACGTCCGTTCGTCGTGGTGCGGTAGCCGCGAACAATCGATGGTCGGGCTTGTCACCGGCCGCAGACGGAACAAGTATGTGCATGAACGATTTGATGGCCAAGTTTCGGTGAAACCGATGATAGGAACACGTGTATATGTTGTCGGTGTCCCGTAACATAGGGCACCCACAAACCCCGGCGGACAACGCCGGACGTATCGTGAAATGCCGACAGCGGCAGCACCGGCGGAACGAAATCGAGTTGGAGCGCATTTTGTCATTGAACGCTCCGCCGGTAACTGATAGGTAGGTCTTCAGACAGCCGACGCAAACGAATCGGCACTGCGGCCAACCGACGTGAATACCTGACGTATGCAATCACTCATTAGCCCCGCAGCCCACATGCTGAGCCACGCGGCGGCGAAGGAATAATCAGATGGAAGGCAACTTTTCCAATCGCGTGCAGGATGTGATCCGGCTGAGCCGTGAGGAGGCGCTCCGGCTGGGCCACGATTACATCGGCACCGAGCACCTGCTGCTGGGGATAATCCGTGAGGGCGAGGGGATCGCAGTGAAGATCCTTCGCAACCTTGGTGGCGATCTGTTCAAGATCAAGAAAGCGATCGAGGACACCGTACGCGCCACCGGCGGAACGCTCACCATCGGCAATATCCCCCTGACCAAGCAGGCGGAGAAAGTCCTGAAGATCACGTATCTGGAGGCCAAGCTCTACAAGAACGACGTGATCGGCACCGAGCATCTGCTGCTGTCGCTGCTGCGCGATGACGACAACATCGCCGCGCAAATCCTGTCGCAGTTTGGCATAACGTACGACGCCGTGCGTGGCGAGCTGGAGAACATCCACTCGGGCAAGCCGACGTCGCCATCGGGTTCCGGTTCGGGCTCGACAAGCGGCGCGGCGACCCGTACCCGCGAGCGCCAGGAGCGCGTGAAGACGCCCGTGCTGGACAACTTCGGGCGTGACCTTACGAAGCTGGCAAACGAGGACAAGCTGGACCCGGTTATCGGGCGTGAGCGTGAGATTGAGCGCGTGGCGCAGATTCTCTCGCGCCGCAAAAAGAACAACCCGGTGCTCATCGGCGAGCCGGGCGTGGGCAAGACCGCGATTGCCGAGGGATTGGCTCTGCGCATTGTGCAGCGCAAGGTGTCGCGCGTGTTGCATGACAAGCGGATCGTGACGCTGGACCTTGCGGCCCTGGTGGCCGGCACCAAGTACCGCGGCCAGTTCGAGGAGCGCATGAAGGCCGTGATGAACGAGCTTGAAAAGGCCAAGGATGTGATCCTGTTCATCGACGAGCTTCATACGATCGTTGGCGCTGGCGGCGCTTCTGGCTCGCTTGATGCGTCGAACATGTTCAAGCCGGCGTTGGCCCGCGGCGATATCCAGTGCATCGGCGCAACCACGCTTGACGAGTATCGCCAGTACATCGAGAAGGATGGCGCGCTGGACCGCAGATTCCAGAAGATCATGGTGGACCCACCGTCGGTGGACGAAACGATCCAGATCCTGCGCAATGTGAAGGGCAAGTACGAGGAGCATCACAACGTGCGGTATACCGACGAGGCGATCCGCGCATGCGTGCTGATGTCGGAACGCTACATCACCGATCGATTCCTGCCGGACAAGGCGCTCGACGTGCTCGACGAGGTTGGATCGCGGGTGCATCTGTCCAGCATCGTGGTGCCGAAGCACATTCTCGATCTTGAGGCCAAGATCGAGGAGGTGAAGCAGATGAAGAACCAGGTTGTGAAGAATCAGAACTTCGAGGAGGCCGCGCGCCTGCGTGACCTTGAGAAGAAACATCAGAACGATCTGGAGACGGCCAAGGAAGAGTGGGAGCTTACCGCCAGCGAGCGCGTGGTGGATGTAACCGAGGAGAAGGTGGCCGAGGTTGTGGGAATGATGACGGGCATCCCGGTAACCAAGATCGCCGAAGAGGAATCGGCCAAGCTGCTGAAGATGGCCGAGACGTTGCGCAAGGAGATCGTAGGCCAGGACGAGGCCATCGAGCAGCTCTCGCGTGCAATTCGTCGCGCGCGTGCGGGTCTGAAGGATCCGAACCGGCCGATTGGTTCGTTTATCTTCCTTGGCCCGACAGGCGTGGGCAAGACCGAAATGGTGAAGGCACTGGCACGGTACCTGTTCGACTCCGAGGACGCCATGGTGCGCATAGACATGTCGGAATACATGGAGAAGTTCACCGTAAGCCGCCTGGTTGGCGCGCCTCCCGGATACGTGGGCTACGAGGAAGGCGGGCAGCTTACCGAGAAGGTTCGCCGCAAGCCATACTCGGTTGTGCTGCTGGATGAAATCGAAAAGGCACATCCGGACGTCTTCAACATCCTGCTGCAGGTGCTCGACGACGGTATCCTTACCGATAGCCTTGGCCGCCGGGTGGATTTCAAGAACACGATCATTGTGATGACCTCCAACGTCGGCATTCGCGATATCAAGGCCGGCGGCGTGATGGGCTTCACAACCGACTCGAATCAGGATCACTACAAGGAAATGAAGTCGAAGATCGAGGAATCGGTCAAGCGGCTGTTCAACCCCGAGTTCCTGAACCGTGTGGACGACATGATCGTCTTCCGTTCGCTGACCAAGGAAGACATCTTCCAGATCATCGATATCCAGATGCGGAAGCTCCTGCTCCGCCTGAACGCCCTGAACCTGAAGCTTGTGATCAGCGATGACGCCCGTCACTTCCTTTCGGACAAGGGGTACGATGAGAAGTACGGCGCGCGTCCGCTGCGCCGCACGATTCAGAAGTACGTTGAGGACGAGCTGGCCGAGATGATGCTGCGCGGGGATTTCCGCGATGGCGGATTGGTCCGTATCGGCTTTAATGAAGGCGGCACCGAGCTCACGTTCTCGCACGAGCCCAATGCCGTGTTGGCCGCGGCCGAAGCACCTCCGGCACTGCCTGAGGCCGTTGTGGACGAGGCAGCTCCGGCCGTCGAGGACGAGCCGATTGCCGAGGCCGCTGCCGACGAAGGGGCCGAGCCAGCACCAAAGGGTCGTAAGAAGAGCCCGAAGTAGAGAGCTGGGTCCGGCAACCCACGGCCGAACGACGTATCAATGCACGCCCCGATTCCATATAGGAGTCGGGGCGTTTTTGTTGAGAGCAATACTGTCGCGCAGCAGCCCCGATTACCTATTACCTACCTCGCGGACTGGGGGGGTCCATCACCATGTACTGTTACGCGCGATGTGATGGCGATAGTTTTGTCACGGTTTCGATCAGGAAATCCTTGATCGGGCCGCTCTTTCAGCTCGCACCCCATCTCAGCCACCGCTCGCACGAGTGGTATCTACGGGAGATTTGGCCGTTGGCCTTGCAGGCAACTGTCACGGCACGCGTTCGACGCATTCACGCGCCGCGGTTGCGGGCGCCAGAAGAGCATCACTCACACCCGGAGCACTGTTATGGTACGTTCTTTCGCGAAGTTCTTCGCATTGTTTGCCCTTGTGGTAGCCACGTTGGCCGTGATTGGCCAGACCGCGCGCGCGCAAGCGCCGATCCCCAATGCCTGCTGCACATTCACGGTGGACGTTGCCGGCATTGCCGCGACGTGTTTCCCGCTGAAGCTTACCACGCGTTGGACCGGCGGAATCCAAAGCGATCCAATCGCCGGCAACGGCGTGTTTGTTCTGCCGATCACGTTTGCACCGTGCCCGCCGCCGCCGGCACAATTCGGCTGGGCGTCACTTAACGGCGGAGCCACCATGGCCTGGTGGAATTTCCCGATGAATTTCCTTGTCAACGGTTGCTGCATTACCGCGCGCATCGGCACCGATGCCGCCGGCTGCATTATCGTGTATCTACGCCCTTGCTAGACTGCGCATCATAACATCCGACGAAGATGACACTCCCGAGCAGCGATCGCTGCCCGGGAGTTCTGTTTGGTGCTCCATTGCCACCGATTCGATCACCTGCGATTGCTCCACGAACACGGCCCGCGAAGAGAATCGGCGAGGGGTACATCACCATGTACTGTTCGCACGATTGCGCGGCAACTAGCTTGCGTATGCCGTGCGGCAGTGGATGCCCGCGGCGCACTCTCCCAACCCAGCCCCTGCGGCAACCATCGATCATACGTGGTAACGCACGATTGAACCATCACATCGTTTGATGGCGGAGCACGCGCGCATCCGCCACATACGCCATATGGCTTCCTTCAGCAGGGGACACTTTCAACACACTCACACATCGGGAGTACCGACATGTTGCGTTCTTTCGCGAAGTTCTTCGCCGTATTGGCCGTGGCGATTGCAGCGATTGCTGTATTCAGCCGCACGGCTTCGGCGCAGGCACCGATTCCGAATGCCTGCTGTACATTCACGGTGGACGCTGCTGGATTTAATCCGGCATGCTTCCCTGTTAAACTGACGACTCGTTGGACCGGAATCCTCCAGACGGATGTGGTTCCTGGGAACGGCGTTTTCACCTACAATATCAACCCGTGCCCGCCGGTTCCGGCGCAGTTCGGGTGGGCATCGCTCGATGGCGGTGTCACAACGGCGTGGTGGAACTTCCCGGCCAACTTCAAAGTGAACGGTTGCTGCTTCACGCTGCGCATCGCAACTGATGCCGCTGGCTGCATCATCGTCTACATGCGCCCGTGCTAACAGCACAGTAGGCCCCGACGTGCCCCCATGCAGGGACAACATGGAGTGTACACACGGTGCTACGAGAATTGAACATCCCGAGCCATTCGCGCTCGGGATGTTCTCGTTTATGCCCGCAACAACCCTCCTCGCTCAAGCAATGGTCACGCTTATGTGCCCGATGGTGATGCCGAACCCGGGTGCACAAACATGTACTGGTACGCCACCCGTGTGAGCGATAGGTTGGTATCGTGGTTCCAGTACCGACCAATCCGCATGCCCAGCGCCAACGTTCGCGAGGACGCATCGTGTGCCCGGGTTGCGGGCTCGACAACTGACCATCACTACAACGCTGCGCCTTCCCCCCATCGCCGCATACAACCTAATCCACTTGGAGGTTTGTCATGGCTCGTCATTTTCTCCGCTCATTGCTGGTGATCGCGCTCCTGATCGGCACGTTCGCCCTCATCGGGAATCAAGCGGCTGCACAGGGTCCCATTGCCAATGCCTGCTGCCGTTACACCATCGACGTCGCCGGTGTTGGCGCAACCTGTTTCCCGCTGCGTCTTACCTCGCGCTGGAGCTCGGGCACACAGACCGATCCGGTGCCGGGCAACGGCGTATTCGTATATCCTGTTGGCGCGGCACCATGCCCGCCCGTACCGGCACAGTTCTTCTGGGCATCGCTTGACGCCGGCGTCACGTTGGCCTGGTTCAACTTCCCGGCACGGTATCAGGTGAATGGCTGTTGCCTGTGGGTGCGCATCGGCGTGGACGCCAATGGATGCATCATCGTCTACATCAGGCCCTGCTGATATCGCATACCATTGCGACTGCCTCGCCCGATTGATTCGCCTGTACACAGCCCGAACGACGCCGTTCGGGCTGTGATGTTTGCCAGGTACCCTTTCGTGCACCGTACCCAATCATGTACTCGTGCGGAGCTTGAGCTATAGGCATGTTGTGCGTGTTGGCAGCGGGTTGCCGTACAAGCGCCCGGCCCGTGGTGAGCAACCGTCATCAACAACCTTCCGCTCAATCACAGGCATTCGCATCGTACCCGAACATTCAACAGGAGATACGACAATGAAGCAGGGAATACGTATCGCACCGCTATGCGCCGCTCTCTTCGCCCTTGTCATGCTGGCCGGGATCAGCCAGACCGCCAAGGCACAACAGAACTTCAACTGCTGCACTTGGAGCATTAACGCCCTCGGCATCCCGGATGCATGTTTCCCGATTACGGTCACCACGAAGTGGAACGGTGGGTTTGGCTCGTTCACAATTCCGCTTGAGGCAGGCATATACCCCAACCAGCCGCTCATCACAACCAGCCCGTGCCCGCCGGCCCCGGCCTTTATCGGCGCCACCATCGACGGAGGCATCACGTTCGCCACGCCAGGCAACCCGGTGGTCAGCCAAGTGAACGGTTGCTGCATAAAGGTTGACGCTGGATTTGATGTCAACGGCTGCGTCGAGATCACGCTGACATACTGTTAGGACACGGACTCGGTCCGAATAACACATGCGAACAATGGCCGCCGAGACGCACGATCTTTCCAAAGAATGTGTAGTTTCGGCGATGCCTTTATGGCCTGTTGTTACCGGAATCAATACAGGGAGTTCTCCATGAAGTCGATCTGGTTCGGTATTGCATTTGCCTTGCTCGTGACTCATACGGCGTTTGCGCAACGCGACGACGGAACGTCGATGGGCTCGATCATCGAGCGTGCCAACGCGGTGGTTGAGCGGCTCGAGAAGAAGAACTACGAGGTTGTCCGAATCGAGATGGACATCGTTGCCGGTGAGAAGGAAACCCAGCGGTATCTCTCCAGCGATTGGACCTATGGGGCTATTGCCATCGCCGACGACCGCGTGGAGGATCTTGATATCTACGTGTTCAAGGAAGTTGACGGCGAGTGGGTGCAGGTGAAGAAGGACGACACCGATGACGCGATCCCTGCCGTGGCGCTCCAACCCAAGGAGACCAGCCTGTACAAGTTCGTGATCAAGGCACACAAGTATGCCGACGGCTACAGCGCGGCGCATTATGCGTTGATGATCTATCACGAGTAAGCGCGGGCGCAGCCGAACGTCGGTTGGTTTCGGGAATCTATTGCCGGACATGTAATGCCGGGTTCCGATGTGGAGCCCGGCATTGTTGTTTGCCCACATCCCGTACACATTCGGGCCAGACAGCATTCCAAACTGAGCCCCAGGCTTGACCCACACACAATACCAACGCCGCAGGCACGTATCTTGCGTGGCATTCCGATTGGCTTGGACAACCCGCACGAACCATGATCATACGTTATCACGAATGGACCGACGACGCACTCTCCCGCGAGGGGCGCCTGGAGCAGTTGACGCGACTGTTCAGTTATCTGCTGACGAAAACCAGCGGTGATGTTGACGAGGCGCTTGACTGGATGAGCCGGCTGGACGAGCGCTACGGCATCCTGGGCGATATGACCATGCAGGAGTTTATCGACCAGCTTAAGAGCGCCGGGCTGATTCGCGAGAATCGTGATGGTGATGGCGGCATGAGCCTTACGCCGCGCGGGACACAGCGCATACGCCACGACGCCCTGCGCGAGGTATTCACATCGTTGAAGAAGTCCGGCTCCGGGCAGCACGAGACTCCGCACACCGGTTCGGGCGTGGAACGCACCGGCGATCTGCGTGAGTACGAGTTCGGCGATCAATCCTCCAACATCGACGCAACCAGCACACTCTCCAACGCACTGCGCCGCCAGAGCGATCTGGAGCACTTTTCGCTCCAGGAAGATGACATCCGCGTGCATGAGACCGAGCACACCACAAACGTGGCCACAGTGCTGATGCTGGATATCTCGCACTCGATGATCCTGTACGGCGAGGATCGCATAACACCCGCCAAACAGGTTGCGCTTGCCCTGTCGGAGCTGATCATGACCCGTTACCCGAAGGACCGGCTGCACGTGCTTCTGTTTGGCGACGAGGCCCGCGAAGTGAACGTACACGAGCTTCCGTTCGTTTCGGTGGGTCCGTTCCATACGAATACGCGGGCCGGCCTGCAGCTTGCCCGCCAGTTGCTGAAGCGCAAGGGCGGCGCCAACAAGCAGATCTTCATGATCACCGACGGAAAGCCGTCGGCCATCTTCGAGAGCAACGGCCGCCTGTACAAGAACTCGTTCGGGCTGGACCCGAAAATCGTCAACAAGACGTTGGACGAAGCGGTGGCCTGCCGTCGCGAGGGAATCACGATCACCACGTTCATGGTAACCGACGATCCGTATCTGGTGAACTTCGTGGAGGAGCTTACACGCGCCAACAGCGGTCGCGCATATTTCTCCGGGCTCAGCAATCTGGGCGAGACGGTGTTCGTGGACTACATCCGGAATCGACGGAAGAAGTTCGTGGGTGGGCGCAGGTAACTGGTGGCGGAAATGAATTGGCCGTGGTGCGAGAATGCACGGGCGCCATTGCAGCGCCCGTGCATATACTGATCATTCGCGGGAACTATCGCCCTCATGATTGGTGGACGCCGCGACAGAGTCCGATGGGGGGAC
>CBHYLN010000116.1:0-16796 GCA_966128725.1 uncultured bacterium | reverse complement strand
GTGACCACCGTCCTGCTGTCTGAATGAACCGACACCCTTTCTGGTGTCTGCATGAGCGCGCACTTGGGCACCTTAACCCACACGTTCGGGTCATCCCGCATCGCCAGTTCTGCTTCGTGTCGCCTCCAGACCCGCGCGCGCGGGCGCGCGTGGGCCAGCGACCGCTCCAGATTCTCGATCGCCTCGGCCTGGCACGCGCGCAGCCCGGTCGTTATCACGGGGGGCATCGCGCGCAGCCGCGAGCGCAGCGTCCCCGGGCGCGCGGCCCACTCGCGCAGCGTGGCCGGCGTGTGGAACGCGAACACCCGCCGCGAGCGGGCGCTTGGCTCCGCCGTGTCGCGGAACAGCGTCTCCGCGCCGGACGCCTCGTAGGCAAACCGCAGCGGCGCGGTTCCCCCCGGCACATTCTTCGGCCTGGAGGCGATGTAGCGCGCGGTCTGCTCGGCCACGCCGCTGAGCGTGGTCCCCTCCGGCTTCGCCTCCACCACGCCCACGGGCTTGCGGGCCACGAACAGCATGTAGTCGGCCGGGCCGTCGTCGGTGGGGAACTCCCGCACGGCCACCCCCTCGGCGGCGCCCAGATTCAGCGCGCGGTAATCCTGCACGGCCCATCCGGCGGCCTCCAGCTGCCGGTCGATCAGTTGTCGCGCGCGCTGTTCGGGGAGCATGGGCAGGCGCTGGATAGTGAGCTATGAATTATGAAGTATAACGTATGGGGTACCAAGCGGATTTCGCGAGGCATCACACGGCACGGCCGCAATCGTCGGGCTGTCACGGCACGGGGCGTTCCACAGAGGCGTTTCGTGGGCGCCGCGCAGCTGTATATCCGGATATACAGCTCGTACGCCTCATATTCAGGCCGCCGCAATAAGCGAAAGGTTGGGCCAGGATGCAAGGATGGGGGGGGCATATCGTTCGCCGCTGGCCGCACGGTTCGCCGCTGGCCGCACGGTTCGCCGCTGGCCGCACGGTTCGCCGGCGTTTTCACTGTCGGCGCTCCGGCAGGCCCGACGTACACCTCCGGGAGCACGCCCCATCGCTTCCCGCAACGCGAACCGATCGATCCGCGGGCAGCCAACACGTCGCGGTACGGCGCCGGAACGAACGGCGTGATCCAATCGATCACGGCCCACATAACGAAGCAGCGAGGCTCTCCCCCGGCGTAATGGCCATAGGCGCCTGGCACGTTGCAGCTTCTTCCACTATGCACGGAGGCCCGGGTACGGCCAGGGTACACCACTTTCCCATCCAGGCCAAGCCCGGGAGTAGAACTCCGGGTGGACGGTCAATTTCACATCTGTTGCATCTCAGCCGACCGAAGCCCAACGTGACGTGACCATCGTTACGTTACGTTGCGCCTCATCTCTCCCCCTCCTCCTGAATTTCCTTCAACGTCCGTCCTTCCCTTGTCTTCCATTCCACACGCCCGTTTGCAGACCGGCCAAGCATCACGCCGGCTGCTGTCGACGGGGAGTTGAAGGCATAGTCCTGTGTCAGACGATATACCCCACCTTCTTCCACAAGCACACCCTTCTCGATCAGCTCCCTTCGCATGTCCTGGAGATAGACGTGGATCGAGGGGGCTTCACCCTTGGCAGCGATCGAATCCTTCCGCACAACGAACCCGGTCGTCGACTCGAACCCCACGGCCTTGGCAACCCTGGACTTCAGCAAATATTGCTTTGCAGTCCGGATGGGAGCCGGCGCGGACTCGAAGACACTGTATCCAAGCACAGGCAGGCATAGCAGCATGTCGGCGAGGAATCCCTCGGCTTCGGCGCTATCAGCCTCCGAAAGAGATGGCGCTTGTGGAATATTTCCGTTATCGAGCGTACACCGTTTGGCGGCTCGGGCCAACTCGATCAGACGCGATTCCAGATACTGCACGTGTGCCTTATTGAGATTCTGATCCTTGCTGGTAAACGCGATGGCCTGCGTCCAGAAATCCTTGCTCCTGGCATGTTGATCCAACCGTGGCCCTATCGGGTCGCCCTCCCCTACATACACACGCGGCAATTGCGATGCTTCATCCGGTCCCCAGAGCACGTAGACCCCGGTACGTTTCAACTCCGGCCGGCTTCTGGTTTCACTGAACAGTGGCCGGGGAATCACCAGCCCGGCACCTGTCCAATTGGATTTTTCCACAGTCTTCAAACCGTCGGGATCACCGCCGGGAAGGAACAGGCGAACGGCGAACGGACGAGGGGAAATATGTCGATCAGCCATCAGCGATTTTCGAATGCGGAGTGGGGCTGCTACGTTGGTCACACACCCGGCCAGTGCGATGCGGCTGCCTGTGTGGGAGCTACCGTGCAGTAGTAGTGTAATCCATGGCGCAATAAGCGAAACAGGACGCGCAGTTGCAAGGATGGTAGCGGTGTCGATGCACACCTTGTTACCAGGACGCTACGCCTTTCATTATGCGGAAGTTTGTCGCAAATAACATAGGCGTCACCCTATGGGTAAAAACAAGCCGCACCTTCGGCGAACGAAGGAGCGGCTTTGTAATGTGGGCCCTGAGGGATTTGAACCCCCAACCAATGGATTATGAGTCCACTGCTCTAACCGTTGAGCTAAGGGCCCGGCGGCGCGTCCGGTTTCTGGGGCGTTCGTTGGCCGAATCGCCCGCGCATCGGTTGGCCGGGGCGCTAATATACGAAGCCGGCACAAAGAGCCGAACGCCGGGCCGCCTCGCGTATCCCGCCCGCGGCAACACGCTGATCGAACGCTCCGGCTGGCGACTGCACATGACCCCCGGTGCGCGTTCGCCATTGCACCGGCCGCATCGCTCGCGTAGCTTCCACACCGCTACACAACGGTGTATCACCCTATCCCCCACATCCATCTCAAACTCAATCTGTATTGGAGAACAACATGAGGACTCATTGTGGTTCAATGCATTCAACACGGGGGATGCTGCGTGCGCTGGTGCCCGCACTGCTTCTACTTCTTTGCGCGGCAACACAGCTCGCGGCGCAGCGATGGCAGCGCTCGGTTGGCGGCGGCGGCAGTAACGGCGAAACCGGCAACGCCGTGATCGAGGCGTCCAACGGCGACATCCTGACCGCCGGCGAATCCAACACGCTGACGGGCGCGCCGCTGGCCTACGTGTGCCGGTTCGATCCGGACGGCAAGCTGCTGTGGCAGTCCGTCTACGATGTGGCGGGATTTGGCAACTGCGTTGCGCATGCAATCGCCGAGTACCCGAACGGTGAGGTGGCCGTGGTGGGCACCACAACCGACCCCGGCAGCGGCATAACACATGCATTCGCGATGCGGATCGACGCGGCCGGGAACCTTGTATGGTGCACCACATTGACCACGGTGAAAGTTGCCTCGGAAGGGACCGGGGTGGTGGTGGCACAGAACGGTGACAACGTAACCACCTTTGCGGGAGATATCATCCTGTGCGGATCGCGCGACGCTACCGGCGGCGCAATGTCGGAGGCAATGCTGGCGCGGCTGGATGCCAACGGCAAGATGATCTGGGGCAAGACCTACGATTTCACCGCAACGTCCGGAGGCCAGTACGCACGGCTGTTCGATGTGGACGAGGCGCGCATCGCGCCGGCATCGGGAAACGTCGGCGAAATTATCGCGGTGGGCGCGTGCGACGATCCGTCCACCAGCATCCCCGCCGATGTGCTGTATCTGCGGGTTGACGGAAAGAACGGCTTCATCAACGCGGCGCCGCAGGGCGCGGCGCTGTTCGGAAGCAGCGCCGAGGATATCGGATATTCGTTGCAGGAATTGCGAACCGGGGGTTATCCCGGCGAGGTTGCAATTGCCGGTGTTACCGCGGGCCGCCCCGCGCCAAGCTCCGCGAACGAAGTGTTCGTGGTGCAGGCCTACGACGATCCGTGCAGCGGATCGGGATTGCGCGCATCCACCTACTACGGCGATAACGGACCGGAACGCGACGAGGCGCTCTGCGTGCGCGAGATCACCAACGCCGCGGTTGGCACACCCGGCGATGTGATTGTGGGTGGCGTTACGACGTTCGGTGCGTACTTCCCAAGCACCGACCCGTTCCTGCAGGTGTTCGCGCAAGGCAGCATGACGCCTGTAGGACCACGCGGCCAGTATGGCGGCGTCGGCAGCGACGAGGCACGGTCGGTTGCCGAGGTGCAGTTTGCACCGAACACGCCGGGATTCGCCTTCACGGGCATCACCACAACCGGATCGTTCATCACACCCGGCAACATTCTCGATCAGTACGTCGTCAAGACGGACAACGCCTTCGGCGTGCCGTGCTCCACGTCGACGCAGACGATGTCGGACGTGGGGGCCGGATGGATTCCGACATGCGTAACTCCCACGGTCAATCCGGTGAAGGTCTGGACAAATGTCACGTTAAGCACAACGGTCTCGACACCGTCATGGCCGGGCAACATAACGTGCTACACGCCGTTCAAGCCGGTAGCGCCCGAGCATGCCTCGCCGGACATCATCGCCGGGGAGAACGAGCTGCTTGCGCGGCCAAATCCCGTGCGGCGCGGCATGCCGCTGGCTATCGAGGTTCGCTCGGCGGAGAATACAACGGCGCTGATCACCGTATCCGATGCGCTCGGCCGCGAGGTTCAGCGCAATCATACGCCGGTCACCGCGGGCACGGCTGCGGTCTCGATCCCAACCGCTGGCTGGCCGCTGGGCACGTACACGGTTGCGATCGCCTGTAATGGAAGCCTGCGCACGGCGCGTGTGGTGGTGATCGACCGCTGAGGCCATCAACCGATTGCGACCATCAAGCACAACAACGGCCCCGATGCATGGCATCGGGGCCGTTGGCGTTTGCAGCCTGCCCGGGGACCCGCACAGTCTCGAACAGGGATATCAGCGCCGCACGCGTTCGGCCCGGCCTACTCCGGCTTCCGCACACCGGTGTTGATGTAGCTGGCCAGGCTGGCAAGGATTTCATCCAGCACCTTGTCGGCAATCGGCGCGATCTTGTCCAGCCCGCCCTTGAAATAGCCGCCAACGCTGTAGGCCTGGTCGATCACGGTGGAATCACCCTTCTGCGTGAACGCCCAGGTCATGCTGCCGGCCACACCGTGGCCCTGCAACGGACCAAGGCCGCCGCTCATGCGGATCAAAGCGCCGGGCGCAACCAGCAGCACTTCCAGATGCCGCGCCGAGCCGCCATTGGGCAGCCGCTCGCAGAAACAACCACCGGCCCTGGGTTCCAGATAGAGATTGGCGGCATCGCCGGTAAAGGTGTGCGAAGGGCTCCACCACAGGCCCACATGCTCCACAAAGGCGGTATAGGCGGCGGCCGTTGTGCCGCGCACGGTAACGCTGTGATGCACCAGGAAGCCGGTTGGCGATTTCTCCACTACTTCCGCGCACAGCAGCCGCGGTGTTATCAACGCAATTATCAGCAGTATGGCGGCCAGGCCACGTTGGCGTGGCACACGGACCCGTGAGGGGATATCCCGACCGATGTGTGTCATGAAATCGACAGCGTAAGGTTGATGGATACGTTCGCCGGCTGCACCGGCGCGCGAAAATTACCACCCGGGGATCACATACAATCGTCCGCGCACAAACGCCGGCAGCCCGGCAGCCGCCATCGACTCTTCCACCGCGAACGGCACTGGTGTTATCGGCAGGACTTCCAACACCGGCACCGGCACCGCGCAGATCGAGGATATCGCGCGCCGAATGCGCGGGGCAATGGTCCAAACACACGCAAGTCTCCATGACATGCGTCATGCATGCAACCGGAAACACGGCATACATTTGCATGGCACGCCGGCCATACACAGCATGGCGCGCGGGCATGGGGCTTGTGGTGCATCCAACCAGGACAGCCAGGCAGCAATGGAGAATACAGCGCAACAGAACGATCCACGTGTGGAGCAATTGCTTGAGCAGATCCGCAACGACGACCCTCGCGCCTTCGCGAAGCTGGTGAAGGAGCTTCAGCCGTTTGTCATCGGTTCGTCGCTGAAGGTGTGCCGCGATCGGTCGATCGCCGAGGAGAACGCGCAGGACACGTTCGTAAGCATGTACCGCAATCTGGACCAGTTCAGCGGCGCCTCGAAGTTCAGCACGTGGCTGTACAGCATCATCGTCAATAACTGCCGGATGAAACGGCGGCGGCGAAAGCTGGACAGCGCATCGGTTTCGTTCGATGAAATGGCCGGCGAGCCCGGCGGCGAGGCAACGCTTGCCGACGCGGCATCACCGGCCGACGCGCAACTGCTGAGCAACGAGTTGCGGGGCGTGCTGGGCACTGCCATTGCTGATCTGCCGGAGGATTTCCGCGCGGTGTTCGTGTTGCGCGATGTGGAGCATCTATCCAACGAGGAAGTGGCGCGCGATCTGGGCCTCAGCATAGCGGCGGTGAAATCCCGGCTGCATCGCGCGCGCGAACGTGTGCGGCGGCGCGTGGAGGAGTATGTGGGGGCATGATGCGCCAATGCCCGGCGTTCCGATCACATCGCAAACCGATACGTCCCGAGCCCGGGCTTCGCTCGTGCTAAAAAATGCCTCACGCCTGTGGTGGCCATCCCCGGCGCCGCACAAGCGTTCCGCCCTGCCGACACCGGGCGCATCACACCGCTTACGCCGATACCCCTATGCCGCAATGCATGGCCGCAATGGTGCTCTCGGCATGCCGTCGCCGCTTCAACTCCACCCCACTTGCCTCCGCTTTGATTGCGTTATCTACCCGCTTCGGAACCAGGCAGCCAACAAACCCGACCATCCCCGCCAACCCCATTCAGAGCAAGACGCACAATTCGTACTTCATAATTCGTACTTCATAATTCGCACTTCCCTGCTACACATTCCGCGCCAGCATGAACACGGCCATCAGGATCAGCGCAACGGCGAAGGCGCGGCGCAGGGTTTCCGGACGCAGCCAGTATCCAAGGCGGGCGCCAAGAAATCCGCCGGCGATGGCAAGCACGGTGAACAAGGCCAGGTACAGCGGCAACGGGTAGGCGCCAACGGTTGTCGCGGCCATCTGCTGGCGAATTGCCGGCTGAAGCAGATAGCCCGCGAAGCCGGCTGCCGAGTTGGCCGCAATCACAGCAAGGCTTGTTCCCACGGCGCGCTTCATCGGCAGTCCGGCCAGCAACACCAGCGCCGGCACAATCAGGAATCCACCGCCCACGCCCACAAAACCCGTAAGCACACCCACACCGATGCCGAGCACAAGCGTAAGCGCGATGCCTCGCGCCGTGCCGCGCCGGGCCGAAACGGCAGCGATCGCAGGCCCCCGCCGCAGCATGCTGGCGGCGGCAACCAGCATCACCGCGCCAAACGTGAGCAGTTGCACGCTGCCATCAACCAGGCCACCAAGCCCCGCGCCGGCCAACGCGCCGGCAGCCGAACCAAGCGCAAACCAGAACGCCGTGCGAAGGTCCACGTTGCCGGCACGGTATTGGGGGATGGCGCCGGCCAGGCTTGCAGCGCCCACCACGCCCAGGCTTGCGGCGATTGCCAGCTTGGTTGGGATGCCGAGAACGTACACAAACACCGGCACCGCAAGGATGCTGCCGCCGCCGCCAAGCAATCCCAGCAACAGACCGATCGCGATGGCCAGAAGAAATCCCGCGAATGACATTTGGGCGTAGCTCCCGGGCGCGGACGCGCCCGACACATGATGATGATCAAAAACGGCTGGCGTGGTGGCGGCGCCGAGCGCGGCGCCCGGGCAAAAGGGGGGGTCCCCCGCCCCCCTTAATTCTCACGCTGTCACGGCGTACGCATGCATCTGGGCAAGCGGACCGGCGCCCGGCACAAGGTGCTCGGCAATGCGGGCAAAACCGCCACGCACGTTCACGGCATCAACACCGTTGCGACGCAGGAAGGCAACCGCTGCCGCCGATCGAGCGCCCGCCTGGCAATGCACATACACGGTATGGCCCACCGGCACGCGCTTCAGTTCCGGTGCCAGGCGTGTGTGCGCGATGTTCGCGGCGCCCGGCACATGCCCGGCGTTGTACTCCGTGGCGCTTCGCACGTCCAGCACGATGGCCCCATCGAGCGGCGCGCCGGCCTCGGCAGCCTGCGCGAACTCCTCGGCGTCGATCTCCGGCACGCTCTCGGCATCGACGGCGACTGCCTGGTATTCCAACGGCGTAACGTAGCCATCCACGTTATCCAGCCCGATGCTCACCAGCGCGGCCACGGCCTCGCGAACCTGCTCGCGCTCAACAACCAGCAGCAGGCGCTGCGTTGGCTCGGCATAGGAGCCCACGATGGTTGTGAACGTACGGTCCAGCGGCGCATGCAGCGCGCCATGCGCGTGGCCCTCGGCGAACGCCGCCCACGTGCGTGTGTCGATCACCACGGTTCCAGTATCCCGCGCGGCCTGTTCGGCAAGCGTGGCCGCGGCAATGTGCGGTGGGTTCGGCAGCCCGCCGAGCACGGCGGGGCCGTCGCGATTCTCGCGCTTCATGCGCGCGAAGTACGGGGGCGGCTCCGGCTGGCCCGCCACGATTTCCGTCACGAACTCCTCCTCGTTACGCTGTGCCAGGGCCAGCGCCGGGTTGAATCGTTTCTCGTATCCCACGGTGGTTTGCGGCACCGCGCCCAGGGCCTTGCCGCAGGCCGAACCCGCGCCGTGCCCCGGCCATATCTGGAGATAGTCCGGCATGGCGCCCAGCGTACGCAACGAGGCATACAGTTGCTGGGCCGCGGGGCGCGCGGCGCCTTCCATCCCGGCCGCCGTCTCCAGCAGGTCCGGCCGGCCAACATCACCTACAAACAGGAAGTCGCCGGTGACGATGCCCATCGGTTCGGTGCTGCCACCCCCGATATCGGTTACGGTATAACTCATGTGCTCGGCCGTGTGGCCCGGTGTATGCACCGCCTGGATACGGATGTTGCCCACGGTGAAGGTGTCGCCATCATGCAGCAATCGATGCGCATAGGCGCCACCGTCCCGCCTGCCGCCAAGCCAGCCGTAGCGCCAATCGGGGCCGCCCTCATCGGAGAGGTATAACATCGCGCCGGTGCGTTCGGCCAGCTCGCGGGCGCCGGAAAGGAAATCCGCGTGGATATGGGTTTCGGCGATGGCGGTTATGCGCAGGCCGTGGCGCGCAACCTCCTCGATGTATCGGTCCACATCGCGTTGCGGATCGATCACCAACGCCTCCCCTGTCCGCTGGCAGCCGATCACATACGCTGCCTGCGCAAGCTTCTCATCGTACAACATCCTGAATATCATGACGAGCTCCTGCTGAATCGGTATATGTCACTGGTTTCAATTGCTGTCGCCCATCCGTGCAAAAGCGCTGTGTGCTGGCGCATGAATGGCAGCAGCGGCGGATGGTAGTATTCGTCGGCCTCGGTGGGCTCAGCGCCGCGCGTTCATCCAGCCCATGGTACCGCCATCAAGGCTGTACACATTGCTGTAGCCCATGTCGGCCAGCATTTTGGCCGCCTGCTGCGAGCGCGCGCCGCTTTGGCAGATGGCCACGATCGGCTGCTCGCGATTTGCCGGCAGCTCGCTGCCACGTTGCCGAAGCTGGCCCAGCGGCACGTTGACCACGCCAGGGATTTTGCCAAAGGCGGTCTGCTCGAACGGCTCGCGCACATCAAGCAGGAAGGGCGCATCGGCGCCGGCCCGCATCGTCTCGAACTCCTTCACGTTGATACGGCTGAACCCGCGCTTCACCGAACTGTTGAATCCAAACATGTCATGCCTCCGCGTGTAATTGCTGATCCTGTCTGTTATAGTCGCATTTCCGCTTCTGTCCGATACGATGCAGGAATTCGGCGGGAGATTCAGAGCCCGGTGTGGTGGAAGTGTGAGCGGTTGTTGCAGGCGCGACGATTGGCATGGCCCGTGGCAGGGGGGGTACACGATCATGTACTTATGCCGCGGTGCCCGGGCTTGTATGTTGGTGTGCGTTTGAATCGGACGGTATGGCTTCCGGCCTTTACTCCGGTCCCACGGTGACCAGGCATACATGCCCGGCCGATTCCTCCGCCTCCACTTGACTGTTCGCAAATCCGTAATCGGCGCCGCATTCGCGGTAGCTCGGCGCGGCAATCCATTGCTTGCACACACCGCGGCAAACCACCCCATGGGCCGCGATACGTTCGATACGGTACGGAGCGGCATACCACACCAAACATGTTTTATTGGAGTTCTTCATGCATCACAACAGACAACGGGATCTTGATGGCGCCCTGCCACCGGCGTTATCATCACACAACATCGCCCGGCATACGCTGCTGACCGCGGCATTGCTGGTGCTGGCAAGCCTTGGCGCATCGGCCACGTCGTTCACGAATCTTGGCGCCGGTGTTACGGGCGTACATCACGGCTCGGGGCTGTGGGGTGATTACAATGGGGATGGCTGGCTTGATATTTTCGTCACCGGTGAAACCGCGCCCGTGCTGGGATTGTTCGCCGACATCTACAAGAACAACACCGGGACAACGTTCACGGCACAGGGCACGGGCCTGCCGGGCATCGCGTCCGGCTCGGAGCGCAGCCGCTCGGCATGGGGCGATTTCGACAACGACAACGATCTGGATCTGATCGTCACCGGTGTCAGCGGCACCGGCCAGATCACCAATCTGTACAAGAACACCGGCGGCACGTTCTCGCTGGTCACGATCACACCCAGCCCGATTCCGCCGTTGGCGTTTTCCTCGATGGCATGGGGCGATTACGACAACGACGGCGATCTGGACCTGTTCATCGAAGGGCTGATTTCGTCGGGCAATAACCTGACCACGATCTATCGCAACGACGGCCCATCCGGCCCGAACTGGCAGTTCACCAACGTTACGCCCGGATTCCCGCGCCTGATGGCCGGCGACGGAGCCTGGGGCGATTACGATAACGACGGAGACATGGATCTGGTGGTCAGCGGCAACACCGGCATCCTCTCCACACCGATCACGCGCCTGTACAAGAACAACGGCGGCGTGATGGTGAACTCCGGCGTGACGCTCCCGCAGGTTGGGCAGTCCAGCGTGTGCTGGGGCGACTTCAACAACGACGGCAATCTGGATCTGGTGCTTCAGGGCCAGCAGTTTCCGAGCACGTTGGTACTGAAGATCTACCTGAACAACGGCGTGGGCGGCTTCACCGCCGGCGCGTGGGCACCGGGCTTCGGGCTGTTCAACGGCTCGCTGGCCTGTGGCGATTACAATAACGACGGCAACATGGATCTGCTTGCCACCGGCAACTCGACCGTGTTTGGCACCAACCCAATCACCAAGGCATACTTCGGCAACGGCCTGGGCGGCTTTACCGAGGATCTGACCAGCGGCCTTCCGGATGTGTACGAGGGCCAGGCGATGTTCGGCGATTACGACAGCGATGGCCGGCTCGATATCCTGCTCACCGGCCTGGACAACGCCAACACGGCACATGCCGACGTGTTCCAGAACACGGTGCCGGCACTTGCAGCCAACAACGCGCCCACCGCACCGGTGTCGCCGTTTGTGTCGGCGGTCTCCTGGCACTCGATCACGATAAGCTGGGGCGCCGGCACCGACGTTGAAACCCCGGTCGCATCGCTGCACTACAACCTGGTGGTGAAGGACATCACGTCGGGTACGGTGATCGTGGCCACGCCGATGGCGGATCTCACCAGCGGCAAGCGCTGGCTGGCCGCGCTGGGCAACACCAATCACAACCTGAGCTGGACGATCAACGGCCTGCAGCCGAATCATACATACACGTATTGCGTGCAGACGATCGACGGCGCATGGGCGCCATCGGCGTGGGCATGCGGTTCATCGGTAACCACGCCAACGATTGGCCCGAACCTGACGATCCGCGATTGCACCGGCGACACGGGCGTTGAGCCCAGCACGGGCATCTGCGGTTCGGTGATGTGGAACAGCCCGGACATCTACGTGCGCAACACGAACGACGGCATCGTGAACCAGGTTCATCAGAGCCCGCAGTCGGGCGTGACGAACTACGTGTACGTGCGCATCAAGAACACGGGCACAACCTCGTACAGCGGCCCGGGCCGCATCTACGTGTACTTCGCGAAGGCATCCACAGGACTCACGTGGCAAACCCATTGGGTGAACAACTACGTGGGCCTGGTTGCCTACGGCGACTACATCGGCTATGCCGACGTTGGCCCGCTTACGGTTGGCGCCACCACGATCGTGGAGATCCCGTGGGTCAACGTGCCCGACCCGGCCGATTATTCCGATCCCGACGCACATCACTTCTGCCTGGCGGCGCGCTTTGTTGCCCCGTCGGACCCGATGAACGTTCTGGAAGGTTCGTCGATCTACGACAACACCAAGAACAACAACAACATCGCGTGGAAGAACGTGACGATTCTGGATCACCTTGGACCACGCGCGCCGATCGGCGTGTACAACACCAGCGCGGCGCGCGTGAACGCACGGTTGCGCTTCCTGGTGCCGGAAGATGAGATCGACGATCCTGTGATCGACCACGTGAAGCTGAAGGTGGAGCTTGGCGACGAGTTGTTCCGCCTGTGGCGTGAAGGCGGCCAGCAGGGCCTGGGCCAGGGCATCGAGCTGGTTGACCAGCAGGACCCGACCAACACGGCGATCTGGGTAACCACGGCCGACGCGGAGATCCGCGACATCGTGCTGGATGAGGATGCTCAGCACACGATGCATGTGGAGGTAGTGTATCCGGCAAAGCCCAACAAGGACATCGCCGGCCGCACTTACCACTGGGATATCATCCAGTATGAGGATCAACGCGACGAACCGGTGGGCGGCGAACGGTACGATATCCTTATGCCGCGCGAGGCCAACGGCGAAAACCCGGCAAAGAAGCCAGCAACTGGCACGGGCAACACGCTTGGCCAGATGCTGAAGCTGGAGGCGCGCCCAAATCCAACATCGTCGACAACGATGCTGGGGTACACGATGCCGACGGCCGGACGTGTGACGATCGCGATCCACGACATCTCCGGACGCCTTGTGCGCGAGCTGGCGGCCGGCGTTGAAGCCACGGCCGGCACGCACGAGATGGCCTGGGACGGAACCAACGCCGATGGCACGCGTGTGCCGGCCGGCACGTATTTCTATCGCGTCACAACGCCGATGGGCACGGCCCAGAAGCAGTTGCGTGTTGTGCGATAGCCCGATAACCGAAGCGATGTAACGCGGCTCGCCCCGTATGCCCACCGTGGCATGCGGGGCGCTGCGTTTATGGCGCAGGGGGCGCACAACCCGGTGCAACCGAGCATATCGCGAAGCCCGCTCCACAAGCTCTGTACAGGGGCCGGCAACAACACGAACCTTCGCCCTCCCGCGATCGAAGCCCCACGCGAAGCGACGAATGAACTGGCGGATGAACTGACGGACACAGCGGCACGCACGGCGATATCCGCACCGATGGCGCCCACCGTCTTCAAAAGATTGCGCCTGTTCATCCCCAGATCTCCGATTTTTGCGTTCCCATGCTCTCTGCCTGACTCAGGAACGCCCAAAACGATCTCGGCCTGCCGACACACCATGGCGTGGCAACGCGGGTGGCTTCGCTGGGAATGCGCCCTGCACCACGAACAAAAACACCCAGGACCGGATAACCAGCCCTGGGTGATACTTCGGACGTGCGAGACAGCGTCAGACGTTTCCGTTCAACGAACCGCCGTTACGGCCGCCGGGTTGATTGCCCAATCGACCGCCGGGTGTGATACGCCCGTCAGGATCGACGATGCCCGGATCGATAACGCGCGGTGGAACCACAATCCCTCGAGTAACCTGGAAGAACGCACGGCTTGTGCCTTCGCCGCCGGCAGTGGTCACGGTGATCGGACCGGTGGTTGCACCGGATGGCACCACGGCCGTAAGCACGTGTGGTTCAGTTGGCGGCGTGAAGCTGGCCGGAACCCCGTTGAACAACACGCTCCGCACGCGAGTAAACCCGGTGCCGTTGATGGTCACCGGCGTGCCAACCGGCCCCGTTGTTGGCGTGAAGATTCCAACGGTTAACGGCTCGCTCGCAGGCGGCGGAGTAATCCCACCGGCAACAATGTTGATCGGTTCGGAGATGGACGCGTTCGTCGTCAGCTCCACGTCCGGGTTCCGCAGCAGAAGGCTGCCGGTTACCGCGCCGGCCGGAACCGGCACTGTCATCACCATCCCGAACGACGACGGAACAACGGTGGGCTCGTCGGCACGCAGGCTGGGAGCGCTCGCGTTGCTTCCATCGGTAAAGAACACGATGGTCTCACCCTGAACGTAGTCCGTGCCCGTAATCGTGATCGTCTGGCCGACGCTCGCGGTGCTGGGAACGATGCCGCCGCGCTGGATCGGCAAAACGGTCGGGCGCTCGGTACGCAATACGGTAACGCGATCGGTACCGGAGGCAATCACCTTGTTGGCCGCATCAAATGCGGAGACATCCACAATGGCAACACCGATTGTCGACGCCGGATTCGGCAGCCGGATTTCGGCCATGCCGCTGGGCCCATCAACACGCACGGGCATTACCTCGGTAAAACCAACCTTGAGATTAACGATGAAGTACGCGGCGCGATCGGCGCCGGCAGTGGCAACGTTTACATGCACCCTCTCGAACCCTCGCGGGAAATCGTTGGGATCGCGCGAGACAACATCGATGGTTACCACGGTGCGTGTCACGTTCACAATCACGTCGAGCGGATCAACATCGGCGCCGTTGGCCGTGCCCCCAATCGTGAATCGGGTTTCCCCCAGCTTGGCGGTCTGCTTCACGGGGATTGTGAGCTGCGACGAATCGGTGGGGCCGATGATGGGGGGCTCGAACGTCAGTTCGCCGAAATCCGGCACAGGCCCGCTCAGGTTCTTCAGCGTTACCTCACCGTCGAACAATCGCATGCAACCGGTGACATCGGCACCACGCTCGGTTTCCAGATCCAGCGTTGGCGAGGTGCCGGCCAACGCGTTGATCCTTACCGGCGTGTTCATCTCACCGGGCACAGGCGGCATCCCGCCAAGCGGGATCACCGTTGCAAACGGCCGCCGCGGCACATTCAGGGTGGCGGGATTGGAAATACCCTGCACCGAGGGGTCCGACACGCGCCGGGCCACCACCTGAAAATCCTGAAGGCCAAGGCGCACATCGGCGTTCAGCAACAACCGTGTGGTAGCGTTCGGCTGGCTTGCGCTCACCGTCACCACGGCCGGATCGAACGTCACCATCACGTTGGATGCAATCGAAGGATCGGCCCATTGCACACGGAACTCGATCGTGTCGGCAATGTTGTTCGTGGCAACGCCAACCATGAAACTGCCGCAGCGCAGTGCTCCGGGCGCCTTTGTGGGATCCTGATCGCTCACCGAAACACCGATGACCGGCACGGCCTTCACCGTCACGACAGGCTTGGCCGATTTCAGCACAACACCTTGCGGGAGCATCGCCGCGATCTCGAATGGATAGCTGCCGGCAACTGCCTGCGGCGAGGCCACCAACGTAAGCACCGCCGAATCACCGGATACCGGGTTCGGCACAAATGCCGGCGTGATCGTTGATGGCAGAAAGTTCGTCAGCAACGGCACCAGCCCCGGAAACGCGCGCCGCTTCAGGGTCACGGGGATCAACACCGCGCCCCCGGTATTCACCTCGTACGCGCTCGCTGGTGTCGAGATCGCCACTCGCGGCTGTGGCGGATCAACACGCAGCAGGAAATCGAATGGCAGGAAGACCGCAAAGGGATCGGAGGATTCCGGCACAACCGTGAACGTGTAGGTGCCCGGCGGTGTGCTTGCCGCAGTATCCACAACCATCGTCACAACCGTGTATGTCTGCGTTGGATTCGGGCTGAAGGTCACGGATACCGTGTCCGGCACGCCCACCGCCGAAAGCGAGTAGTCGGCAATGATCCCCGCAGGGAAGGTTATGTACTCGAACATGACCACCACGCGCTTGCCGGCGCTCACCTGCCCTTCGTTGAACGCCGCAAGCGGCTGGATGACGTCGGGGTCGTCCGGGTCGACAACGGTTACCGAGCGCACATTCACGGTGCCCTGCGTGGTGCCGCCCGCGATCGTGAACACGCCGTCGCTGTCATCCGTCACGCGGTTGTTCGCTGCGTCGCGAGCCGCCACACGGATCCGCGCAACCGTGCTCGACACGTTCGGCACCGTCCACGTGTAGCTCTTCTGTGTCCCCGGCAACTCGTTCACGATGTCCACATACGTGACGCCGTTGTCCAACGAGTACTTCACCGAATGCGCCGCCGCGCCCGTGCTGTTCCAGGTGATCACGACCTGCTGGCCCGGCGCGAAGCTCTGCCCGCCGTTTGGCGCGGTCACCTGCACGGTCAACGGCTGCGTTTGCGCGATCGTGAACACGCCGTCCGAATCATCCGTCACGCGGTTGTTCGCCGCGTCGCGCGCCGCCACACGGATCCGCGCAACCGTGCTCGACACGTTCGGCACCGTCCACGTGTAGCTCTTCTGCGTCCCCGGCAACTCGTTCACGATGTCCACATACGTAGCGCCGTTATCCAACGAGTACTTCACCGAATGCGCCGCCGCCCCCGTGCTGTTCCAGGTGATCACGACCTGCTGGCCAGGCGCAAAACTCTGCCCGCCGTTCGGCGCGGTCACCTGCACGGTCAACGGCTGCGTTTGCGCGATTGTGAACACGCCGTCGCTGTCATCCGTCACGCGGTTGTTCGCCGCGTCGCGCGCCGCCACGCGGATCCGCGCGACCGTGCTCGACACGTTCGGCACCGTCCACGTGTAGCTCTTCTGCGTCCCCGGCAACTCGTTCACGATGTCCACATACGTGACGCCGTTATCCAGCGAGTACTTCACCGAATGCGCCGCCGCACCCGTGCTGTTCCAGGTGATCACGACCTGCTGGCCCGGCGCAAAACTCTGCCCGC
>CBHYLN010000115.1:0-16888 GCA_966128725.1 uncultured bacterium | reverse complement strand
CGAAGGATATGACCGCCGGCTGCACGCAGGAGGCGTGTGATTTTCGCGACAACCTCAACCGCGTGCTTGCCCATGGTGCCCAGGTGCTGGGTGTAAGCCCGGACACCGTAGCACGGCATAAAAAGTTCGAGACCAAGGAATCGCTTAACTTCCCGCTTCTGGCCGACGTTGATCGTGTGATTGCCGAGGCCTATGGTGTGTGGGTTGAAAAAAGCATGTACGGCCGCAAGTATATGGGCGTGGAGCGTACAACAATTATCATCGATGCCAAGGGACGTATCACGCATATCTTCCGCAAGGTACGTGTGCCCGGCCATGTGGACGAGGTTTTGAATGCCCTCTCTGGTTGATACACATTCGCATATCTACGTCGATCGATTCAAGGATGATCTGGATGAGGTTATCGATCGGTCGCGGCAGGCCGGCGTGGAAGCCATCGTTGTGCCCGCAACCAAGCCGCAGGAGTTTGCCGCGGCGCTTGCGCTCGCCGATCGATACGCGGAAGTCCATGTAGCATTGGGCGTGCATCCACATCATGCCGCCGAGGTTGGGCCGGAGGATCTCGCCGAGGTGGAACGGCTGGCATCGGCCGGAAAGGCGATTGCCATTGGCGAAATCGGCCTCGATTATTACTATGAGTATGCTCCGCGCGAACGCCAGCACGACGTGTTCCGACAGCAGCTCCGTATTGCCAGGCGATTGGGATTGCCGGCGGTGGTTCATAATCGCGAGTCGGACGAGGATTTGCTGCGCATCATCGAGGAGGAGCAGGACGGCAGCCTCCGCTTTCAACTTCATTGCTTCTCGAGCGACGAAGCGGTGCTCGAACGCAGCCTTGCTTTAGGGGGCATGGTCTCCTTCACGGGGAACATCACGTACAGCAAGGGCCGGCTCGACCCGGTTGTGCGGGCTGTTCCGGACGATCGATTCATGATCGAAACGGATGCTCCGTATCTTACGCCGGTGCCGCATCGCGGCAAGCGAAACGAGCCGAGCTACGTTGGCCTGGTTGCCGCGATGGCTGCCGAGCTGCGAGGCACGACACTTGACGCAATCAAACAGATGACAACGCTGAACGCACGAACCTTTTTCAATCTCGGACTTCTCCTGGCGGCATTGTTCTGCCTTGGCGCCGGAGCCCTTCAGGCCCAGCCACGCCAGGTTCGCCAGATCGATACAACGCCTCCTCCCCCGTTCGATCGCATTGTTGGCTTCGGCCCGCTTATGGCCTCGTCCACATATATCAGCAAGTCCACAACCGAAGCAAGCGCCGTTGGTTTTGGCGGCTGGTTGACCGTTGCGCCGCTGCAACCGCTGGATATCGACTGGCTTCAGCTGGACATCGCCTACACCAGCGTAACGGTGCACCCCACGGGCCTGGATACCGCGTCGGAGAATATCCGCAGGCAGTTTGGCGACGCCGACAAGCCGATCCCGCCCAACTACCATCACGCGCTGGATATCAAACTGCGCGCCACGGCAAACACACGGAAGATTGTCACGTTCTTCCTGACGCTGGGGCTCACGTATTTTGATAACGAGTTCGGCATCGACCAATATCTGATCGAAAAAGGCGACAAGATCCTGAACGGATATACCGAACAGGCGTGGGGCCTGAGCGGCTCGATGGGATTGTCGCTGAATCTGGTGACGCCCTACGGCACCATTGCTCCAACGGCCGAGTGGCATGTCTCCACGATCACCGGCGAGCGCCCGCTTGTGCAGCGCAAGCAGGAATTTTTCGTAAGCCAGCCCCGCATCGGGCTGCTGATCTATCCGAACTTCCGCAAGCTGTTCTGATCCGATGCCAACGGCAACAGAGGCACGCCCGCCCCATTTGATTCGGCACAGTGTTGTGGCCGACGCCCTCCGCGTGATGCGGCAGGCCGAGAGCACGATGATGCAGTTCCGAACAGCCGCCAACACGGTTGCGCGCGCGCTGGCCTACGAGGCCACGCGCGATTTGCCGGTTGAGCATGTGATGATCCAGACGCCGCTGGAGGCAACCGAGGCCTCGATGCTCAACAGCAAGGTTGTCGCGGTGCCGATACTGCGGGCCGGCCTGTGGATGCTGGATGGATTCCTGGAAATCGTGCCATCGGCCTCCACCGGTTTCATCGGGCTGCGACGCAACGAGGAAACGTTGAAGCCGTTCGAGTACTACCGAAACGTTCCGGATATCGAAACGGCACATCTGTTCCTGCTGGACCCCATGCTGGCAACCGGCGGCAGCATTTGCGCCGCGCTGGCGAATTTGCCGATCGCGCTGGCCGCATCGGTATCGGTACTCTCGATTATCGCCGCGCCGGAAGGCCTTGCCCGGATAGGCGCGGCATTCCCCGATGTACAGATCCACGTTGCCGCGATCGACCGCCAATTAAGCGATGTTGGGTACATCCTTCCCGGCCTTGGTGACGCCGGCGACCGGCTTTGCGGCACGGCGTGATCCCGCAGCGGATATCGGCACGCGAACTGGCACGCACGGCCGCAGCTCAACTCGCTCCCGCCTTCGGACTCCCCCCCGACGCGATTGTGGAACAACTTTTCCGGCACACCCCAATCGATTTTCCGGTGGTGGTGGATGCCCGCCTGCCATTTGGTGTGCATCGAATTGGAATTGCGGGCATCACATGGCGCGCTACGGTGTATCTTCGCAGTGATTGCGCGTTGCCGGATGCCGATGCCAGGGGGCTGCTGATTCTCCTGCGCCACGAAGCCGAGCATGTACGCCAGCAACGCGCCGACCGGTTGTTCTACGTGCGATATGTGACCGGATGGTTGGGGCGATTTTTCGCGCAACTGTTTCGCGAAAATCCATTTACGCACGGCGCCGTACGGGCCGCGTGGTACCGGGCATACAGGGCGTTGCCGGCCGAGCAGGCGGCATACGACGCGGGCGATCGAGCAGCCGAACTGCTTGCCCGCATCGGCGTTGGCGAAGCCTGGCGGGCCTCAAGTCCGAAATAAATCGTTCCTACGTCATGAATTATGGCGCGCTGCTTGGATACCCAGCCGCGATTGTCCATATTTGTGCCGTTTTACCGAAAGGCGATTCCTAACTGCGGATCGCTCTTTTGTTTTTCGACAACTCCAGTCAACTCCTTCCTGTGTTCGGTGTTTTCTCCAACGACATCGCGGTCGATCTAGGCACAGCCAACACGCTCATCTGGGTCAAGGGAAAGGGGATCGTTCTGAACGAGCCCTCTATCGTTGCGTTTGATCGCACGACCAAGAAGATCGTTGCCATCGGCCGAGAGGCACAGGCAATGATCGGCAAGACCCACAAGGACATCCGAACGATTCGTCCGTTGAAGGATGGTGTGATTGCTGATTTCGAGATCGCCGAAGGAATGCTTCGCGCATTCATCCGCAAGATCTCGCCGAGCTGGCAACCGTCGCGCCGCATTGTGGTGTGCGTGCCGTCCGGCATCACCGAGGTTGAGAAGCGCGCCGTGCGCGACTCGGCCGAACATGCAGGCGCAAAGGAGGTACATCTGATCGCGGAGCCAATGGCTGCCGCGATCGGTATCGGGCTAGATGTGGAAGCGCCGGTTGGCAACATGATCATCGATATCGGCGGCGGCACAACCGAGATCGCCGTGATCGCGCTTGCGGGCATCGTCAACGACGAATCCATCCGCATCGCCGGCGACGAGATGACCAATGCCATCATTCAGTTCTTCAAGAAGAACCACAACATCCTGATTGGCGAACGGACGGCCGAGGCCATCAAGCATGAGGTTGGCACCGCCATGCCGCTTGAGGAAGAAGTGCAGATCGAGGTAAAGGGACGTGATCTGGTGGCCGGCGTGCCGCGCATGACCACCGTTACCAGCGCCGAAATCCGCGAGGCCCTTTCCGAGCCCATCATGGCCATCGTGGATGCGGTAAAGCTCTCGCTGGAGCGCACCCCGCCGGAACTTTCGGCCGACATTCTCGACCGCGGCATCATGCTTACCGGCGGCGGCGCGCTGCTGCGCGGGCTGGATGAGCGTCTGCGGCGCGAAACCTCGCTTCCCGTGTTTGTTGCCGAGGACCCGCTCACCGCGGTTGTTCGCGGCACAGGCAAGGTGCTGGAGAACCTGAATCAGTATTCGCAGGTCCTGATCAAGAGCCGGCGATACTAAGATCAATCACGAAAACGCCAACGGCATGATGTTGGCCAGTGTCGCGCGCTCGCCGCGATGTTGGCCAACCGTGCCGCGTGTTGCGGAAACTGATTTCCCAACCGCTCATCCACGCACGGTCCTCCTACCATAACTCATCCGCCGCCATGCAGCGTATCATCGAGATCTTCATGCGTTACAAGGAATACGCAACCGCGGTTGTGTTGATCCTGGTCTCGCTGTTGATGATCTCGGCCAGCAGCAGTTCGCGGCTCCGCTCCTTCCGCACGATTTCGGTGGGCGCCGTTGCCAGCGTGCAATCGGCGCTCAGTTGGCTTCCCAATCCGTTCGCCCTGGAAACCGAGAACCATGCGCTGCGCCAGTTGAACAAGGATCTGTCGATGCAGGCCATGCAGTATCGGAACCTTGCGCTGAAGGCGGAGACGTATCGCGAAATGCTCGCGTTCCGCGAACAGTCGCCGATGAAGCTGCTCAGCGCCGAGGTTGTTGGCAAAACCACCATCCAGATGCGGAACTACGCCACGCTGAATGTGGGATCCAGAAGCGGGGTACGCGAGGGAATGGCGGTAATCACCGAACGGGGCCTGGCCGGCCGCGTGATCGGTGTCAACGACGATTATTCGGTGGTTCAGCTTCTGCTGAATCGCGACACACGGGTAACCGCGCGCACGCTGGAAGCACGCAACGAGGGGATGATCACCTGGGATGGCGCGGGCTCGCTGATACTTGGCAATGTGCCGGCGGCGCAGCCCCAGCGCAAGGGCGATACGGTGGTTACATCCAGCCTCTCGGCACTGTACCCGGAGAATATCCCGGTTGGCGTGATCGACACCGTGGCCGACGATCCGGGCACGCTGTTCTACCGCATTCGCGTACGGCCGATGGTCAACTTCGCGACACTGGAGGAAGCGTTCGTGGTGTTGTACACGCCGGATCAGAAGCGGCTGGAGCTGGAGCGAAAGCTGATTGAGCCCAATCAGAGCGAGGAGGGCAAGCGGAGATGATGCCGTACATGAACTATCTGTGGTACGCGATCTCCGGACTGATACTCCTGCTGGTGCAGCTCAACCTTGGCTACGTCGCGGTTGAAAGCATCACGCCGGATCTGCTGATGATCCTCACGGTGTTCATCGCGATACGCGAGGGACAATGGACCGGGCAGATCGCGGGATTTGTGCTGGGCCTGCTGTTCGATATCATCTCCAGCGATATCATCGGCACCAACGCGCTGGCCAAGATGCTGGCGGGTTTCGTGGCCGGCTACTTCTTCAACGAGCAACTTGGCCTGGCCGACGCCGTTGGCCGGTTCCGTTTCCTGGGCATTGTGGCCCTGTCGGCCATCGTGCACAACATCGTCTACTTCTTCTTCCAGGTTCAGCATACCGACCTGGCCTTCGTCGGGTTCTTCCTTCGCTACGGCTTCGCCGCCACGTTGTACACAACCGTGGTTTCGGCGCTGATCATGCTGGTGGCCGCGCGGAAGCAGCGATGGTAGCGCCTTCGTAAGTAGTATCCGCGCGCGACGTGTTCGCGCAACCACACAGCCGGGGGCTGCCGCTGCTCACCTGCCAAGGCAATCCCTACTCCGAGGCAGCGGCACCGCCCGTGGATGATCCGCCGCCCGACGACGCGCCCGCATCACCGCTGCCGCCCGATCCACTCGAGCTGCCCGAATCACCGGACGAGGCGCCCGATGCAGCCGGCGAGGTTTTGGATGATGTGTCGCCAGCCGCACTGCCCTTCGACGGCGAGGCTTTCGAGGACGAACCGGAGCCGCCTTCGCCGCCGCCCTTGCGTACGTAGTCCGTAAGGTAGAACCCCTCACCCTTGAACACCAGCCCGGCGCCACCGCTTACCAGGCGAACAACCTCGCCCGTCCCTTTCTCCGCGCCCTCGCGGATACACTCGGCCTCGGGGCAGTGTGTAAGCGCATCGGACGTGATCGATTGAAAATGCTCGAAGCGGTGACCGCAGGTCTTGCACAGATAATCGTATGTCGGCATGAAGCGTGATCGTTGATAACGTTGTGAGAGTTGCCCATCATTCAGGGGCACTAAAATACTAACGTCGCCGCCAAGGAAGCCATAACCGGCTGATTACGGGTTGTGCACGCCGCGAACGCATCCGCGCGCGCTAGAACGCATGGCCAATCCCGATGTGCAGCAGGAGCGCGCTGGTGAACTGGCGATTGGTAATCCAACGCTGCCGAGGATCGGTCTGCAAGGGGTCGTGGATCGGCGCGGCCACGCCAATCCTGAACGGCCCAACCGGCGTCTGGTAACCAACGCTTGCGCCGATATCCATGCCGATGTTGCTCAACACATTTACCTGGCCGATATCCTCCACGTCGCGGAAGAACGCGGAACCAACATCCACGAATCCAATCAACACCAGTTGGTTGAGCTGCTGAGCCACCGTGGACTGCGACTCCAGTTGCCACGGCTGCACGCGCCACTCGGCATTGAACTCCACCTGGCCCAGCCCCCCCTGCGCGCGCCGGTTGTCGGCAACCAGACTTTGCAGAATGGCCGCCGTGCACGAATCGTTTACCACCGCCGACGTAGTGCGGCGCGTAGCAAGCAGATCGCCGCCCACCCACGCGCGCATGCTGTTGGCGCCGCCAGCAAAGAATCGGCTGGACTGCGGGATCAGCGGATACCCGGCCAGGTTGATGATGTAGCCGGCGCGGCCCCTGAAGGCGAACGTGCCGCCCAGCCCCGGCTTGTACAGGCGCGCGTTCGTCTCCAGCTTGGCAAAGATGTCGGCACCGAAGCTGGTGCCAAGCTCGACACGCGCATCCAGAATGTATCCCTTGGTGGGCAGGAAGGCATCGTCGCGGCCGTCGGCAGTGGCAATCGCGGTCAGCAACACGGTCTGCTTCAGGCTGTTGAACCGGTTCAGCAGAGCCGAATCCCCGGGCTGCAACAGCGAGGGATCGTCGCCCTGCAGCACCTGCAGCCGGTACGTGGTGTTGGCCAGCTCGGCACGGAGCGCGCTTCGCAGCGAATTGTAGTCGCAGGCCGCATCGCCATCGGCTGCGGTGCGCGCGCGCGTTTCGGCAACCGCGTTTATCAGGCGTGCCACACCCTGATAGCTGTTGCGCTGGAACGCGAGGTGCAGATTGGCGACGCTGAAGAAGGTGTACTTCGGGAATCGAACCACCAGATCGCCGCCAAGCTCGATCGCCTGGCCGCGCATGGTGAACTCGGCGTTGGCCTGCGTGATTTGCCGGGCAACCACCTTGTTGTCGTAGCTCACGCCAACACTTCCAAGCAACCGCCGACGCCCGAAGATGGATGGGAACAACATCGAGGCGTTGCCGCCACCCTCACCCTGATTGAACAGATACGGGAAGCGCCCAAAGTTGGTAAGCGGAATGCTGAGATGCCCGCCAACGGTAAGATGCCCGCCACTGCAGAAGGCATTATAACGTGTATACGACGCGTCGCCGCCGGCAATCCACAGGAACTCCGTAACGCGCTGCACATAACCGACGTTCAGGCCCCAGCGGATGTCGTTCCGGCTGCGGGTGCGCGTGTTGATGCGCATGCCCATGATACTGTCGGCATGGTTGACGTTCACCGTATCGAACGAAACCAGATCGAACGAGCCAAGGCTATAGATGTTCTCGGTGGATTGGTCCACCTGGCGTTTGCTGTACCACTCGCCCGGCACGTACTCCGCCTGCGCAAGCACAAGCGAATCATCAAACATGCAATCGTCGTAATTGCTGTCCGGCGCAAACACCGTCTGCCCCATGCGATAGCGATGCCCGGTGAAGATGAACACCAGCGCGCTGTCGTACGGCGCGCCGGGGATGCTGTCGCGCTCGCGCGCCACCAGGATCAACGGTGTGCGCGAGACGGCAAACGGGTAGCCGTTGTTCTTCAGGTCGGCCACGATCCGGCTGGTTTCCGCTTCCAGATCCGCTTTCGAGAACCCACGGCCAAGCTCGATCAGGTCCGGCCGGATAAGATTGGCGCGCAGTTCGTTGGGCACCTGATCAAGGCCGACATACGTCACCGCCCGCAGTGGATACCGCTGGTGCTCGTTGATGATGAACCGGACAATCGAGGTATTGCGAACCGTGTCCAGGCGGATGTGGTAGTCGATATCGGCGTCGTGAAAACCGTTGTCGAAGTACAGAGTGCGCAACCGGACAACATCGCTGTCAAGGCGCGCCATGTTCAGGTAGCGTATGTCGCCGCCAAGACTGTCGACTATGCGACGCAACTGGTAGTATGGTGGCAGCACCTGATAATCGCGCCCCACCTTCTGATACTCCGTTGGCGCCAATGGATTCTGCTCCAGCAGATCCACAAGCATCGAGTAGTAGCGCTTGACAAGCGGGACATGCGTGGCGCGTGTTTGAATGCGGGCGAGCAGGCGATCGGTCGCAATGGCGTCGTTCCCTTCGAACTCGATATCCACGAGGATCGGGCGCACCGATAACACCACCGGCTCGCGCGCCCCCCCGCCTGCGCCGGGGCCTTGCGCGAACAATCGCGCGTGCGGAATCATGGCAACAAGACTTGCCACGCATGCCGCAAGGAGACAGCCGAGAATGCGGCTATCTCGAACGCGAATCCGATTGGTCATCAAACACACGAGGAACTGGCCTGGGATATGTGGATGCGGCAACTGGCCGCGCAACGGCCCTGTATCACGATCCCGCGAAACGCACACGGGGAAGAGGGCATCACACCCACAAGCGGTGCGTGCAACCTTCTTCCCCGGTGTGACTCGTACCCAGCACGAGGGTTTTATAGCGCCGAGGCTTAATAGTCCTCGGAGTCCTCCTCGAAGAACATATCATCGTGATTCATGGCCTCCGGCCAGATATCCTCGATGCCCTCGTATACTTCATCTTCTTCGTCGTTCAGCTCCTGAAGGTTCTCGATTACCTGCAGCGGAGCACCGGTGCGGTTGGCAAAATCAAGAAGCTCATCCTTCGTAGCCGGCCACGGAGCGTCCTCCAGATAGGAGGCGAGTTCTGGTGTCCACAGCATATGGCGTACTCCTCTGTGATAGGTTGATTACAATGAGAGTGTTTCGATTGACACTTTTGCTGTTCCTGTACGGCGAACCGGGTCACGGGGGAACCCCTGTGGCCTGCGCGGCAGACCGAAAAAACTTCCTCGGCGAACGGGGCGCGAAGTTAGAGATGTTTCGATCAAACGCAAGATCCACACCGGGTGATTTTTTGTGAGACCCGCCTGGCGCTCAAACCATCACGGGACACCCTCACCTTTTGCGCATTGCGCCATGCCCACGACATGTTGCAAACGGCCGGCACCACGCTACGGTTAGGAGCCGGTATAGAAGTTCCGGATGTTCGGCATCAGGTACTCCTGAAACGCGCGGTCGAAATCGTACGCAGGCGACCATCCCCAATCCTTGCGCGCGCGCGAATCATCAACATCGGCCGGCCATGTGTCCAGGATACCCTGGCGTTTGGCATCGTTGTCATATGTGATATCGGCCCCGGGGAACGCTTGCAACGTGGTATCACGAACCTCATCCGCCGACGGGGAAAACGACCCCACATTGTACACGGTTGTCGAAAGTGACTCGGCCGGCGCATTAAACAATCCCAACAGTGCGTCGATCGCGTCGGGCATTGCCATGAACGGGATCCTGGTATCCGGACGCGCGAAGCAGGCATACGGCTCGCCCTTGGCTGCCGCGTGCAGCATCTCCGGCGCGTAATCACTGGTTCCGCCGGATGGCACGGTGAACGCGCTGATCAGGCCCGGGAAACGCAGAGCACGGAAATCCACATGGTACGTGTCGCGATCGGCCGCCAACTGACGGTAGTGGTGCGTGTAATAACGCCCAAGATGTTCGCATGCCAGCTTGTTCACACCGTACATCGTGGTTGGCACCAGATACGCGTCCTCGTCAACACGCCCGGCCAGCCCCTTCTGTTCAACGCTGGGCAATCCGTACACGGCGATCGAGCTGGGGAAGATGAACTTCACATTTGCTCCAGCGTTCCGCGCCTCGCCCACGGCGAACTTCAGCAGGTTCAGCGTCCCTTGCACATTGATATCGTGGGCCGTTTCCGGGATAAACTCCCCACGGGTGCTGAGCATCGCCGCCAGGTGGAAGATACCGGCGATCTCGTACTTGGAGGCAATCTGCTCCAGTAGCGCCGTATCCAGGATAGTGCCAACGATGGTCTCGGTGCACAGTGCCGCCAGCTCGGGTTCCAGCGGCCGCAGGTCCAGTGCCAGGATGTTGTAACGGCCCTCCTGGGCAATGCGTTGGATAAGACCATGGCCGATCTCTCCGCCGGCACCGGTAATCATCAGAACGGGTTTGCGAATCATGCAGTCTGTACGGGGTTGGTTATCGAATGACGTTCCACTGTTTCGGCAACCACATGCAACCGCACGTGGTTCCTGCGCGGGCATCGGCGCGCGGCGCATGGGCAACGCACCAACGGCTACCGAACGATGCTGAAGCCGGCAAAACGCTCCTCGGCAGCCGGCTGGGCCAGCACGTGATCTACGCGCGAGCCCTCGGGGCCTAATTCCACCTGCTCGCGAAACGCCCGAAGATTTTCCGGCAGGCCGCTGGCCACAATCTCCACCGAGCCGTCCGCGCAGTTACGCACACGGCCCGCGATATCGAACGCTTCGGCCATGCGCGCAACGAAGTATCGATATCCCACGCCCTGCACACGCCCTGCGATCACATAACGAACGGTTTGCCTCGGCACGATCTTCTCCTGTCCGGTTCGGCGTATCTCGTATTGCGGAAACGGCACATGCATCCCGAAGCCGCCAGCGCGCACGGCCGCACTGTTGCCGGCAAGGCAGGGCTTCCAGCCGCCAGCGCGGGTTACCCGGCCTATCATCCAGCACGCGGCGCGAACGTACCGAAAAATGTGGAAGGGAAAAAACGGAACAGCCGCACCATTTGGCGCGGCTGTTCTTGTTGCTTGCACACGATGTTCCCCGGCCGGGCACACGGCCGCCGGGGCGCCACCGATGCCTACTTCCAATCCGTATGTTTCGCCGGGACGCTGCGCACGTACATGTACAGCGCCTTCAGATCCAGATCGGTCAACTGGCGCGTGTACTTCCACGGCATCACCGAATCGATGGCAGTGCCGTTCGGCCGTTTGCCCTCGCGAAGAGCGCGGGTGAAATCCGCCTCGGACCACGAGCCAATGCCCGTTTGCGCATCCGGCGTGATGTTGCGCGCCGCTGGCCAATCCGGCGGAGCTCCGGGGATCGGGCCGCCAGCCAACTCCGGACCGTGACAGCCGGTGCAACCGCCAGTGGTAGCCATGTGCCGCCCATATTCAAGCGTCAGGCCCGGGGGCGGCGCAAGCGGGATCGGCTGCGTGTGATCGATGCGGTCGTAGCCGAACAGCGGGATCTGCCCAAGCGCAACCAGAATGCGACCAAGCAGCGTAAGCTCGCGAGGGGTATTCGTATTGTTCACCGGCGGCAGGCTCTTGATGTAGCTGACAATCGCATTGATTTCGTCGGCGCTGAGATGCTGATAGTCATCTACGGGCATCACCCACAGCCGGCGGCCATCGGGCGCCAGACCGTGCCGAATCGCCCGCACCCAGTCAACATCCTTCATCGTGCGTGTTACGCTCCCCTCGCCCGAGGTCAGGTTCGGGCCGGCAAGCTTGCCGATAGGAGCATCGATGAACAGTTTGCCGCCAAAGTTGTCGCCGTGGCAGTCAACACACTTGGCGATGGCAGTGCTCAGATAACGCCCATTGGCGATGGTGGCCGAATCGCTGTGCAGAGGGATGGCCTTCACCTCCAGCGTCTCGGTTTCGTTGATGGAAGCCTGTGTGCCAAAGTACACCAGCACCAACCCCACCAGAATCAGGCCAATCAGGCTCCCAACCACAATGGCCGTCCACTTTAGAAACTTCCGCATTCCAATCTCCAATAGTTGAAACGAACAGGTGCGCGATCGGAGTGAATACGTAAGGTGGGTTGATTCGGATTGAATCGAGGCAACCGCCCCTACCATGCGGCGCAAGTATATCGCTTCGCGACACACCCGTCAACCGCAACGATAGGCCCCCCTACACATTACCATCACGCCTCGTCAGCCGCCGCTAACGCAGTCCGGACGCGGAAGTTGCACGCGGTTGGCCGCATGTGCCGTGGGTTCGTGCAAATCCGAGGTAGCAGATTGTAAATGGAAGGGTGGTTTTCCGGTGTGGGTGGTACGCTGGCCGAAGCCGGGAAACGAATCGTGGCACGCCACCCGAACGCGACGGCATACGACAACATGCGCCAGCAACCGCAGGCAACGGGTCGGCACGCGCCGGGCACGGATACCGGAGCGCCCGCGGCTCAGGCTGCGGGCTTCTTCTGGCAAAGCTCCACCAGCACGCCATTAAAGCTGGATGGGTGGATGAAGGCGATCAGCATGTCGTGGGCGCCCTCGCGCGGCGATTCGTCGATCAACCGAACACCGGCTTCGCGCAGGCGCGCCAGCTCCTGCTCGATATCCTCAACCTCGAACGCAACGTGATGAATCCCTTCCCCACGCTTCTGGATGAAGCGGGCGATCGGCGATGATTCGTCGGTTGCGGCGGTAAGCTCCACCACCGACTCCCCAAGCGAATACGACGCCACATCCACACGCTGTTCCTCCACACGCTCGCGATGCGGCGCATCGTTGCCGAACAACGCGCCGTAGGATTTCATCGCGTCTTCCAAACGCGCCACCGCAATACCGATATGGGATACTTTCATGATCGTTCACACACGGATTGGTTCCGCCTGCACCAGGTGCAGGCTGGCACACGGGTTAACAGGCTTTTCCCTCGACGTTATCCATCACGAAGCACAGGCAAGCGGATTGCTCAAGGCTTCGTGGAGAGGACGCGGAATTTTCACTGTGTCGCACGCCGAACACATGACATTGAAAACCTCGCGGGGGCGCCATTGCAAGGCCCCCAGCGGGGGCACCGGTTTGTAGCAGCGCGCGCGTCACCACCCTGTAGCTCCGTAGGAGCAACCCGTTCGGGCGAAGGGCGGTACGCTACCATGAAGCATGGTACGCTCCTCCGGAGCTTGACACCGCAAGCAGGCCAGTACAGCTACATACAGGTGCCTCCTGACGGAGGCCTATCCATGTGATGCCCGTCAAGCTTGCCCGGGGCCAGTGCCTTACCGCACTGACTCAGGCGGACATGCTGGTTGTTGGGCAACGTCGAGGTTAACACACGGCCGACTAATGAAGGATTACGCCGCGCTGTTTGAACTTTGCGTCGGCATCGGCGAGCTGCTCAACCGTATTGATCCCCTGCACTTCCGAAAAATCGTCCGACGCAAACGCCGCCACCGGCCGGCCTTCCGCCCGGAACCAGGCGAAGACATCGGTGAGGTAGTATTCGCCCTGCGCGTTGTTGTTGCGGAGCTGGCCAAGCGCATCCACCAGATCGGCGGCGCGGAACATGTAGATGCCGGAATTGATTTCGGCCACCGCACGCTCAGCATCGGAGGCGTCGCGGTGCTCCACAATGCGCTCAACAAGCCCCTCGGCATTGCGGATCACACGTCCGTAACCGGCAGGGTCGGGCGCGATCACCGTAAGCACGGTCCCAACGGCACCGGTGGCAATGTGCCGGCCCCACAATTGCCGCAGTGTCGCCGTGGTCAGCAGCGGCACGTCGCCGGAGAGCACCAGCACATCGCCATCAAATCCGGCAAGGAACGGAACCGCCTGCATCACCGCATGTCCGGTGCCAAGCTGTTCGGCTTGCTCGGCGAACTCCACGGCACCGGAGAACGTATCCTGTACGTGCTGGCGAACGTGCTCACGATTATGGCCGATGATGGCCACCACGCGTTCGGCGTCACATTCCAGGGCGCGATCGATCACATGATCGATCATCGGTACTCCGCCGATCGGGAACATCACTTTCGCAACTGCCGGATTGTTCATCCGGGTTCCCTTCCCCGCAGCCATTATTACCACCGCAAGGCGGCGCTGAGCGGCATCGTCTGTCATCGCGTAACGAACACCTGGTTGAAATGATGCCGGGCCGGCGCGTACGGCATCGGCCCGGTCCCGAACAGTCGGACGTCTACTGCTGCACCTTGTACTTCTTCAGCAACGCGGGATACCCCTTCTTGGCGGCGGCAACCTCGGCGGCATAATTGAACAGCGGTGCCGCGCCGGCCGTATTGACGGTCATGCTTGGCTGATCGTACCCAAACATCGCGCGCCGCATCTCCTTGTCCTTGTCCTGCTTCTTGCCACTGCTTTCGGCAATCACCTGCTCGCGCCAGAAATCCGGACCGGAGGTGATCGAGTCAAGCACGCTCAACATGCGCGAGCCCTTCAGCTCGATCGCCGCGGCGTTTGGCCCGGCGGAGGTAAACGCGGAAAGGCCTGTGATCTTCCCGGGCACACGCACGGTGATTCGCTCCCGCAGGTTCTCGAAGAGCATCTTCATCATGCCCATCGCCATCGCGAAGTTCTGCTTCATCGAATCCGCTCGCGTCTGGATCTCCTCCTCGGTAAGCTGCACCGGGTCCGACGTCACATCGTTGTTCCGCTCCTTGCCGTACAGGATGTTCATCGTCTGGCCATCGCGCACCAGGCGGATAGGCGTCAGGCCCACGCTCTTCAGATCCACATTCTCCAGGCTGCTGAAGTAGGCCGTTCCCTTGAACTCCATACGACCATCGGCGAGCACCTTGCACGACACATCCTTCCAGACCTCGATACCGGTGGAACCCTCGATCACTTCGGCAACCAGTTTGCGGGCACCATCCTTGGCCGGCTTGGATTCCTCGCCAAGATTAAACGGCTTCTGGTACGTGACGACGGTCACCTTGCCGCTGCCGTCCGGGTTCACCACATATGTCTGTTCGCTTTCGAGGCATCCGGCAGCGGTAAACGCCGCCAGAACAAACAACGCGGCCGAAAGGATCTTCTGGATCATGAGAGTTCCTGATGTGCGTGGAGCGATCCCATCCACACAGCCACGAGGGCGGTGGTCGATGGGAAGGATAATCGAACGGGTCCGTCGTGAAGACGAACGGGCCTGGCACCGAACATCGGAGACCAAGCCCTTCAAACAAAAACGTGGAACAGCCGGCTGGCCTACACGGTAACGAACTCGCGCCCGGCGGGCTGTTCGTGTTTCACCGACACGATGCGGTTGTTGTCGTCAACCACCACCACCGTTGGCTTGTGCGCGCGCGCCTCTTCGTCGGTCATGGCCGTGTAGGTGATGATGATCACCTGGTCACCCACGGCACCACGCCGCGCGGCGGCGCCGTTCAGGCACACCACACCGCTGCCCGGTTCGCCTGCAATGAGGTAGGTTTCGAACCGTTCGCCGTTATTGACATTCACCACCGACACCTTCTCGTATTCAAGAAGGTCGGCGGCGGCAAGCAACTCGGAATCCACCGTAAGGCTCCCCTCATAGTAGAGCTCGGCCTGCGTAACGCGGGCGCGATGGATCTTCGATTTGAACATGAAGCGTGTCATGGGTCACACCACGGTTGATCGTAGGAACGTCTGAACTCTTCAGCACTACACCGTCACAAAGTTCAATCGCCCACGACGACGAAAAAAGTAAGAGATGATTGCAGCCGGCCGTCCCTGGCTACGGGCCGGGGGCGGGCGCATCAGCGCCAAGCGGCAGGTTGTCGATCAGCCTGGTTGAGCCAATGCGCCCGGCGAACACCGCAAGCAGCGGCTCGGCGCTATGCTCGGCCGGCTGAAACGTGTGGGCATTGATCACATCGGCGTAATCAATCGCGAACTGGCTCGAAAGCTCGGCACGCAGTGCCAGTTCGGCATCGCGTGGGCTTGCACCCCGCGCCACCGCATCGCGCGCCGCACACAGGCCGCGCCAGATGCTGAGCGCCTCGCGCCGATCGCTGGCCGATAAATACACATTCCGGGAGCTCATGGCCAAGCCGTCCGGTTCGCGCACAGTTGGCACAACCTCCAGCTCGATCGGGAAGTTGAGATCGGCGATCATGCGGCGTACCACCGCCACCTGCTGCGCATCCTTCTGGCCGAACACCGCCACATGTGGATGCACCATGTTGAACAGCTTGGCAACAACAGTGGCAACGCCCCTGAAGTGGTCCGGCCGGAACGCCCCTTCGTAGCGCGACGTGATCCCCTCAACAAACACGGAGCTGGAGAATCCCGCCGGATAAACGTCCACCACACCCGGCGCGAACAGAACATCGCATCCCGCGGCGGCCAACTTGGCGGCGTCGCCATCGGGATCGCGCGGATACACCGCCAGATCCTCGGTTGGCGCGAACTGCGTGGGGTTCACGAAGATCGAGGCAACCACAAGATCGGCAACCGCGCGGGCACGCTCCACCAGCGCCAGATGGCCCGCGTGCAGATATCCCATGGTCGGGACAAAACCAACACGGGCATCGCCCGCGGCGCCCAGGCGCTCGCGCAGCTCGGCCGGCCGTTCAACGGTGATCATGCATACCCCACCGAACGTGCGGCGGTACGGCATGCGCGTGGCCCACCGAACATCATAGGATTCGTTTTCCCATTACCGAGGCAACCAGATCGGCCGCGAACAACGCGCTGCGGTTCATCGTGTCCAGAATGGGGTTCACCTCGGCTACCTCCAGCGAATTGAAGGCCCCGAACTCGGCGATCATTTCCATGATAAGATGCGCCTCGCGGTAGGTAAGCCCACCGGGGACCGGGGTGCCCACTCCGCTGGCCACAATGGGATCAACGCTGTCCAGATCGAACGAGATATGGATGTG
>CBHYLN010000114.1:0-16991 GCA_966128725.1 uncultured bacterium | reverse complement strand
GCATCAATCGCTGTACCGGCGCCGGCTGCTGGGCGGCCTCCAATCGCGAAACCATTCGCCAGCGGGCGCCACCGTCCTCGGTTACCATGAAGTCATCCTGCCCGAAGGCCACCACCATATAGCGGTGGATGGGCGCTCTGGGCGCCCGTGGCGCAGGCTGGGCCTGCTGCGCCCAGGCTGCGGCGCTTGTTATCAGGAACGCGGCAATCGCGGCCACAATCCTGTATGTTGTTCTCCGATGCATAGCATACCTCTGAAAAGTTCACGTGGCCGACAGGCCGCTGTTAGGGAGCAGCGGACCCGGCCGTGGGTGACACTACCGGGCAACCCATGTGCGACCAGTGGGTTGCCCGTGTGATTACGTTGTCAAGGAGACGCGGCCACGACTCATGGGCACGTCGATTCACAACCACCGGACTGCGAACATCCGGGCGAACTCGACGAATCGAGCGTTATCGTGGGCGCCGAGCTGCCGCTGGGGCAGCAGACCTTGTATACGCGGACACAGCAGTCCGATCCGCATACACCGAAATGAGTCGTGTTGCCGCTTCCGGTGCGCGCAACACAGGCCGGCATGCGTACAACCACGCTGGTTGGCGCGTTACACGAGCCCGAGCAGCTTGAATACCCCAACAGGATCCCCTGCGCGACCGTTGCCTGGGAGATCAAGTCGAAGATCTGCTTGGTTGTCAAGGCGTTTACACCTGATCCGCTACCGACAAAATGGATCGACGGAACGTTGATCACATACTGAACCTGGCCCCCAGCATTACGGAAACTGATAAACTCCCAAAGAACCTGATCTCCACCGGAAAACGCGACCTCCGATGTGACAGTATCAATGGGTTCATATCCCGACTCGCTACATGGTGTCTGCGACCAGCATTCCGTTGAGAGCACGAGCAGTAAGGCAAGGGCCGTAACGGCTCTTTTCATTGGCGTACTCCGGTTGTTCCGAGTGGAGAGAGAGAGTAGAGAGAGAGTTGGCGATGACTCCCCGCGGCAACCTGGGCGGTGGTCTGGTGTGGTGTCGGTCGGCCCGGCACCGCTGGGCATCAGCGCCGGTACAAAGATCGGTGTGAGGGCATACCAATGTCACCCGCATCTTTGTGCGGTTTTAACCTTCGCGAGACTTATTTGCGAGACTAATGTGGATCGTAGCGTGGTGTGAAGTACTTAGCGACCAGTTCGGATTGGCTCCTAACCCCAGCTTTGTCGTACAAAGATCTGAGATGATAACGAACGGTATTCACCGAAATGTTCAGAGTCTGAGCCATCTCTTCATAGCTAAGGCCAAGCGAAAGCATGATAACAATACGTTTCTCTTGACTGGTGAGACGCGCACTGTCCATCAGATTGTTCAACGCGTAACTATAGTCAGGGTGAAAGGGTTTTGAGTATCGATATCGCGCGACAAAGTCGGTAAACAGAAATACCATAAAACCGTGCAAGCTTTCAACAAAGTCGAGTACCTTTTGATTTAAGGAGCTTCGGCTCCGATCACGCCAAACTATTAACGTGCCAAGGTATCGATCCCCAGAGAGATGATAGAGGAAACAATGTGGGGGATGGTATTGATCCACGGGAAATCCTTGGCTTCGGTGCTGGTCAAGTATACGGCCAATATGTGCGTTTCCATCGTTCTCACTTGGCGTTTCAACTGATTTGACCGCCTTTGTGCCGGTTTCGATACGTTGCGAAACAATAGTCGAGTACCGCGGAGGCAAAGCCGAACCAGTCAAATCACATTGTGCATTGACCGTCAGGCTGACACGGTCCACGCCTGGCAGCATTGTCAAAAGAGACTCGCGAACCGCTCGCATCCAGACTTGGACATCAACTGTGGACGGCAGTGATTGCAGAAATGACATAAGGCGCGAGAAATCGATCACCTCGCCTCCATTCGCATGAGTACCGCTCACTGCTTTGGGGAGAGACTCCCCCGTCGCCCCACTCGATACGACAACGGCCTCCATCCGCCGATCAATCCAACGAGCCACGTCAGCAAGTGAACTGAAATCACCATTGCCAATCTTGGATTTCAGAATAGCCATTGCGTCCCCACCCTGCATCACCGCACGGCCGGTTGCGCGCAAACCAAGAATACCAGCGACACCTTGTTCCCTATATGTTTTGAGCCAGCGCTTGACTGCTTGTTTCGAGTATCCTACCAGTGCGGCGCCGTCATCAATTGACAAATCGGGGTTTTCCTTCAGCAAGCGCAGGACTCTCAACCGCGCCGCTTCTGGCTTGCCATGATATGTCTTTTCGAGTGCGATGAGTTGCTCACTAGTTTCGACTATGTCATCTTTACGCTTACGTGGCATTGGCTCCCCTTTCTGCCGGTCGATCGGATCCTCGATACACCCAGTTGGGCCGCCCGCATAGGGGGTGTCGGGTTGGTGGCCCAGGCCATGAGTCGGCTAAAGGTAGAGAATCTCGACCATTGAAACATACGCGGCGGACGGGCATCCGGCCATACCAAACGGTCAGTGTACCACCATCACGCGCACTGCCGCCCGCCTGCCGCCAGCCCACTCCGCAACCAGCAGATAGGCCCCGGCCGGAACATCCCCGCACGGCAAGGCCCAGCCCGGCCCGGCCAATCGGGCCGCCGGCAGATCCGCTATCGGCAAAACCACGCGCCCCAGCGCATCGTACAGCAACAGCCGCACCCGCTCCGCCATACCCCCGGCCGCCACACCACCTGGCGCCGCCACAACGCGCAGGTCCCCGCCAACCGGGTTCGGCGCGGCAACCAGGACCGCCACGCCCAACGGCCCATACGGCCCGGATACCCCGGACCGCTGCTGCAAACGGAACACCCACCCGATCGCCGTGCTCAGCAACACCGTGTCGCCGTGCATCACAAACGCCGTCACGCTGGTATCCAGCACGATCCCCTCGTTCAGGTCATGCCACGAGACGCCGCCGTCCAACGATTCGATCACCGCATTCCGCCCGAACCCCATCGCCGCCAACACATGTTGCCCCTCGGCCGCCATCTGATCCACCGATTCAGTGCCGTGTTCGCGTGGTTGATTCGGCCGCACTCCCTGCCAGCTTGCCCCGCCGTCGGTCGAGCGGTACAATCCGCTGATCTGCCCGGGCGAGCCGTGGAACTTCTTATCGTGCCCCTCCACAATCACCGTCCCGTTGCCCAGCACCACGATGTTCGACGCGCTGATCAGCGAATCCGGGTGCCGCGCGAACCCCGTCGCGGCCCACGTGACGCCGCCGTCGGTGCTTTTCCAGACGCCGTGGGCCCAGTACGCCGCATAAAACACCCCGCCGGTATCCGCCGCGATACCGCCCAAATCCTGATCCGACGGAGGTAGTCCCACTCGATCGATGGGCAGCCACGTGGCGCCGTTGTCCGTTGAACGAAAGTTGGGTTGGTACACGTTGGCCACGACAATCGTTCCGTTGCCGCTGCGCGCAAACCAGCGTTCGCCGAAGAGCGGCAGGGTTTGCCAGCTCCGATCCGAGATCCGGAATCGATAGGCCAGATCGGCGGTCACCAGGATTTCATCGGGTGATACCGGGAACACGGCGGTCACCTCGCCGTCACGGTCGCTCGGCAGCGTATCCTGGCGGACAATCACACCGTTGCGAACCGCGAGCAGCCGACGGTCGCCGGTGCCGAGGTACAGCGTCCCATCGGCGCCAACCGCCATCGCCCCGATGGACAGGTCGGCAAACGGCATCGGCGCCCACACCCCACCCTGCGCGGCCAGCCGGGGGCCGGCCGCGCAGGTGAGCAGGATCACAAGGAAGAGCAGGGCGGGATGATTCATCGCGAACCTCCGGAATGCACCGCGGTTCCGGAACGCCCCGCGCCGTGGGAACGCTCACCGCTGGGCCGGTTGCCGCCCGATTCGGAGCGGGAGATGCCCCCGCCCGGCTCCTGAGCGGCGGCGCCCGCCGCGGCGATGCCCTCATCGATCCCGTCGTCGTCGCATGTCTGGAAACAGAGCCCATCGGGCGTGGTGATCGAACCCGTGGTGGCCCCGGCCGGCGGTTCCGGGCACTGTCCCATCGGGTTCGGCGACCCATCGTAGGTGATAACCGGCCGCCCGGCCGCCTCGTCCCAGCACACACGGAACTGCTTCAGGCAGCAGATCGCGTTGGGGCACGAGCGGAGCACGTATTGGCAGTTGCAGGCGTCCAGATGGGGATAGAAACAGCTCCCGCGGACCACCCGCCAGCGCGCCGCGCCCGGGTACCCCTCGCGGCAGCGCACGCGATCCTTTTCGATCTGCGGTGTGCCTTGGTCGTCGTACCATGCTTTGAACTTGGCGTCCACCAGCGCCACGCCGAAGATATTGTGCAGCCGGGTGATGTAGTTGCCGGCGAAGTTCTGATTATGGTTGGCCGGGTCCACCAGCCAGTTGATGAACCCCTGGCACGACGAGTTGAACGGGATCTCCACGGTCTGGATCTGCACATCGTTGTATTTCGCGGCGCAGGCGGTGCGCTCGAAGTACTTCACCGTCACCTTGCACTGCTGGAACGGCGCGGGCGCCGGCAGTGTGATGACAAACGGCCCGCGCCACACCGAATCCGGGCAATCGGGCGTGCAGGGCGCGGGGTCCTCGTCCTGCGCCGGCAGCGCCGGCGCGGCAAGGAACATCAGGAGACAGAAGAGGATCAACAGGACCGCGCCTGGCAGCGCGGTGGCGGTGGCAAGCGCCGGGGCGGAACGCCCGACTGAGCGAATCGAACAATACAGCATGATTGTGGAAGGAATACGGTTGAACAAACGGACCATCCGCCGGCTGGGAAACAACCGGCGCTGCCCCGTGACATGGGCGGCTACGTGTGAATAAACCGGGCCGCCGTGCCGGGAATCGGGGAGGAGGGGAAAACACTGCCAGAGGTCCGGGCGTAACCTACGGAGCACCCGCACAACGGACAATGGCTGCGGCACGGGCACGCGGTGGGGCATTCCAAGCTGCTATGCTGTGGCAACGGACAGCAACGCAACAACCGGAAAACACCGGCATGCGGAATGCCGACACCTTCCGGTCGAGCGCCGTGTGGTGGAGTGACCTTGCCGGCAGGTACATCGGGAGCTATAGCCAGCCTTGCTTCCGCTTCCCGACGGAGGGGGTACTGCCGGCTGCGCACTGAACACATGGTCGCCATCGTCGGAGGGTCATCTCGACAACGCCATATGTTCACGGTTTGTGATGCCGCAGTCACGGATGCAAAGATGGGGGTGTCGGTAGGTGGGATGCACCCGCATGTTTGTGTGGAACTCTGAGTTATTGGACGATTACAAGTAGCCTTATCGACTAGCCAGCTTAGGCGAGAAGAATTTCGCGACAAGATCATTCCTACCGTTAACGCCTGTTTTCTCGTAGAGTGATCGCAGATATCCACGGACGGTATTGACAGAAAGATTCAGCGCTGACGCCATCTCATCGTAACTCATTCCAAGTAGAATCAGAATCATAACCCGATGTTCACGATTCGTCAAGCTGTACTCTTTAACAACGTCGGAAATCAAGTCAAAGACCACATTGTCAACTGGATGGGCTGCTCGATATCGAGCAAGAAAGTCAGACAGCAGAAAACGGAAGAACGACTCTAACCTTTGCATAATTGCAACGGTCTGGGGTGACACATTTGCCTTGCTGCGTTCGCGCCACAGAACTATAGCTCCTAAATAACTTCCATGATTTATGTAGTACACGAACGAAATCGGCTTATGATACTTTTCAATTGGAAATTTTCGTTCTCGAAGACCACAGAGTAATCTCTCGACGTGAGCGTCGTCATCTTGATCACCATCAACCTGACTTGTAACAGCACTTGAAACACCCGACACCGAGAACTGGCTGAGTGCAATATTTACCTTACCAACAGGTCTATCAAAAGCACTCTCAAGATTAATTCCAATACTTATCAAGTCAACATCGCCTAGAAATTCACGCAACGCTGATCTGGAGACATCGACGACTTTAGCCAATTCGAATACATCTGGAAGCTTACTGAGAAATTGGAGAATTTTCTCGTCTTTCAGTGGCGTTAAATTTTGCACGAATTGTTCTTCGTCAAATCGTGGACTCTGTAGTTGATCGCCACCTCGGGCAAGATCATCCGAAACTGATAGTGATTGACACCAATCAATGACCTCTATAATCGAAGAAAATGCACCAGAATCCAATCGGCGTCTCAACATATCCAATTCACGTTCACCACCATTTTGCGATCCTCGTCCCTTCGGCAACAGGGCCATATGAAGCCCACCGGCCCGATACATCTTCAGCCAGCGCTTCACGGCCTGCTTCGAGTACCCAACCGCAATGGCAGCATCTTCAATTGTAAGCGCAGGATCTTCTTTCAATAGACGGAATACTCGGATGCGAGCCGCTGCTGGCTTTCCACGGTGTTCCTTCTCCAAGCGCTCCAATTCCTCGACGCTTTCAACAATCTCCCCGGTTCTCTTCCTGGCCATGATGCCTCCGTACAATGGTTACAGCGCGCCGGCAAAACATCGGCGCCGGCCATAAGTCTACAACCGTCCGCGATTACAGCGCAACCCCTGCCCCATAACGGCGCCGGGGCGATTGCATCTCAGCAACCGCCCCGGCGTTGAACTCACTAGCACGGCCGCGCCAACGCTACCCAATCTTCTCCGCAAGGAAGGCCCGCAGATTCTCGGCCGGAATGCGCTCCTGATGCATCGTGTCGCGGTCGCGCACCGTCAGCGTGCCATCCTCCAGCGTCTGCCCGTCCACCGTGGCGCAGAACGGCGTGCCCGCCTCGTCCTGGCGGCGATAACGGCGGCCAACGGCGCCGGAGTCATCGTAGAACGTCTTGTACGAGCGCTGAAGGTCGTGGTACAGCTTCGTGGCGAACTCCGGCATGCCGTCCTTGTTCACCAGCGGCAGCAGCGCCAGCTTGTACGGCGCCAGGCGCGGGTGGAACCGCAGCACCGTGCGCTTCTCGCCGTTGACCTCCTCCTCGTGATAGGCGTCCACCAGGAACGCCATCGTCGATCGCGATGCGCCCACGGCGGTTTCGATCACATACGGCACAAAGCGTTCCTTGGTGGCTTCCTCGTAGTACTCCAGCTTCTTGCCGGAGAACTCCGTGTGCTGCTTCAGATCGAAATCCGAGCGGTTGTGGATGCCCTCCAGCTCGCCCCAGCCGAACGGGAACAGGTATTCGATATCCACGGCGGCAAGCGCATAATGCGCCAGCTTTGCGTGCGGCTTGGTGCGCAGGCGGTCCATCGTCATGCCCAGGCTCTCGAACCAGCGCCAGCGTTCGCCCATCCAGTACTCGAACCACTTCGCGTCCTCGCCGGGCTTCACGAAGTACTGCATCTCCATCTGCTCGAACTCGCGCGTGCGGAACAGGAAGTACTTGGTGTTGATTTCGTTGCGGAACGACTTGCCGATCTGCGCGATCCCGAACGGCAGCTTCTGCCGCGATGCCTGCCGCACGTTCTCGAAGTTCACGAAAATGCCCTGCGCCGTCTCCGGGCGCAGATACACCGCGTTGGAGCTGTCCTCCACCGGCCCGATAAACGTCTTGAACATCAGGTTGAACTGGCGCACCTCCGTCCAGTCCATCGTGCCGCTCACCGGGTCCTTGATCTCATGCTCGATGATCAGCTGATAGAGCCCCGAGGGATCGGCCGCGGCGTCCAGCTTGCGCTCCAGCTCGTCGGCCTTGTCGGTACGGCCCTTCTTCCGGAGCTTCTCGATCTCCCCCTCGATCAGGTGATCGGCGCGATGCCGCGCCTTGCTGGTCTTGTTGTCGATCAGCGGATCGGCGAAACTCTTCACATGGCCGGAGGCCTCCCACACCCGCGGGTGCATCAGGATCGAGGCGTCGATGCCTTCGATGTCGTCGCGAAATGTCATCGCGCGCCACCAGGACTCCTTGATATTGCGCAGCAGTTCCACACCCAACGGGCCGTAATCCCAGCAGCCGTTCAGGCCGCCGTAGATCTCGGAGGATTGGAAGATGAACCCTCGCCGCTTTGCAAGCGAGACGATGGTTTCAAGCGATACGGTAGCGCGTGTTTCGTTGGTTGACATCGTGTGAAACTCAGGCTGATACTCTGGTTGTCGTCAGTTAGATAACAGACTGTTGAACACCGCCATCCGCGGCGTTGGCCCTCGTGTCCGCTCATCGCGACGGTCAAAGGAACTCGCGTTCGTTTGGCCGCCTTGCAGACCACTGTTACTGAACAGTCCGGGGGCCTTTCGGTATATCAACAGGCTGATAAGCGGCAAAGGTAGCAGTTCGGCCGTTGCGGTACCAGCGGGCGCGCAAAATGGGGCCGGGGTTACCTGTATATCCGGATATACAGGGTAGCCGGGTCAGGCCCGATTCGCGGGCCGCCTGTACGCAACGGCAAACGCACCACGGTCGCCACATGAGCACTGAACTGTTACCTATGTTCTCGGACAAATCTGTTACCTATCTCCTCGGGCAGACCCCTCGGGCAGTACCGCCATCACGCATAACACGGGCCGCATAACGCAACACGCGTCATGCCATCGGCGCGGCATGGAACATCGCGTTGGCCAACCGCGCGAACAACCCCTGCTCCAGCCGGAACAGTTCGGCCAGCGCGGGATGTTCCGCCAGGCCAACCACGGCCAGCCCCTCGTGCATCTCGGCCAGGTGCCGGTCCTCCTCACCGATGATTGCGCGCACCGAGTACCGCAGGCCGGCGTCACCAAGCGCCTCCTGATACACAGGGTACAGCCACTCCGCGCGCGTCTCCACCAGCAGCGTCACCAGCAGATAGGCAGCCTCGTGATTCGCGTCGCCGCCCACAAGGTGCGCGCGCACCCATTGGCGCACGCCGGCGTCCAGCCTGGCAAAGTAGCCGCGCGCGGCGGGGCCGGCCAGCAGACGTGTATCGGCATAGTTGGCCGCAACGTCGGCCTCCAACGCCCGCACGATGCGCTTCAGCACCTGTGCGTGCCGGGTTTCCTCGGCCAGATGCCGCAGCTTCTGCTCGCTGATGGCAGGGCCTGCCTGGGTGCGGGCAATCTTCACGGAGCCCACGTGCTCCAGCATGGAAAGCGTGTTCACCATCCGGGCATGCACGGCCGGCTGGCGCACAACGCCGGCAAGCCAGCCCTGAAACCGCAGGCGTATCGCGCGCTCGGCAACGTCCGGTTCAGCGTGCAAGTTCATCGGCAAGGAAGGTGTAAAGGCCATGAAGCTGTTCGGGGGTTGTTGAATACGGCGGCATCATGTACAGCGTATTGCCAAGCGGACGCAGCAGGTACCCGGCGGCGAACGCGGCCTGCACCGGGGCAACGCCGGCACGCCCCAGATAACCGGCGGCGCCGATCTCCGGCAGGTCGAGCGCGGCAATGGTACCGCATTGGCGCACGGCAACCGCGGCGCCCGATTCCAGAAGACCCGGCAGGCGCTCGGCATGCACACGTTCGATGGCGGCAATGCGTTCGGCAACGGGCTCGGCGGAGAACAGCGCAAGGCTTGCGCGCGCGGCGGCACAGCCAATCGGGTTGGCGCAGTACGTGTGGCCGTGGAACAACATGCGCGCGCGATCCTCCGCCAGGAAGGCTTCGTAGATATGCGCCCGGCAGGCGGTTACCGCAAGCGGCAGAAAACCGCCGGTCAACCCCTTGGCAAGGCAGATGATATCCGGCACAACCCCGGCGTGCTGCACGGCGAACATTTGCCCGGTGCGCCCAAACCCGGTCATCACCTCGTCGGCGATCAACGGCACACCGGCGGCGCGGCATTCGGCGGCAAGCCAGACCAGCTCCGCCGCGGGCCACGTAAGCATCCCGCCGGCGCCAAGGATCATCGGCTCAACGATCACACCTGCCACCGTACCCGATCGCAGATGCGCTGTCACCGATTCGCGCCAGCGCTCGGCGGTATCGGCGCCGGGCACCGCCACGCGGGCAACGTCGAACAGCAACGGCGCCACGGTTCGCGTGAACACGGAGCGCTCGCCAACGGCCATCGCGCCGAACGTATCGCCGTGGTACGCGCCTTCCAACGCCAGAAACGTGGTGCGCGGCTGGCCGCGATGCGCCCAGTATCCGGCGCACATCTTCAGGGCAACCTCCACGGCCGTGGAGCCGTTGTCGGTGTAGAACACGCGGTCCAGATCGCCGGGCAGCAACTCCGCCAACTCGGCGGCAAGGCGCGCGGCCGGCTCGTGTGTAAACCCGGCATAAATCACCTGCTCAAGCGTCGCGGCCTGCTGCCCGATGGCCCGGGCAATCGCCGGATGCGCGTGGCCGTGCAGCGTTACCCACCAGGAGGAAATCGCGTCCAGAACGCGGCGGCCATCGGCCAGCTCCAGATACGGCCCGCTTGCGGAAACCACCGGCACCGGCAGCGGCGCCGTATGCATCTGTGTATACGGATGCCAGGCGTGGCGGCTGTCCAGCGCGGCCCACTCCGGAGCAATCGAACCCGGGGCAATCGTGCCCGGGACAATCGCCGGCGGCACCATCATGTTCGGCGCTTCATTCATGCAACACTGGCCCCCATTGGTCCGGCGGGACAAAAGCCGCCGCATACGCGGCCCGGAGTGATTCGGGCGTCAGCGCCGGCAACCACGGCAGCGCCCCTATCACGGGCACCCGTCCCCAGCGCTCGATCGCGGCCCGGTTCTCCGGATGCTCCGGCCCGATCATCACAACACCGGCAACGGCAAGGTCGCGGGCAGCCAGGGCCTGCAGCGTCAGCAACGTATGGTTGATCGTGCCCAGCCCGCTCCGCGCCGCCACCACAACCGGCAACGCAAGCCGCTCGATCAGGTCGATCATCAGATGCCGGCTGTTCAGCGGCACAAGAACACCGCCGGCCCCTTCCACAACCAACGCTCCGCTGGCCTGCGGGGGCTCGAAGTCGCCAAGCTCGATCGCCACACCTTCCAGCGCGGCGGCCTGGTCCGGCGAACGCGGCGCGGCCAGCCGGTAGCGCTCCGGCAGGATACGCTCGGCCGGGATCGCCGCGATCCGCGCCACGGTCTCGGCGTCGGTGGGCTCCTCCGTGCCGGCCTGCACCGGCTTCCAGTAGTGGGCGCCCCAGGCCTGCGCCAGCATCGCCGCAACAACCGTTTTGCCCACGCCGGTATCCGTGCCGGAAACAAAAACGCGCAACGGGGTGTCAACCATGCCGGACCTCCGCATCAGCCTGCTCGGCCGGCATCACCGGCCCGGCAGCCACAATCCGTTCGGCCGCAATAATCGCATCGGCCAGCCCCATCACCTGATCTTCGCCCAGCCCATGTGTTATCGAGATCCGCAGCCGCGCGGCGCCGTCGGGCACGGTTGGCGGGCGTATCGGGCGCACATCAAATCCGTGGTCGGCAATCGCGGCCGCGGCCAGAACGGCATCGGAGTCGGCGCCCACCACAACCGGCACTATCGGGCCATCGCCCGGCAGCACATGCCACCGCGAAAGCAGGCGCAGGCGCTGGCGCAACAACGCCGCGGTTGCGCGCACCGCCTCGGCACGGGGGGCCATCGACGGCAACAGCCGAACTGACCGGGCCAGCAGCGCGGCCTGGGCCGGCGGCATGGCCGTGCTGAACAGGAACGGACGGGCCGTGTTTATCAGATAGGCGATGATATGCCGGTCGGCGGCGATAAACGCTCCGGAAGCGCCCAGCGCCTTGCCGCACGGATGCACCGTGGCAAGCGGAGGTGTGGCAAGGCCGGCGGTTTCGTGCACGCCGCGCAGGCGCTCGCCGTACAGACCGGTGGCATGCGCCTCGTCGACAATCAGATGCGCGCCAACACGTTCGGCAACCGCCCCCAGCTCGGCCAGCCGCGCCGTGTCGCCATCCATGCTGTATAGGCCCTCAACCACCACGTACACATCCGCGAATCGGTCGCGATCGTGCAGCGCGGCCGCAAGCGCGGTTGGGTCGTTGTGCGCGAACACACGCTTTGGGGCAAGCGATGCGCGCGCGCCCTCCTTCAACGATGCATGCGCGGCGGCATCCAGCAGGATCAGATCGTGGCGGGTTGGCAGCGCCGAAAGCAGCGCCATGTTGGCCGCGAATCCCGTGCTGAACAGCAGCGCGGCATCCCTGCCAACGAACTCCGCGAAACACGACTCGGCATCCAGATGCGCCTGATGCGTGCCTGAGAGCAGGCGCGACCCGCCGGAGCCAACGGGCATCGCCAGATCGGCCACGGCCCGCGCGGCGGCCAGCATCTCCGGATCGCGCGCCAGGCCCAGGTAATCGTTGGAGGAACAATCCACCGCATGCGGCGGACGCAGCTCGCGCAGCCGCGAGGCCGCTTCCAGCCGCTCCAGCTCCAGTCGCAGGCGGGTGTGCAGGGTTGCCATCAGGCCTCGACGCCCGCGGTGATCGCGAACTCCGAGGCATACGGCGGCGTGGGCTCAACGCCCAGCTTGGCGAACAACGCCGCGTCAACATCGTCGGCCGGATTGGGCGTGGTCAGCAAACGCTCGCCCGTGAAGATCGAGTTGGCCCCGGCAAGGAACGCCAGCGTCTGCGCTTCCTGCGAAAGCTGCAACCGCCCGGCGCTCAGGCGCACCTTGGCCGTTGGCATCAGGATGCGCGCGCAGGCGATCATCCGCACCAGCAGGAACGCGTCGATCGGCTCCTGATCGGCCAGCGGCGTGCCCTCCACCGGTACCAGCGCGTTGATCGGCACGCTCTCGGGATACGGGTCCAACGTGGCGAGGGTGTGCAGGAAGGCTATCCGGTCCTGATCGGTCTCCCCCATGCCGATGATCCCGCCGGAACACAGGCTGATGCCCGCGCGGCGCGCATTGGCAAGGGTAACAAGGCGGTCATCATAGCCGCGCGTGGAGATGATGCTGCCGTAGAAATCGCGCGAGGTATCCAGGTTGTGGTTGTACGCGGTAAGGCCGGCCTCGGCCAGGCGCTCGGCCTGCTCGGCGGTGAGCATGCCAAGCGTGCAGCACACTTCCAGGCCCAGATCCTTCACACCGCGCACCATCTCGAGCACGCGATCGAAATCGCTGTTGTCGCGCACTTCGCGCCACGCGGCCCCCATGCAGAATCGTGTGGAGCCCGCCTGCCTGGCCTGGTTGGCGGCAGCAAGCACGGCCGGAACGTCCATCAACCGATGCACATCAACCCCGGTGTTGTACCGCGCGGCCTGCGGGCAGTAGGCGCAGTCCTCCGGGCAGCCGCCGGTTTTTACCGACAGGAGCGTGCAGCACTGGATCTCCGTGTACGAGTGATGCTGTTGATGGATGCCGGCGGCACGGGCCACAAGCTGAAGGAACGGGGTTCGATACAGGTCCGCAACCTGATCGAGCGACCAGGGGGCAGCGTTGGGATGAGGGGTCATTGACAGGTCCTTGAAATTTGGAGCGCGCCAATTTACGCAGCCAACAGGCCGAATGCCACATCGACGCGCAACGAAGCGTTGCAGGCGTTGCCAACGGCGATATCGTCGGTAAGCCGCGAGCGGCGGCCGCGGTCACACGATACATGCAACCGCGGACAATGCCCCCCGGCAACGACTGCCCCCAAACGACAACTTCCCCCACGACAGCTTCCAGAGTACGCGCGGCGGTGTTATTATTCGGGCCGTCTGCGAAACATGCCGCGGGCCGTGCCCGCCCCATATATCAATCCTACGGCAAATGTCCGAGCTACCAACGGATCTGCTTCCCGCGCCCAAACATCCCGAGCTTCCCCATCGTTCGCTGCGCTGGTACGCCGATCCGGCGTTATTCGGCTTTACCTCCACGCACGACGTGCAACCGCTGGACGGCATCATCGGCCAGCGGCGGGCAATCGAAGCGCTTTCACTGGGCGCGGAGATCTACTCCCCGGGCTACAACATCTTCGTAAGCGGGCTTGCGGGCACCGGCCGCCTCTCGACCATCAAGAGCATGCTGGAGCGGCTTCGCCCGAACTTCAACGTCCCGCACGATTACGCCTACGTCCACAACTTCGACAACCCCGACGCCCCCTCACTTCTGGTGTTTCCCCGCGGCAAGGCCGCCAGTTTTCAACGCCAGATGGAGAACATGATCACCTACCTGCGCACACATGTCGTGGCGATGTTCGACGACGAGAAGTTCCGTGCCGGGCGCGCGAACATCGTGGCGGAGTTCCAGAGCCGCGAGCGGGCCATGCTGGACACGTTCGATGCGGCCCTGCGCCCGCAGGGGTTCACCCTGGGCCAGCGCAAGACGGGCGAGACCGTGCAACCGGAGATCCTGCCGATAGTGGAGGAAAAGCCGGTGCCGATCGAGACTCTGCCGCAACTGGTTGAGGCGGGCACGCTGACCGAGGAACAGGCCAAGCAGATATCGGCGACCTACGCAACGCTGCGGGGCACGCTGTACTCGCTTGTGCGCGACGGAATGAGCCTGTCGCAGGAATTCCAGGAGGCCATGGACGACTACGAACACGAGGCCGCTCGCATGATCGTGGAGCCCACCATCGATAACCTCCGCACACGTTTTCCGTTCGATGGTGTTCGTTCGTATCTCGATGCCGTGGCCGAGGACGTGCTGGAGAATCTGGAACTGTTCCGCCAGGCCGGCGAGCCGACGCCCGAGGAGGAAGCCGCCAAACGTGAGCTGTTCAAGGACTACACGGTGAACGTGGTGCTCGACAACGCCAAGACTTCGGGCAGCCCGGTAATCATCGAAACCACGCCGACATTCGTGAACCTGTTCGGGACAATCGAGCGGGTATACGATCCGCGCACGGGCGCGTGGTCGACGGACTTCACGCAGATCAAGGGCGGCTCGCTGCTGCGCGCCGACGGCGGATACCTGATCGTCAACGCCACCGACGCGCTCTCCGAGCCCGGAGTCTGGAAGGCCCTGAAGCGTGTGCTGCTGCATCGCAAGCTGGAGATCCAGCCCATCGAGAGCTTCTTTCAAGCGTCGGGCTCGTCCGCGTCGGCGCTGAAACCCGAGCCGATCAACCTGAACGTGAAGGTGATCATGATCGGCGACTCGCGGCTGTACCAGGTGCTGTTCGACGGCGAGGAGGACTTCCGCAAGATCTTCAAGATCAACGCGCAGTTCGACTACGAAATCGAGCGTACCGACGGCGTGATTCAGGACTACGCGCGATTCGTGCGCCGCATGTCCGACGAGGAGCAGCTTCTGCACTTCGAGGCCGAAAGCGTGGCGGCCGTGGTGGAGTACGCCGTTGAGAAGGCCGGCAACATCAGCAAGATTTCGTTGCGCTTCAGCGACATCGCCGACCTGTTGCGCGAGGCCTCGTTCTGGGCCGAGCGCGCCGGCGCCGAGGTTGTAAGCCGCTCGCATGTGGAGAAGGCGTACGAGATGATGGTGGACCGCAACGCCATGTGGAAGGACAAAACCCTTGCGCAGATTACCGACGGGCTGATGATGATCGACACATCCGGCCGCCGGGTTGGGCAGATCAACGGCCTGGCCGTGTACAGCGCCGGGCAGACCAGTTTCGGCAAGCCGACCCGCATCACCGCCACGGTGGCGGTGGGCACGGGCGGCATCATCAACATCGATCGCGAGGCGCGCCTTACCGGAAGCATCTACAACAAGGGCACGATGATCCTGAACGGGTTCTTCCGCAACAGGTACGCACAGAAGCAGCCGTTGGTGCTTTCGGCCTCGATCGTGTTCGAGCAGTCGTACGGCGGTGTCGAGGGCGACTCGGCTTCCTCCACCGAGGTGTACGCGCTGCTTTCGGCGCTCAGCCGCGTGCCGATCCGGCAGGAACTTGCGGTAACCGGTTCGGTAAATCAGTGGGGCGAGATCCAGCCGATCGGCGGCGTGAAGGAAAAGATCGAGGGATTCTTCGATCTCTGCAAGCTGCGCGGCCTTACCGGCACGCAGGGCGTGCTGATTCCCGTGCAGAACGTGTCGGACCTGATGCTGAACAACGAGGTGGTGGATGCCGTGGCCGAGGGGAAGTTCCACGTCTACGCGATCGCCTCGATCGATCAGGGCATCGAAGTGCTCACCGGCGTTGCCGCCGGAGCGCGCGATGCCGACGGCGAGTTTCCGGCCGGCTCGATCAACTACCTGGTGCAGCTGCGGTTGCACGAGCTATCCGAGGCGGTGCGCAGGACAATGCCGCTCCCGGCCGAGAGCGAAACGCGCGTGGTGCACGTTGAGGCGCCGGCGCCGGAGCAAAGCGCTTGGCCCGATATCGGCGGCGGCGATGAGGACGACGACGAGTAGGCGCCGGGGCCTGCAAAGCCGGCTCTGCTGCAATTTCTCACGGTCGCGCCGCGCTGCATGAAGCCATATTGCGCGCAACGCATGCTTCTACTACTTCCAATTCCGCAATGACAACAGCTGCTCAGCGCCCGGTGTATCTGGCCCCCTCCCTGCTATCGGCGAACTTCGCGCACCTTGCCGAGGACATGCGCGTTATCGAGGCCGGCGGCGCCGATCTCCTGCATGTGGATGTGATGGACGGGCATTTCGTGCCGAACATCACCGTTGGGCCGTTTGTGGTGGAGGCGTTGCGGTCGGCAACGGCGTTGCCGCTGGATTGCCACCTGATGATCGCCGATCCCGATCGATATCTGGAAGCGTTTGCCCGCGCGGGAGCAACGTACATCACGGTGCATGTGGAGGCAGCGCTGCATCTGCATCGTACGATACAGCAGATACGCGCGCTGGGCTGCAAGGCCGGCGTTACGCTGAATCCGGCCACGCCGCTTTCGTCGATCGAGGAGATCCTGCCTGATGTCGACATGGTGCTGCTGATGTCGGTGGAGCCCGGGTTCGGCGGCCAGTCGCTTATCCCGTCGTTGTTCCGCCGCGCGCGCGCGCTGCGTTCCATGCTCGATGCAATCGGCCGAACCGACTGCCTGATCGAGGCCGACGGAGGCATCAAGCTGGAGAATATCCGCGAGGTGTACGATGCCGGCGTGGATGTGGTGGTAAGCGGCTCCGGAGTGTTCGGGACTGCCGACCCGGCGGCCACGCTGCGCCTGATGCGCGAGGCCTGCACCGGCGTGCGCTGAGATGCCCGGCACAGCCCGGGCAAGTGC
>CBHYLN010000113.1:0-17065 GCA_966128725.1 uncultured bacterium | reverse complement strand
GATCCTGAACGTGAATCTGGACTGCGACCTTGAGAATCCCGACAGCTACCACACCGACCAGATCGTGACCGAGCATATCCAGAGCAGGCGGCCGATTGATGGGCACGTGGAGGTGACGATCAATCGCGAGGAATCCGTGCCGTCGGAACGGCTGCTCAACGATTTTCGGCGCCAGGGCTATCCTCTGGAGCGCTACAGGCAGCCTATCGCCTTCGATTTCTACCTCGGCTCGCAGGCCTATCTGGGCACCATTTTCCTGTGGCGCGAGATCGCCAACCCGCCGATCAGCGATCGCACGCTTGCGCTGATGCGGGCGTTCGAGCCGTTCTTCATGTTTGCCCTCTCCGATCTGGTCGCACGTGCCCGCCAGACCCGCCCGCAGGATCGTGCCTTCAACGACTCACTTTCGCACATGATCAGCTCGGCCAATCTCAGCGATCAGGAGCGCCGCGTGGTGATGCTGCAGTTGTTCGGGCACTCCTACGAACAGATTGCCGACAAGCTCTGCTTCTCGATCGACGCCGTTCGCAAGCATGTGAAAAGCATCTATCGCAAAACCGATACCCACAGCTACATCGAACTCTTCGCCAAGTATTTTACCCCACGTCTGGGATTCTAGCAGCCGCGTTTCACCACCCATTCCATTTGATTCAGTTCCCATCACCGTGTGTGCCCAACATGCGCGGCCAAACCACGTGCATGTGCCAGGTCATAGGCGGAATGTGGCATGCCCATTAGCGTATGGCATTGCCGATTGCGTGGTGTGGCTATGCTGCATACCACGTACTCAATGATAACCCGTGCCGTTCCAAAAAGTACATGATCGTGTACTTGGCCTCCGCACGCGCCACCCTCATGTTGTTGCCGTAACGCAGCGATAGAATCACAAGAGCGCTCTCCTATCGCGGTCAAAACGAGTTGAACCTCGGGGCACCGACGTGTGCCGCCGCATTGCCTGGAGACACACATAATGAGGGCGCTACTGCTATGCTTCGTTTTCCTCGGAGTTCTTGCATCGCCATGCGGGTTGTTGGCCCAAAGCACCTGGATGCCGCACCATCCAAGCGATTCGGGTGCCACGCAAATCGGAACCATACAGGGGGTGGCGGATCTTGGCGATACCACATTCGGCGACTGGGGTGATCTGTACCCCGGTGGGCTTGCATCCAGCGAGTGCCGAACACAGTTCGAGATCTGTGTCTGGCGTCTGACGAATGGTCGGATCGATTATGTAGTCCGAGCTTCCAGTGTGCAGTTCGGAATGGGATGTGATGCAAATCTCGACTCGATGACAACAGCATCCATCTTTCACATGATTGCATATGCGTCCGTGCGCAGCGGGCTTGGCGCGGGATACGGTACCTGCGCGCCATCCTGCACGGTGCCTGATACCGTACGTGTGTGGCAGAATTCCTGCGTGCTGCGATCCGGTTCGGGAGCCACAACAGGGTTTGTGCCTTGCGACAGTACCGCCTTCTGCGAGCGAACCTTCGCGGTATGCTGTCCCGGCGGAACCGGTACGCCGAACATATCCTATGTGGCGCCGTCGGCAACAACAACCTGCTCAGTGGCCGGTGGCAGTATAGCCGGTTGTACGATCACATGCCCGTGATACCCTTGGCCGGGTGGAAGCAGAATGGGGTGGAGCGTAGTTGTGGTACACGCCACAGGTATCTCGCGTATTTCGGAAATGACCAATCAGCGAACAGGAGATTGAAGATGATCAAGGATGCTCCTCTTCTGGAACGCAATACCGTTCAGTTGACCGGTATCAGCGAAGATGATATCGAGGAAATAGAACGTCGTTATGCGTGGCGGTTGCCCGACCCGCGCATTCAGGCGGGCGACGGCCCGTGGAGCCGTACCATCCTTGCACGGCTTGCCAATGCAATCTCCTTCGATGCCGACGATGCATACATCGTATGGATTGTGCGCCGCAAAAGCGACAACACCGCCATCGGGGCCGTGGCCTTCGCGCAGCACGATTCGGGTGATGCACACATGGATATATCACCGTTCGATGGCGATATCCATAACCGCCTGTTGGCTACTGCATTGCGAACCGTGATGGCATGGGCGTTTGCGGCCCGTCCCGATCTCCAGTTGATACGGTGTGGCTGTGATGCCAACGACGATATCCGCCGCCGGTTACTCCGGATGGCGGGGCTACGCCACACCCGCGATCACCTCGAGGTGAATACCCAGTCGCGTACAGCGCCTCGAATCTTCATGACATGGGAGATATCCCGTACCCAGCACCATGGCCGTTCCCTGCCTGCGCCTGGCATTAGTGCCTGTGATTAGTTGATGGTGTGCTCAGGCTCACCACTCCTTACCTGGATGGGGCGGCAGTTCAGCGGTTGCGTTTCCCGGCCTGGTAAACCGCAACCGCCGCGTGCATCGCGGCGCGTGTATGTTATGTATTCGTCTATTCGCTGTACTTCTATTCCGCGCGTCGCGGTGTGCGCCTTGTTCAACGATGCGCTGTTCCCGTGGCTGCTGAATGCAAATGCGGAATGGTGAATGTCACGTGCCGCGCTGTGCGTGGCTCGCGAAGCATGCGTATCGCATGCCTTCATTCAGCATTCCGCATTTCCTGAAGCCTGTTCCGTGAAGGCCTACCGCGCAATTACCAGCGGCCGCGAAAGCCGTGCCGTGGATGAGCTTGCCGTAAGCACGTACATGCCGCTGGCAAGGCCGTCCAGGTCGATCGTGTGCGCCGTTGCCTGTGCCAGGCCCGGCAGGCTCAGCACCGTGCGCCCGGTTACATCGGTAAGCGTAAGCGCCCACGTGCCGCCTGTTACGGGCGTGCGCACCTGCACCAGGCCTGCCGCCGGGTTCGGGAAAACGTCCCATGCGGCATCGGCAACATCCGATACGTCGGCAACCGTATAGGTCACTACCGTTTCGGTTGGTGTTGCATGGCCCGATTGTGGGCCGGTGCTGCCAGCCGGTACAACGCCGTAGTAGTTGGGGCCGAAGGTGTACGGGTAGGCCGCCGCGCCCGTTTCATCCAGCGTCACGAAATAGGCGTACGTCCCCTCGGGGTATTCCGGGGTCTTGCCAAATCGTCCGTTGTTTTCGTCCAGATCGCCCAGGCCCTGCACGTACTCGAAATCCTCGATGTAGTAGCCGATGGGGTACCGTGCCGACACATCCGGGCCGTACTGCGCGGCCTGAAGCTGCGTGCCGCCGGGCAGCGTTGTGCGCTGCGTGATCGAGCGCTTGCGGTAGCTGCTGCGCATGCGCGTTACCCCGCCTGTGCCGTCCGTGTTTCTGTAGCCGTACGCCCCGTAGATGGGATACCCGTCGAACGCATACCCGATGATTGGCGAGTGCTTCGAGCTGTCGGCATCATCGTACAGGCAGCGCGGGTTAAGGTGATGATGGTATTCACCGTTTGGCGCCGGATGGCCAAGGCAGGCATCGAAGCTCATGCCCTCCACAACAATCGCGTTCTGATTCCACACCTTCTGGTTGTTGTACGACATCGCATCCTTCGCGTTGAAGATGCTGACGCCGTTGGTCCACACGCCGATATGCCCCAGCGTGGTGGCCATCGGCGTGCCCGTGTTCCTGGTGGGGTGCCGTGTGATCTTGAACACGAAATTCTGGTTGGCCGGGATGTTCGGGTTCCCCTGCCATGGGCCGATATCGTATCCCGGTATGCAGGTGCAGCTTACGTAGACATTGTCGGCCGAGTAACGCACCTGCTGTACGTTGGTCGGGTAGCCGCCGTAGCCTGTTGCTCCGTTTGTGTTCAATATCCATGATGTTACGTCGGGGCCGATTGGCTGCGCCGTTGCGCCGGTAGCGGCAAGCACAAGGAGTATCGTTGCTGCGAAGTACTTCATCAAGCTCTCCGTGGTCGGGCAATCGGCGGGAAGCAATTGGCGCCGATTGCATGTGATCGATGGCAGCCGGTGTAGCGGGTGGGGCGTGCTCCACACATACCGAACCGATTGTGCGCGTGGCGTGCGGCAAATGCCGGCTGCGCCACGGTTCGTGTTATCTAAGGAGAATGATCCGATTTTCCGCGCAGGGTAACGCATGGGCGTGGCCGGCACCGCGATAATGGTGCGCGTGCGCTCGTTGTGGCGGTGTGGATGCGGGCTTCCATTTCGCCGCCGCCCTTGGAAAGTTGACCGCGTTCGATATATTGCCCCCGCTATCGGCACCGCGATTCTCTCCCAGCGCGAACATCTATCCGAACCATCAGCCTTTGAAGGAAGGGTGTGTCATGTCGTCCTCGGCCGGCAGGGAGAGTGTTGCAGCAGCGTCGGCCCAATCCAAGGGGGCGGATCAGGTCCGTGTGGGCCAGGTTGCAGGCGGTGATCACGCCAACCATCACTCATCCTCGATATCCGTGGCTCGGCGCGCGGTGGGCAACCGGGTGCTGGGGCAGTTCCTGCAGGCCAAGCTTACGGTTGGGCCGGCGAACGATCCGTTCGAGCAGGAGGCCGATCGTGTGGCCGATGCCCTTGCCTCCGTGCCTGTGGGTGCAGGATCCGGGGCTGGCGACGACACTGGCAACAGCGCAGGCGACCACGCCGCGCCAGTGGCAGGCAGCGAACAGAGTGCGCCGTTGCGGAGATCGGGCAGCGGCCCGTCCGGCAGTGGCCCGGCACCCGGTGCGGGCCAACCCATCCAGCCCGAGCTTGCGCGCGGTGTGGAATCGATGCGCGGCGGCGGCGGTGCGGCAATGGCGCCTGAAGTTCGCGCGCATTTCGAGGCGCATCTGGGCGCCGACTTTTCCGGCGTCCGAATCCACACCGATGCCGGCGCCGCGAACATCGCGCGATCGCTGAACGCCCGAGCCTTTGCCGTTGGCAACGATGTTGCCTTCTCCGCCGGAGCCTACGCACCGGGCACACGCGACGGACGCGCGTTGATAGCGCACGAGCTTACCCATGTACTGCAACAGGGGGGCGGTGCCGCCGGTGTGGTTCAGCGTGCGGACGATCCGCCGGGTGCCGCAGCCCCGCCAACAACCGCGCCAGCCCTGTGGTATCAGAAGGTGCTCGACGATCAGGCCGAGGATCAGGGGCGTGCCGTTCAGTTCTATCCGGAATATCTCACCACGCTCCGTGCCCTGTGCGAGGCCGTGGATGCCGGCAGGAAGGATGAGATCCCGAATCGTACGGATGCCTGGTTGAAGCGTACCATGCCGGGAATGTTGGCCATCGAGTATACGGGAACAGCCGTGGCCGATGAGCTTTACACGCGGATGATATTGCTTGGGTTGCACGAGTCCGCCAACAAGATCCGCGAGTACAGCTATGTCCACAATATCATTACACCGATTACAGGTCCACCCGTTCACAACGTGGACATGGGGCTGTTCTCGAAGGCCGAGAAACGTCTGACGGCCGACCTTGACCTGCACGACGCTGCTTCGGCGCGCACCAGCATCGAGCGTGTGCTGGCGCTGTATGCCGATGTGCAGGGCGCTCTGCGAGCGCTGGACCCCGCGCTCGTGGAGTTGGAGATGGATCTTCAGGCCAAGGAAATCGGTACGGGCTCGGGGCTGGGCTGGCGCCTTTCGTTCGACGACATGTCCGCGCTGGATTTCTACACCGGCGCGCGCGCGTTGTTGATGAAGATGGCGGCCACACTGTGGCGTTGTTTCCAGGTGATGGAGGACGCGGCGATCGATGAAATGGGCGGCAACAGCGGCACCGCCGCGCTGGCTGCGGCGCGCGCCATGCTCACCCGCATAGGCACGCAGGTCTATCAGACCGATCTGGAATCCGCTGCCATGACCAAGCAGGATTTCATGGCAAACATCGGTAACGAAACAGCCGACGTTACCACTACCGACTTCGCGAAGAAGAAACACAACGATGCCTTCGGATCGGGCGCCAGCGTTCGCTTCACGTTCTACAGCTCCGACCCCGCTCGCCAGCCGCACCGTGAAGGCAAGGCCGTAGGTTGGGACCTGTATCGATATCACGATTTGCAGTTGGCGTTACTGGAACGTCTGGGCGGCAACACACCCAACGCGGCGTTGAAAGCCGAGGCCGGCCGCGAGCAGGCGGTGATTGCCGGCATGGGCGGCTTGCGTATCCACAACAACGACGACCTTCGCGCCTTCGTTTCCGGCAAGTACGATGCCGAGCGTGGCGCCGGCCGCTCGGATGCCGAGGCGTTCCAGAGCGTGATGAACTTCATCGGGCTGTATTACGGCGCCTTTACCTTCCACACGCCGTACAACATCGAGGAGTTCGGCGACAACTACCTGAACAAGACCTTTCCGCGCGCCCTTACCGGGCAGCTTATTCACGACTGCGGCGTGTATGCGCTTCGTACGATCTACATCCTGTCGCTGCTGCGTGCCAGCCATCCCGAGCTGAATCTCAGCATCCGTTATATCCGCATGCCGGTGCACATCGGGTTGATCATAACCGGTACCGGGTTGCCGATTTACTTTGCCCACAACGACGAGATCAACGCGCTGGAGCCTTCCGAGATCGTTGACGGCGCCACCACCGCCGCCGACGTTCCGCAGAACACGCTGGCCGACGTGGCCACCGGATTCTTCATCCCCAAAACGTCGATGCCGTATCGCATGGGCAATGTGCCGCTTGCTACCGGAGGCAACACCGCAACCCTGCGCGACAAGTACTACCGGTTCTATACCGAGACCACAACGCCCGATGTTATCGGGGCCGACGCCGCCGTGCCTGATTTCCAGCTTCAGTATCTGGCGCTGATGGACAAACACAAGGAGCTGTACAATACACAGGTGGTGCCGTTCTGGAACCTGACCGCGCGCGGGTTGTGGCAGGCCTCCGGTGCGGCCCTGGTGGTGGCGTTCGACGCATTCAACACGGCCGCGCCCGGGCAGAAGGACCAGACGCGTGCAGCCTACATTGCCCTGCGCGATGCCTATGTGCTGGCGCTGGAGACCGCCTTTGGCGAAAAGCTGGGGACCAATACCTGGGAGACCGGCCTCCGGCTTGGGCTTTCCGGCATGAAGAAGGATCGCGCCGCGATATCCACCACGCTGGACGACCACAAGAAGCTGATTGCGCCGGGCGCCAAACGAGCGCATGCCGAGAATGCGAACATCGACTACAACTGGTTGATCGAATACAGCAACTATGTGCGACTGTTGAAGGACGATTCAAAAATCGACACGCTTACGGCCCCGGATCTGGTGCCGCCGTGGGCAAGCAAGGATCTGGTGACGATGAAGTGATTGGGTGATGCCGTTGCCGCCCGCCCCCCGCGGTAACAGGCCCATATATACACCGATGATTGCCCGCAACCGGGGCGCCGTTGTTATGCCAGGCGTTCAGGCGAAGTGGGCAGGGGAGTGAGATCTGATATGATGACAATGCCTGGTACACATCAGGTGAATTCCTCCGTGCACGGCACAACGTGTGCGTGTGCACGAGCTGCTTACAATCGTGCCCGTGGATCACGGGATGCCGTGGGTGCCGCCAACGACGAGCGCGGCCCACTTGTACGCCTGCAGCGCGCGTTGGGCAATCATGCCTTTGGCAGGATGGTGCAGACCAAGCTGCGCATCGGTCCCGCGGGCGACGCGTTCGAGCAGGAGGCCGACCGTGTTGCCGAGCGCCTTGGTGCGCTGCCGTTTGCCGCAGCGCCTGCCAGCCCAACCGACGCCACCCGCATTGCCGAACCCAATGGCATTTCAGGTCACGATGGCCATGGCACCGTTCGCCGCAAATGCGCGGCCTGCGAACGCGAGGAGCTGCTGCAACGAAAGGCAGTGCCGAACGCGGGCATCGTTCCGGAATCGGCGTCTGATGCAGGGCTGCCAACAGGCGGCGGTACGCCCATGCCGGCCGAGCTGCGCGGGCACTTTGAACCACACTTCGGGGTGGACTTCTCCGCCGTGCGTTTCCATACCGGCGCTGATGCCGCGCGCAACGCCGAGGCCCTGAACGCCCGGGCGTTTACCGTTGGCGCCAACGTGGCGTTTGGCCCGGGGATGTACGCGCCCGGCAGCGTCGAGGGCAGGAAGCTGATAGCCCACGAGCTGACACACGTAGTGCAACAGGCGGCCGCGCCTGCCGCGCGGGGCACGTTGCAGCGTGCGATGCGGCTGCAGGACCCCGGCTCGCATACCACCTATCTGAGCCCTCAGGATAATCAGCGCACGCGGGCCGAACTGTTGCAGGGATGGTTGAATCAGCTTTGCTCCGATGGGCAATGGACGGTGGACGGGGCCACAGGCGCGGTGGCCAGCGGCGCGCCGGCCGGATTCTGCGCGCCCGCGGCCACGCCAGGTTCACCGCATCACTCCACCAGCGGTGCGCCTACCTCGTGCGGATGCCTGTGCCAGTTTGTACGTCCGGGCGGCTCCAACGTGGATATCGTTATCGACCAGCGATATACCGCGTCGCGATGGATCGAGCCCGGCAGAGGCAATCCGCCGCTGGACATTTATACCATCGAGGATCAGACCCACGACTTCGCCACCGGCGGCGAGGGCGGTACGCTGCATCCAAAGGATTACTGGCTGACCAACGACACCGTTGGCGTTACAGGCCGCTCCGCTGGCGGCATTCGAGGCGCAGGTGATACCAACCCGCGCAGCGCTGGCACCGCGGGCAATCAGGTGCTTCGCGATCCGCCCTGGATTATCCTTGGGCACGAGATCTGCGGCCACGTGCTGCATCCGGATTCGGAGGACTATTACCACGCGCAGACGCCGGAGGGCAACGTCACCGCCGTTGATATCGAAAACCGTATCCGGCGCGAACACTCCACCGCCGCGAACAACTACGGTATCCGCCGTGGCGATGGCGCTGGCGGCAACGCGGGCTCGGTGGTGGTGGTGCGTGCCAACGAGAACGGCCCCGCGCTGTGTACGCGCCTGGGTATACCGCAGGGGGCGGCAGCGTGGAACAACGGGGAACACCAGTGGCTGTTCTCCAACTGGAGCGGCGATCCGTACGATCGGGATTCGTACAACGCCATCGCGGCCGGCGATCGTCTGTTTGCGCGGGGGGTGTTCTATCATGATGTGATGGCCGGCGAAACGATGGCCGCGATAGCCCGAATGTGGGGCGTTACGGCCGCGGCAATCCAACGCGCCAACCCGGGCGTTACCGGGCAGCCGGCGGTTGGCGCACGGTTGCTGATACCGAATGCGTAGCCCCAGGCCAACGGCAGGTACACGTTGTCCACGCTGCTGGCAGTGTCGCTGCACACGGCAATCTGCCGCGCAGGCATTCTGTCCGCTTGCCGTTGGTAGTGCTGCATGGGTCCCCATGGCGATGAGCGTTCAGGCAGTACTCGAGCATTCAACAACACGAGAGCGATAACACGAGAGAGCAATAAACGATGCGGGAATACACTCAACACTCCGGTGTGCGAACCCCGGCGCCTGCGGACCGGCATGGCGAGCGCACCAATACCACGGTGCGGCAGGCTGCCGCGCGGATTGGGAGTTCGGCGGGCAATCAGAGCGTGCAGGCTTTCGCGCGAGGCAGCGTGCATGGCGCAACGCCGCCTTCGGCGCTTGCCATTGCACCGGGCAACTCGCCGCAGGAATCACATGCCCGGTCCGTTGGCGCCCAGGCTGCCACGCGCCCTGCAACCGGCGAGCCCCTTACAACACACGGTGCCGGCAGCGGCCTGGGCACCCTGAGTTCCGCCGGTGCGGAGTATTTCGAGCCTCTGGTGGGCGCCTCGCTTGCCAGCGCCCGCGTGCACGTGGATGCTCATGCCGGTCGGCTGGCCGATATGGCCGGCGCCAACGCCGTGGCCTACGGTAGTGATGTGTTCATCCCGCCCGACCGTTTCTCGCCCGATACACCCGGTGGGCGCTCCTTGCTGGCGCACGAGCTGGCGCATGTTGCCCATGCCCGTTCCGGCGCCCAGCAACTGTATCGCGACGAAAAACCCGAGGCACACTATCCCACAGCGGAAGAGCAGCGTGCCATCGCAAAGGCTCTGGGCCGGGACTTCAAAGACAAGCCGGCACCTCCCGCGTCAACACCATCGTCCGGGCCGGCGTCAACACCTGCTTCGGGGCCGGCATCCACGCCTGCCTCGGGGCCGACGTCGGAGCCGGCCGCCGACAAACCCGCGGAGCCACTGGTTGATCAGGGCACAGCGCTCACCGAAGCCGAACGGACGGCAATGGCAGCAACCCTGGCCGGGCCGCTGTATTCCACGCTTACAGGCACGTGTGGTACTGGAGGTGAGAGCAATACCAGCACGCCGGCGCCAACACCGCTCACCGAGGCCGAAGCCTTCAAGGCAGTAAGCGAGGCCCAGGCGGAGATCGTAAAGCTGTACGGTCCGTATACCAACAGGCAGATCACGCTTACGCAGGACGCCAGCACCACACCTGCCAAGCGCAAGGCGGCGCAACAACTGCTGGTGTCGTTTGCATCCACCGCCAACGCCGGCGACGCGTTGGCGCGAACCCTGGTTGACACGCACTGCAAACCATGCGGCACCCAGCTCAACGGGCTTAACGATGAGTCACGGTCGGCGGTAACCGACTTGTTGGTTGAAGGGTTGAATCGCGACCACGGCGATGTGCTGAACAAGGTTGCCCCTACGTGTGTGGGCGGCGTGCACAGCGCGTCGCAGGCGAAACTTACCGTGCCGCTTTCCTCCAGAGCCATGATGTACGGCAGCGTTGTGCACGAGTTGGTGCATGCCTACGCGCATCCGGCCTTTCACGCTGCGTTTATCGACGAGCGTAACATCATCGAGGGCTTCACCGAGTATTTCACGCGCCAGATCGTGAGCGGGCGGAGCAACTACGCCGAGGCGTACGACCAGATTGTCGCCGCGCGCAAGGCGATGGGCGGCCCGTTTACCAGTGAGATCAACAAGGCTTCCTCCGAGGAAAGTCTGCGTATGGCGTACTTCGGTGGGCGGTTGGATCTTATCGGCTGGAAACCCAGCGGCCCCGGCGAGAAGCAGCTCGTTGAGGAAGCAGGCGGCGCGGCCGAGTGGGATCCGGCGATTGCCGAGACCCATGTCCCGAAATACAGGGAACAGGCGCAACAGGCCCAGGATCCGCATAAGAATATCCTTGGTGTGGGGATGTATTTCACTCCCGAGGCAACCGGCAGCAATACGTTTTCGGTACGGTATGCTCGCGTGCTGGCGCAGACCTCGCCGTACGCGCGCGGGCGGTTGCTGCTGGAGGGGCAGTTCTGGGGCTCACCGGTGCAGACTCCGGGTGTGCTGGGCGGAAGTCTTGGCATCGGCGGCGAGTATCAGGATCCATACTTCTATGCCGGCGGTGGCGTTCGGTTTGTTGGTTCCGCCGCCACCGCCAACGGTACCGGTCGGTTGGATATCTCACCCTTTGCCGGAGCTGGCGTGCGAGCGTGGCAGCGTGTGCGCGTGGGGGCCGAAGGCTTCGTGCTGTTTCCGGTCACAGGGCAATCCATCAGCCCCGGCATCGGCCTTACCGTGGGGATCGAATTCAAGTAGCAGTCAATCGGCGCATGCGCCAAGCCGGCCGGCAACATCGGTGCAGTAAAGGGAATGGGGAGAAAGTGAACGCAGAGTGAGAAATGGAAGGTTGAGCACGCTCAGGCCGGTCGGGAATGCAGAATGAGAAATGAAACACTGAACATATGTACGGCCGGCTGGAAATGCAGGTGCGGCAAGGGTTGCAGGGAAACGATCTCTTTCGTCCTTCAGCATTCGTCATCCTCGCGCCGCTCCCCGTCATCGGGATACGCCTTCGCGCGCCTTTGCGTCCTTTGCGGTGACCCTCCTTCTTCGCGGATGAGAATGATCGACTGAATTGCGAATGAGGAATGACGAAGTACGGAAGCGCGCAACTGGCCGGGAATGCAGATGCAGCAAAGCCTGTAAGGGCGCGCCCTCTTTCGTCCTCCAACATTCTACGTTCGCAATTCTCGCGCCGCTCCCTACACATGCGGGGATAAATCGGATATTCTGAAGCGGCCGACTAGCAGAACGATGCCGTGTAGCCGCTGGGATCCGGTCTCACATGGCACCGTAGGCTCGCCCCGTTCTTCCTTCGACCATGCCGGCGGAGAAGTTGCCGTTGGATTGTTGTGGAGATCGGGAAACACCGATGTCTCTTGGGCAGCCAAGTATATATATGCCAAAAATTATACATGTGCAGGTCCGGTAAGGATCGGTTGATATTAACCGCCGTATGTCATTCATGTGTGCCGCAAACGGCGGACATTCCGCCTGAATTCTATCAACAGTAGTATGCAACAGGAATTTCCAACAGCTCTTCGCCACACTACATTCAGGGGCGAGTTTCGAGTATGTGTAGTCAGCACGGCCCGTAACATTACAGCGCAACGAGCTGTTATTGGCAGCATTGTTGTTCCGGATGTCCGCCGCCGGGCACGTGATGCGGGTATGTTGTTCGCGGTGAGCGACCCCCGGCTCGAGGCTGCGCTTGCTCCCGCTCGCACCTCGGAAATCATCGCGCATCATGCCGAAGGTGTACGCGGCTATCGTCCAGCGTTTGTTGGCATCGTGGGCGATATCCCGTATCGGAATTCCGATAGCGACGATACCGAGGCGGCTGCTTATCCGTGGCTGCGTTCGATGGCTGATGCCCGTGACGCGGATGTTGCCCTTGCGCTCATCGAGGCCGTTATCGGCAACGAACTGATGCGAGATCGCGCATTCTTCTACCTTCTGGGTTCGGCATCCGAACCCGATTCCGTCGATGCGGCGAATGCTGAGCTTGCGCGGCGGATCATTGATTCCGGTGCCACCGTGCGCCACGGGTTCGCCGATCTGGATTCGCTTGCGCGCGCCGTGCTGGCCGATGTGCTGGCCGTGTTCGAACGCCTGCAGCCGGCCGGGCCTGGCGAAACCACGATCCAGCGTCAGCGGCGCCTGCACAATCAATTTGCCGACATGCATCGCCGCGAATATGTGGCGTTCGATTCCTATCACGACCGGCTGGAAGATCACGCGCTGGGCTCAGGTGTGCCGTTGATCCTGACCGGTGCCTCGGGTGCCGGCAAAAGCGCCCTGCTTGTCAATTGGACCGACGAGTTCCGTGTACGGCATCCCGATGTTGCCGTGATTACACACCACGTGTGCGCGGCATCGGCCCGCGAGGATCGTGGTTTGCTGCTTCGCCACGTCCTTGCCGAATTGCAGGAACTCTGCGGAATCGACGAACCGATTCCCGTGGAAGTTCCCGCCCTGGAGCAGGCGTTCCGGCTGTGGCTGTCGTCGGTGGACCGGCGGGTGGTGCTTGTGCTTGACGGACTCAATCAACTCGAGGATGCCGATGCCGACTGGCTGCCGGATGATCTGCCGGATCATGTGCGCCTGGTTGTTGGCGTTACGTCGCCGGGCAATCTGGTTGAGACCTTGTTGTCGCGTTCGTGGCGCGAGCTGCCGCTAAAGCCGCTGACCGTGACGCAGTCGCGCGCCATCATCGATCGGATAGTACAACGTTTGGGCCAGCGCGCCGCCGGCGACATACTGCGTGGTGTATCCGGTAATGCCGCTTTCCCGATCACACCGTTCTTCCTGCGTGCAACTGCGCACGGGGTGCAATCCTTCGGAGCCGATACACAGCCGATCGACATTGCCGGCGGATCGCCCGAACTGCTGATGCAGACGATTCTGGACCGCAGCGAGCAGCGGCATGGCCGCGCCTTGGTGGCACGAGCGCTTTCACTGCTCTGGTGCGCACGGAAGGGACTTTCGGTGACCGAATTGGCCGATCTTGTGTCGGGCAACCACCGCGAGATCACCGCCTTCATAGTCTCGTTCGGGCATTATTTGATGGAGCGCGACAGCCTGTACACCTTCGTACATGAGCATGTGCGGCGAGCTGTTGAGCAGCGATACGGTATCTCCGGGCCTCGTGTTGCCGAACTGCATCGCGAGTTGGCACGCTACTTTGGCGGGCGCCCGGTTGGTGAACGCAGGCTGGATGAGGAGCCCTGGCAATGGGTGCATGCCGGCGAACCCGAACGGCTGGCCGAATGCCTTGCCGACGTGCCGATGTTTGTGGCGCTGGCGTCGGACGAAAGGCAATACGAGCTGCGAGGCTACTGGCTGACCGTGGGCGATGAAGGCGCAATGTTGCAACGCTCCGGCCAAGCATTCGCACGATGGCGCGCCGCTCGCCATCCGGTGCAGCAACAGGCCGAGGCCTCGGCGCGTATCGGGCGGTTCCTTCAGTTGAGCGGTCACGTTGTCGACGCCGAACGCCACCTGCGTCTTGCGCTCCAGTTGCATCTGGATGCCGCTGGCCCCGAAAGCCTGGCCGTTGCCGACGCGATGCACGAGCTTGCCGAACTGCTTCGGTATGCCGGAACGTTCAACGAAGCCGAGGAACTCTATTCCCGTGCGCTTCGGATCCACGAGCGAACGCTCCCAGCCGAACATCCCGCAATTGCACAGGCGCTCAGCAATCTTGCGCTTCTTTACCACGAGAAGGGGCATTATCCTCAGGCGTTGCCGCTGTATCAACGCGCGCTGGAATTGCGCGAACGAGTACATGGCCCGGCCCATCCGGCGGTGGCCGAATGCCTGAATAATCTGGCATTGCTGTATTCGGATCAGAAGGAGAGCGACCAGGCTGTGCCATTGTTCAGACGAGCGCTGGAAATTCGCGTTGCCCGATTTGGGCCAAACCATCCTGCTGTTGCAACGCTGCACAACAATCTTGGGGGCGCCTGTGTTGATATCAATGATTTCGCGGCTGCCGAAGAGCATTATCAAACGGCGTTGGCAATACGTGCGCGGATGTTGGGGCCGGAACATCCGGATACCATCCTCACAACCACCAATATCGCCGCACTGCTCTATTTCCGTAAGGACTTCGAGCGTGCGCGAACGATGTTCGAGCAGGCAATTGCGCTGACCGACCGTGCACTTGGGGCCGACCATCCGCAAACTATTGGCTTACGTGTGAACCTTGCTCAGGTCCTTCGAGATTCTGGCGATCGCGATGCAGCATGCAGACTGTCGCTTGCCACGCTTGCCGATGCTCGAAGGGCATTGGGCGACCAGCACTACTACACGGCCGCATGTGCAAACAACCTTGGCGGGCTTCTCCGGCTCGCCGACGATCATGCGGCCGCGGTTCCTCATTATGAGCTGGCGATTGCCGGGTGGGAGGCGATGTTCGGGCAATACCATCCGAACATTGCCGACGCTCTCCATAATCTTGCGCAGGTCCACCGCGACGACGGCGACCACCGGATCGCGTTGGCTCTGCTTAACCGTGCGCTGGATATTCGACTACGTGCTTTGGGGGCGGATCACGAACTTACCCTGAAAATTCGGGAGGAATTGGATCGGCTTGAAACCGGCAACTGAAGGATTGGTGGGGAGTTCGAACAGGCGTTGGCAGTGCGTGGGGTGGCAATGAAGGCGAAATCGATGCTTGCGTATAATGCTGCGGGCGCGGCAGTGGGATCGTCGTACGCCGATCACCACCGCCTCGCCCGCCAGAATACAAGGAATAAAGGGAATACTGAGAATGCAGAAATTATCGCGGATTATTTCTTCCGCACGTAAAACTCACGTGTTATGTCATTCAGATTATACCGGGCTCCATTCTGAACTGGTGTTCCCTGCGCGTTTAACAGGCGGGCACGCAGAATGTATCGCACCTTTGCCTGCGTTGGTGGGTCCGGGATTCCCGTGATGCAGTACGGAACCCATTGATGCAACGTGTCCTTGGCCAGCACGGTCTGGCAGGAATCCATCAATGTTGCTTCCACCGAATATCCCTGCGCCAGCCCCTTGAACATCAGATAGAAATCCATCATCACCTGGTCGGAGGGATAGCCGCCGTGATTGTACGTTTCCAACGGTGCGTTCAGTGTAAGCAACGGCAACGTGGAGTCAACCTCATGTGTGCCGGTATTGGTGTCGATATAGAACGTCCGGCAGCAATACAGATCCGTTTCACGGGCCGAGCTGATTGCGCTGCCCTTCAGGCTTTCATCCCACGATCGGCTCATCACTGCCCGAAGCGTGTGTGGGCCGGCATCTGCATGATGCTGCACCGGGATCTTGATTGAATCATCGATCGAAAGTACCCGGGCCGGCCCACCGTCGATGATGATGTAGAGGCGCTGCCCATCACCCTTGCCGGAATCCATGTAGGCGTTCGGGTCGCATGGGGCGCCGCCTCGGGTGAGTGCGCCCAACGCGAATCCTGGATGTGCCGCATTGAACCAGAGATAATACTCGGAGTTGCCATCGGTATGCAGCGTTGCGATCTGGTCTGCTTCGGGCATAATTACCGAAAGGCTTGCATCGGGATCGAGCACCGAGTTCGTATCGGCGACAAACGTAATGCTCCCGGGCGGCATTGGTGCTGGTTCGGGCGCTGGCGCGCCCGCCACTGCCTGGCCAATCATTGTTGCTTCTGGCGCTGTCGCCGTTGTTGATCCGCCGGCTCCTGAGCCAAGCATCAGGGAAAGGGCTGCCGCGATAAGCTCACGAACAAATACTGTGTTCATAATTGGTCCTGAATCCTTAATGAATAGAAAATGGAGGCCCTGCAAAGAAGGAGCTGTTCGTTGTTCCTCCCATCCTTGTAAGGCACGGATGCTGAAATGGATGAAGATTGTGTCGGATTTCATCAACGAATTCGTCGTACCCGCCGTTTTTACGATGGCGGACATCAACGTTCCAGTTGGCCATGACAATAAGAAGCGTTTGCATGAACGCGCTGTTGACTGCGCCGTCGCGGGCGGTTTCATCGTCCTCGCAGGCGGAAATCACGAGGATCTCCGCCTGCAGCGATCGCGGAGATGTTGCTGCATAACGCTTGTCGAGCACGCTGTACGTCTTGCGGAATCTCGCCAGGTGGTGTCGGGCATCGGCTGGATCAATCAGCTTTGGGCGTGTGCCGCCGCGTCGTATATATCCGGCCGGCGGCGAAACACGATACGGCCGCGATCGCCGTGGCGTGAGCTCGTACATCGAGCACGAGTGACAACTGTCGCACACGAATATCACGTGTGCGCCGGCGCAGAATTGTGCCAGAAGACCGTGCAGATAGTCGTCCTTCATCAGGCGATCATACAGCACAAGGCATTCGTTGTAGGCGCCTTCTTCCCGGCCGCCCGACTCGCGA
>CBHYLN010000112.1:0-17185 GCA_966128725.1 uncultured bacterium | reverse complement strand
GGCAGGGTCCGCTCGCCGGTGCGTATCATGTGCACCCCGTAGCAGGTTGTGCCGCTGGCCATTCCGTAGAATGGTTTGTAAGCCGTTGGCCGGAAGTACAACCCGGGCAGCATGCGGGCGTTCAGGCTCGCGGCAAGCGAATCCCCATTGGCCCACGGCGCACCCACAAGCTGAAACGGCAACGTGTATCCGATGCCGATGCTTGCCACGCCAAGCTCCCCCAGCGCCCCGGTTGCCGCATAGGCAAAAGCGGCCTCGGGCGTGGGCACATGCGGCGAGGTTGGTATCCACGTAAGCCCTGTTTCCTGCCATGTCATCGATCGCCGCCAGCCTCGCATGCGCACCACACGCAGATCACAACGCCGCCCTCCGGAGAGCCATCCTTCGCCGTTGGCCATGGTTGCAAGCTCGCCGGGCGTAAGCCCGTACACATACGGAACCGACACGATGCCCACGAAGGAACGGAATACAGTGTCCAGCACCGGGCCATCGATAACATCGCCGCCGATGGGGTCCGGACGGTCGAGCACCACAAAGGGCTTGCCGGCTTCGGCGCAGGCCTCCATCACGTTGATCATGGTGGAGATGTAGGTGTAGCTGCGAACGCCGATATCCTGAATATCGTACACCATCACATCCACGTCGCGCAACATGGCCGGCGTGGGCTTTCGTGTGGCGCCATACAGCGAATACACCGGAAGGCCCGTGCGGCGATCGGTCTGGTCGCCCACGTGCTCGCCGGCCGCCGAGGACGCATCCAGCCCGTGCTCCGGCGCGTACAGCGCAACCAGCCTGCAGTTGCGGGCGGCGCGAAACGCATCCAGCGTGGAGTGGCGTACGTCCCTGCGAACCGAGGTCTGGTTGATCACCAGCCCGATACGCTTCCCCTCCAGCCCCTCGAAGCCACGACGGACCAGGACGTCGATACCGGGCAGCACCTGCGCAACCGATATCCCGGCCGAGAAGATTATCGTGGCCGCAAGGACCACGGCTGTATGGAGTGCTCGCATCTGGTGTCCGGTTTGCCGTTGCGTGCCGATGCTGGCGGATACCACCATCAAACGCACGCGGGCGGGATTATGCCTGGCAGGCAACTCAGCGCCCCACGAAGTCGTGGATAAAATCGCTCTGAAGCAACGTGTCGCATACCGCGTCAGGCTTGTGTTCGCGAAGCTGGTGGACATCAAGCGAACCGGTGGCGACCGCCAGCGCCGATATGCCCCAGGCACGGGCACACTCGATATCGCGATGCGAGTCCCCGATGATCAACGTGCGCTGGAAGGTAAACGCGGGCGGGCCTTGCTCGTTGGCTCGTTGCAGGGCAATGGGCGGAAGATCGTTTCGGGCGATCGCGTCGGACCCGTACGAGCCAACGGTAAAAAATCGATTGAGGTTGTGCGGCGCCAGTTTCATGTGTGCCGCGGGCTGTACGTTGCCTGTAAGCAACCCCAGACGCACGTTCGGAAGCACGGCAAGTTGTTCCAGAAGCTCCACAACGCCCGGCAGCAACTCCACCGTATCGGCGTCGAGCGTGCGCTCCCAGCTCTCCAGAAGGCGCGCAACCATCCCATCGCACCGTTGCAATGCCTCGTGTTCCGACAGCCCTGCGGCGGCGCAGATCTCCAGCATGATCTGCCGGTCGGTTTTGCCATGCAGCTCGATACCGTCAACACCCTCGGCATGGCCAGTCCCTTCGCGCACAACATCGCCCAGCACACCATGCAGCACATCGCGCCGTACGCGCACCAACGTTCCGTCGATATCGAACAGAAGGAGTTTCATCGATCAGGAGATTTACGATCTTTGCGCCAGCCGTTTCAATCCGCGACCCCGATGTCGCATGGTCCACGAAACACAATCGCTCATGCACGCTCGCGATCGTCATCGTCCATCAGCAATCGGCCACACGCACACGTTCATCCTGGGCATCCTGGGCATCCTGTGCGCAACCGGCATGCTTGCAGCCTCCTGCGCCGAACCGGAGCCGCGCCAACCGGCGCCTGCGAATCCAGCGCCCGCGAATCCGGCGCCGGGCAACGCGGCACCGCAAGCGCCGCAAACGGAACAGGCCCCTGCCCAACCGATGCCGGCAACGGCAACACATCCGGCAGGCGCCGCACCCGCACCAGGCGCCGGGCATGGCGTACAACCGCCGCACGCTCCGCTGGCCGGCTGGAATCGCACCGAACTTGTGCGCGGCATGGGCACGTTCGTCAGCGCCATCGATTCCGGCAATCAGGCTGCCTTCTGGCGCTCGATATCCTCGCGCAGCCTGGCACTGGTGGAACGCGAACGCCTTGCAACACGCGAGCAGGTATGGCGCGCGGCGCAGGCATCACTGGCCGATATCCAGAACCGACGCATCACCGTTGTGGGTGGCTCGCGCGACAGCGTGGCGCTGCGTATCGACGGCCTCCGGCTTGTGGACGGCGCGCGCGAGGATGACCCCATCCTCATCCACATGCGTCGCGAGGCGGGCGCATGGAAGGTGGATTATCCCGGCCTGCAATACCCGATGCACGACCTGCGCAAGGGGCGCTGAGGTGGCCCCCCCTTCCAACATTGCAACCGCCGGCGCATCGTCATCAAAACACGCCGCGCCGGCGGGCAACGCTTCTATACGTTGAATCGGAAATACATCACGTCGCCGTCCTTCACCAGGTAATCCTTCCCTTCGATGCGGTACAGGCCCGCTTCCTTCACCGCCTGCTCGCTGCCCAGGCGCATCAGGTCCGCATAGCTCTGCACCTCGGCCCGGATAAAACCACGCTCGAAATCCGTATGGATAACGCCGGCGGCCTCCGGGGCGCATGCGCCGTCGCGCACGGTCCAGGCACGGCATTCCTTCTCGCCGGCCGTGAAGAACGTCAGCAGCCCAAGCAGCTTGTACCCGGTACGGATGATGGCGTTCAGGCCGGGTTCGGAAAGCCCCAGCGACTCCAGAAACGCGGCGCGATCGGCGGGGTCCAGCTCGGCGATTTCGGATTCGATCTTCGCGCACACGGGCACAACCTCGAAGCCGCGCGGCGCAGCGAACGCGCGCACACGCTCCAGATACTCGTTGCCGTTGATCAGACCGTCCTCATCGGTGTTGGCGATATACATCACCTTCTTATCGGTCAGCAGATGGAACTCGCGGATCTGCTTGCGCTCCTCGTCGGTACGCTCGAACGTGATAGCAAGATTCCCCTGCAGCAGATAGTCGCGCAGGCGCTCGCATAATTCCTGCTCGGCCTTGGCATCCTTGTCGCCGGTTTTGCCGCGCCGCGCCGCCGTATCGATCCGCTTCTCCACCGATTCCACATCGCGAAGGATCAGCTCGGTTTCAATCGTCTCGATGTCGCGGATCGGGTTGATCGCGCCGTCAACATGCACCACGTTCTCGTCGTTGAAACAACGCACCACGTGGGCAATCGCGTCCACCGTACGGATGTGCCCAAGGAACTGATTGCCCAGCCCTTCCCCCTTCGAGGCCCCACGCACAAGGCCGGCGATGTCCACGAACTCGATGGTCGTGGGCACCTCCTTGCGTGTATGGAACGTCTTGGAAAGCCATTCGAGCCGCTCGTCGGGCACGCCAACCACGCCCGTGTTCGGTTCAATCGTGCAGAACGGATAGTTCTCCGCCGGAATGCCGGCCGCGGTGATCGCGTTGAACAGCGTTGACTTGCCCACATTTGGCAGGCCAACGATACCACATGCAAAACCCATAGTTGCCTAGATTACCACTGTGTGAGTCGGAAGAATCCGCCAAGATACCACCGAAACGCCGATCGCAACCACCCAGAGAAGCATCGTAACAGGGTAAACCGGCTGGTACGCGGGCTTTGCGCCCTTTGCGACTTCGCGGTGAAAATCTTCGCCGGGTTGGCGCAAGGGTTCGGCCGGACGCCGACACAACACTTGACCAGTTGCGCACGAGCCACATGGCAACCGGTGGTTCCCTGAAACAACGGCGCGCAACCGGCTTTACCACCGATTGCGCGCCGAAGGATTCATCCGCGTGATATTGCCGCAACTACAGCGCCTCGCGGCATACGGTCTGCTTGGTGGCATCGCCGAACGTTTCGCCGGCAAGCACCCGGGCCGACAGATCGCCAACGGCGTTGACCAGCTTGTCAAGGTCATCCTCGTTGTTGAAGATGCCGATCGTGGCGCGCACCGCGCCCGGCAGCAACACATCCTCGCCGTTCTCCACCTTGCGGCGCACGCCTTCGGCGTCGGTACAGTGCAACAGACGCGTCAGATACGGGTGCGCGCAGAAGCAGCCGTTGCGTGTGGCGATGCCGTATTCGTTGTTCAGGATCGTCGACACCGCATCGTGGTGGATGCCGGCCATGTTGAACGAGAGCACGCCCAACTTCTTCTCCGGCTGGATATCGCCCAGCACGGTAAGCCCTTCCACCGCCCGCATGCGCGCTTCAAAGGTCCGCAGCAGCTCAAGCTCGTGTTCGCGAACCCAGTCCATCCCGATGGCCGAAAGCCACTTGAACGCCTCGCCAAGCGCAATCACACCGGGGATGTTGGGTGTGCCGCCGGTATGGCGCTCCACGCCTTCGGCCCACACCACATCGGTATCGGTCACGAACTTCACCGTGCCGCCGCCCGGCACGTAGGGTTCGGTGCGCTCCAGGATTTCGTTGGGCGCCACCAGGAATGCCGAGCCGAACGGCGCGTACGCCTTGTGCCCGGCAGCGGCCAGCATGTCGATATGGTCATCGTCGCCCGTGCCGCGCATGTTCACGGCATGGTGCGCAACCAACTGTGCGGCATCGGCAAGCACGCGGGCGCCGTAGCGATGCGCCAGGCGCGCAACCAGATGCAGGTCCGGCATGTAGCCGGTAACGTTGCTGGCGCCGGTGATGGCCACAAGCTTCACGCGATTGTCGCGCAGCTTGGCCTCCAGATCGTTGTAATCGATGGAACCGTCGGGCAGCACCTCCAGCCGGAGCACCGGCCCGCGACGGCGATGCGGCAGATCGTTGGAATGATGCTCCATCGAGGAAACCAGCGTGGCGCCGGGCTGATCCTGCAACAGGAAACTGGCCATGTCGAGCGCGGACGTGGTGTTGCTTGAGAACACTACGCTGCTGCGCGAGGAGTCCGCCCCAACAAAGCGTAGCACAACATCGGCAACGCTGTCGTACAGGTCCGACGCCTTCTGCGAGAGATAATGGTTCCCGCGATGAATGTTGGCGTAATACCGCTCCAGGAACTCACGGTAGCTGTCCAACACCGGCGCCGGCGGGTGCGTGCTGGCGCCGTGATCCAGATACGTAATGGTATGCGTGGCGCCGCTGGCGTTAACAAAACACTGGCGGGTGATCAGGAACTGCTCGCGGATTGCGTCAAGCTTGGTCATAGAGGGTATCCAACGTAGAGGATTGGCCACGGCCCCATGCGGGGTACTGCCGGCGATCGGCCGCCGATCACGCAGCAGGCTGTTGTTGAACAGCCTGGGGGCCTGCCGGTATTTCAACAGGCTGGCAGGCCCGCAATTTACTGCGCGCCGGGCGATCGGCCATATCCAGGCAACGCCGGGCGCCCGGATGGGCGGCCCCCAAATCGCGACGATGTGCAACGCGCCCGAGATGCATGCACGAGATCAATGCGAGGAACGATCAAACTCGCTACCTTGTACACCGTGAACTATCTGAAGAACGTTACCCTTGCCTTTGGCAGCTACATGCAGTTCGTGGCGCGGTTCTGTAGAACCGTGATCGCGCCGCCGTATGAGCTTCGGCAGGTTGTGCGCCATATCGACGACTTCGGCGCCATGTCGCTGCCGCTGATTGCCGTGGTGAACTTCATCATGGGCCTTATCCTGGCCATGCAGTCGCGGCCCACCATGGAGAAGTTCGGCGCGGCCGCGTTCATCCCCGCGATGGTCACCATCTCCATTGTGCGCGAGCTGGGCCCGGTGATCACCGCGCTGCTGATCGCCGGCCGCGTGGCGTCCGGCATCGGCGCCGAGCTTGGCTCGATGAAGGTCACCGAGCAGATCGACGCGATGGAGTGCTCCGGCGTGGACCCGTACAACTATCTGGTAACCACGCGGGTGCTGGCGCTGACATTGCTGATGCCCTTCATCACGCTGTACGCCGAGTTCGTTGGCATCTTCGGCAGTTATGTGGCCGAGTATCTGGCAACTGGTGTCACGCTGCGATACTACTACGGTCAGGTGATCGAATCGCTCTCCTTCCCCGATGTGCTCCCCGGCCTGTTGAAGACCGCGGCCTTCGGCTTCGCCATCTCGATCATCGGCGCGCACAAGGGGTTCCACACCAGTTCCGGTACCGAAGGCGTGGGCCGCTCGACAACATCAGCGGTGGTTCTCTCGTCACTGTGGATCATCCTTATCGACATGATCCTCGTGAAGATCACAATCACCTATTTCCCCAGCCCGTAGCGATGATCGAGATCCGCGATGTATACAAGGCGTTCAACCCCACGCTGCGGCCGCTGCAGGGTGTGAATCTCATGGTTGAACCGGGAACCACGATGGTGGTGCTGGGCCGCTCGGGCTCCGGCAAAAGCGTGCTGCTGAAAAGCATCGTGGGCTTGTTGCTGCCGGAGAGCGGCAGTATCCGTGTTGCCGGCACCGAGGTTATCGGCGCAAACAGCAAGACGCTGCAATCGATCCGCCGCCAGGTGGGCTATGTGTTCCAGAGCGGCGCCCTGTACGACTCGCTCACCGTCGGCGAGAACCTGGCCTTCCCGCTGGAGAAGACCAAGGGCATGAAAGGCCCCGAGATACGCGACCGGGTAATGCATTACCTGGAACGCGTCGGGCTTCCCGAAAAAATCAACAAGATGCCCAGCGAGCTTTCGGGCGGGCAGCGCAAACGCGTGGGCGTGGCGCGCACGATCATCGCCGAACCCGAATATCTCCTGTACGACGAGCCCACAACCGGGCTTGATCCGCAGACCACGAAGGAGATTTCGGAGCTGATCGTGGACCTGAAGGAGGATCTGAAGATCACGGCGATCGCCGTTACGCACGACCCCTATTGCCTGCACATCGTGGCCGATCGTGTGGCCTTCATCGATGAAGGCAAGATCGTGTTCGAGGGGACGCCGGACGAGGCCCGGAATTCAGATCTCGAATTCCTACGGATATTTTTCTCACTTCAGATGCACGGCGGACACGCCGAACCCTGAGGCACGTTTCCCAACATTCTGGCACGCGACATGGCAAGCACAGCAACACAGGATCCCAAGGGCGGCGCTACCGGCGCCAACATGCCCGCCGGAGTGGCCGCGCCACCGCAGGAACAGATGATCACCGGGCTGGACCGCTCCAAACGCATGATGCGGGTGGGGATGTTCGCGCTGGTTGGGTTCGTCATCCTTGTGCTTGGCGTATTCGTGATCGGCGAAAAGCAGAACCTGTTCAGCAGCACGTTCACGGTGTTCGCCGATTTCAAATCGGTGGACGGCCTGAAGCCGGGCGCGCTGGTCACGATCAACGGCATCAAGATCGGCTCGGTCAACAGCGTGGAACTGCGGCTGGACACCGGCTCGTACGTGCGCGTAATGATGATTATCGACGAGGATTCCCGGAAGTTCGTTCGAACGTCCACCGTGGCCACGATCGCGCAGCAGGGGCTGATCGGCGACAAGCTGGTGGAACTGGTGGTGGGCAACACACAGGCCGAGCTGCTCCGCGATGGCGAACGCCTGCCAACACAGGCGCCAACGAACTACCTGGCGATCTTCGACGACGCCAGGGCGGCCGTGAAGAATACCGAGAATATCACCGCGTCGCTGGACACCCTGTTCCTCCGCTTCCGCCGTGGCGAGGGCACGCTGGGCAAGTTCCTGACCGACGACGAAGCCTACCACAGCCTTACGCGGGCAATGAACGCGGCCGATCGGTTGATGACCCAGACCGGCAACCAGCTTGTATCGGTCACAAGTACGCTGAGCCGCGCGGCCGAGAACGTGGACGGCATCACCAAGGAAAGCCGAAAGCTGCTTGCCGATATCGGCAACGGCAAGGGCACGCTGGGCGCACTGCTGTACGATCGATCGCTGTACGACTCGCTGGAATCGCTTACCGGCAACCTGAGCGAGGCGGCCGGCTCGGCAAGTTTCGCCGCCCGCGAGTTCGGCATCAACATGCGCGGCCTGCGCAGCAGTTGGCTGGGCGGCCTGTTCCGCGGCAACGAGCAGGAGGACGATCGCGCCGCGATGATGGCCAAGGAACTGGAGATCCGCCTGGAGGAACTGCGACGCCAGAAGGAACTGCTGGACCGCCGCGAACAGGAAATGAAGCTGCGCGAGAAGACCTCGCAACGCTGAGGCATCGCGGGCACATGCAGGCCATCTATTGGCCGGACGCCGGAGATCCGGCGCGTACCCGCAGCCGCGCAAGGGCTTCGGCAGGGCCATAAATGGCTCGGCGCGACACGGAATTCGTTGCCGAATTTCATGCCGCGCCATTACTACGATCGTGTTTCCGTCATTCGGCTCGTCTCATTCCGAATGCCGGCGTCAGATCGCGGAGCCGGGAGCAAAGCTGTTGAGCCTGAGTTGGCGCAGCGAGCGCGCCACCACGAAATCTATATTCCAGATGCATCGGTGCTTGGCATCGGGCAGGGGCCAATATCGTTCCAACGAAATCACCCTCGCCGCAACCACCATCCCTGCATTCGATTCCGTTGCATTGGCCCCCGCCCATCCCGTTATCAGCAAACGCATCATGTGTCGCCAACACTGGCCAGGGCATGCAACCGCCATTCAACGCCTGATACGCGGCGCCTGATGCCCAGGCGCCGTTGCAGAACATCCGACAGGGCAGGTACCGAAATACTCAGTAGAAAATTCGGAACTGGATCGTGTACTGCCCCAGGATATAGGCATCGGTACGCGTGTACCGATACTCCGGGCGCAGCTCGAACAACGGCACGGGAAAGATCTCCGCGCCCACCACATAGGTGTACGCAGTGGAGGTCCCGCCGGATGAGTTGTCGACCGCGGCATGCTCGTACCGCGCGCAGCCGGTAAGCCACGGCAGGAACTGATAACTGCCCAGCACCGAGTAGTTCAGCACCTTGCGGTTGTCGGCATTCTCCGCCATCACCACCTCGCCCTGCAGGGTGGCCTGATCGGCAAGCCCAACGCCACCGAACGCGTTCACCATGCGGAACTTGCCGTTCATGAACACCGAAGCGCCTGCCTCGGCGTTGATCCCTTCGTCCAGCCATCGCGGCCACACCATCACTCGCGCTGCGTACGATGGCTTCGAGTCATCCACGGTGGGCTCCGCCTTCGCCAGGTTGTGCGCCGAGAACACCCCCACGTTCACCGTAAGCCATCGCGTGCCTTCGTAGGTGATCTCGCCGCCCAGCTCGTTGTAGTTGGGCGCAACCAGCGGCACGTTTGCCGTGGGGTCGCGCCGCGTATACATGGTATGGTCATCATACCGCAGGCCAACGCTGGGCTGTATGTACCCAACCCGGATGGAGGGCGTGGTAATGCCCGGCTGATACTGGATGGCCGCGTCGAAGCTGGTTTGCCCGGCATACCGCAGCGGGCCGGCATTGTACGTGCCGTAGAGAACCAACTCATCCAGCGGCGCTATCGCTATCGAGGGCGCCACCTGCATGGGAATCACGCGGCGCACATCGTTGGGCGGACGGCCCAGCTTCGCAACCTGCAAGCGGGTGTCCAGCCCGAACGTGATCATCCCGTCGGCCAGGGTGTTGCTGCCACCGGCGGCAAGCCAGCCCAGCCCAAGCGAGTCCATGTCGAACGCGCCCACGGTGTTCATCGTCTGAAAACCAAGTTCGGTGCGCAACGATCCGCCCTGCGGGTTGACATGGCATGCCGAACATCTGGTGCCGGTAAGCAGCGCATACCGGGGCAGCGCATGCACGGCTGCCGGCGCCAACACCGCGAGCATGAACGCCAGGCAGCACACAAGGCGATGCCGCGCGCCATCCAGGGTATCCGAACCAGAGACACGATACCTGCGCGGGCTGCTCATGAGAATGTCACCTTCACGGTGCCGGTGCCGGCGTCGTACGCTGTTGGATAACTCGCCAACGGCTGCACGGCAGGGCCGTTCTTCACGGCGCCGGTGAGGTCATACCGCGAACCATGGCACGGGCACAGCAGTTCGCCGTTGGCCGGCGCGCCCACGATGCAGCCCTGATGTGTACACAGCAACGACAATGTGCTGTATTGGGTTGCACTTCGCCGCACTATCACCAACGGCGTGCCCTGCGGGCCATTGGTTGCGGTTATCAACGCCTGGTTATCGGCGGTAAGCGTGCTTACATCAAACACGGATGGAACATCGGAGGTCAGCACCTCCGACACCTCACATCCTTGAAGCACCGGCAACGCAAGGCCCGCGGCCACAACACCGGCCACGGTGTGCGCACACGTTCGCAGGAAGTCGCGCCGATCCGGGCTCACTCCGTCGTTGAGATCATCCATCGTTCAATAATTCCGGTCATCATGCAGCGCGTGCTGGCGTTCCGCGCAATGCATGTCGGGCGAACCCCGGTACCTATAGAAGAGCAACACGGCAAACCAAAGAATGTTCCAACAACCATCAAACGGTCTTGCAGAATGTTGACACTCGTCGATTTTTGGCCCGTTTGGCGGGATAAGCCGTGCCACAACGTACCGTCAGGAGAACTTGACGGCCACTTGCCCGGTTTCGGAGTTGTATGTAAGCGGGTACCTGGCCAGCGGAATGGTGGCCGGCCCCTTCACAACGGCGCCGGCAAGATCGAACCGCGAGTTGTGGCACGGGCACACCAGCACGGCATCCTTCGGTGGCTCAACATCGCACCCCTTGTGCGTGCAGCGCATCGAAAGCGCCAGGTATACGCCGGCCGAGCGGCGAACGATCAACACGGGCGAGCCATCGGGGCCGGTAACATCGGCTACAAGGGCCTGGTTGTCGGCGGTAAGCGAGCTGACATCGAACTCCACAGTGCCCTGCGCGGTGCGCGCTACCGAGGCGGTGGAGCATCCGCCGGTGGCTGCGGCGGCGATGCCGATCACGGTTACGCCGGCCACGGCCCGCATGCAACCGGTAAGGAAATCACGCCGGGAATCGTCGATGATGTGCTTCATAACAGGGATGGTAACGGTGAAGAAGGAACGGAGCGGTTACCGGTGATGACACAGCGGCCGGCCGAAATGTCGCGCCGTATGTAATCAGGCGGCAATTCGCGCCTGGCGGCGGGGCTCGGGCAGGCGAACGATCAGCACGAGTGATGCCACGGCAACACCCAGCGTAACGGCGAACAGGCCGGTATAACCGATCACATCGCGAAGCGAGCCCACGATGCCCGCCACGCCCAGCGCGGCCGCGATCAGGGAGTTCATCAACCCCACGTAGGTTGCGCGCTCGGCCTCGGGGACAATTTCCAGCGCGTAGTTCAAGCCGCCATTGCCGGCACCGGAATCGATGCCCGCCCCCATGAAGAACACCATCCCGAACGTCCACATCGGCAGGGCAATCACGCCGGTTGCATACGCCAGCGTACACAGCGAAACCGAGATCGCCATCCCGCAGGTAAGCAGCAGCACGGTACGGTTGCCCACGCGGTTGGATATCGAGCTCCAGAACACGTTGGAAACGATCAGCCCGGCGAACTCCCAACTGATGAAGGTGCCCATGTCCGCGTCGGTGGCGCCCAGCTTGGCCTTGGCGAACAGCATGTAAAACGGTACCGCCGCGAACCACAGCATCAGCAGCATCTTGAACACCACGAACCGCCGGAACCGGACGTTGACGGCCATCAGCCGGCGGGCCGTGGTAAGGTGCGCCTTCATGCTGCGTTTGGGCGGCAGGCCGGTTTGCACGGGCTCCTTCACCTGCATGAACAGCAGGAAGCTGAGCGCAATCAGGACGCTGCCGATGGCGAACACCACCACGTAACTCCGCGGCGTGCCCAGATAGGCGAACACGGGCTTCACCACATTGGCCCCGATATACAGGCCGGCAATGCCAGCCAGGATGGCCCGCCACCCGAAGTAGGAACCCCGGCGTTCCTTGGGCGTGGTTTTGGCAACCACGTCGGTAAACACGATGCCGGAGAAACCACCGGCAATCGAGAACAGGCCGTATCCGCCAACAAACATGGCCAGTGCGCCAAGCGGAGCGTCGGTTACCAGCAGCGCCGAGCCCACCACCAGCGCCAGGCCCAGCAGGCGCACGGCCGAGGCGATGCGGTACAACGGCATTTTCTGCGGCTTGTGGATCACCAGCTTCGAGGCGAACAGTTGCGGCAGGTGCCACCCCAGATTCTCGAACAGCGAGGTGATGGCGATCACGATGCTGGGCGCGCCCAGGCCCGCCAGGAACACGGGGATCACCGTGGTTTTATTGAAGAACGAAAGGCCCGCGTTGAACAGGAAGCCGTTGAGGATGCCGATGGTGTAGTTGCGGCGGAAATGCGGATAGCCGTCGATCGGCTGTGGGCCGATCCCGGAAGCTGCATCGATTGCGCGCCTGGCGATCCGCTGTTTCATGTTTGCCTGCCTGCGATGTACGGCACAAACATACGGTGCCGGCTCGCCAGCCCCACGTTACCGAGTGTGTTGCCGTGTGATAGCCACCAACAGCATGATGCATTTTTTGTTTTTCGATCTGTTGGCGCCTCCACTATCTTTCCCGCATCTAAACACGCACGCCTGTTGTAGAGGCTATCAAACACACCGTTGCATGAGATCAGGGCAATGAGCGTTCTACAGGCGTGCGCTCATGTGCCCTGTTCGCGTTTTTGGAACCGATGTCATGATCAAGATTACGCTCCCCGACGGCTCGATCCGCGAGTACGAATCGGGGGTATCCGGAGCGGAGATCGCCGCGTCGATCTCCGGCGGGCTTGCCCGCGAGGCCGTTGGCATTTTCGTGGACGGCCAGGCATACGATCTTTCCCGCCCAATCACCGCCGACGCCTCGATTCGCATCGTGACATTCAACGATGACGATGGCAAGGCGATCTTCTGGCATTCCTCGGCACACGTGATGGCCGAGGCCATCGAGGCGCTGTATCCCGGCAGCAAGTTCGGTATCGGGCCGCCCATCGAAAACGGGTTCTACTACGACATGGATATCGCCGGCGGGCACGTGCTTACGCCGGAGGACCTGGAGACGATCGAACGCAAGATGGCCGAGCTGGCCAAGCAGGATAACGGCTTCCAGCGCATCCCGATTTCCTGGGAGGAGGCCGTGGCCTACTTCCAACAGAAGGGCGACGAGTACAAGCTGGAACTGCTGGAGGATTTCAAGGATCGTGAGATCACGTTCTACCGCCAGGGCAACTTTACCGACCTGTGCCGCGGAACGCACCTGCCCAGCACCGGGCGCATCAAGGCCATCAAGCTGCTTTCGGTTTCGGCGGCCTATTGGCGCGGCGACGTTTCGCGCAAGCAGTTGCAGCGCGTGTACGGCGTTACCTATCCCAAGAAGGCGCAGCTTGACGAGTATCTCACGATGCTGGAGGAAGCCAAGAAGCGCGACCACCGCAAGCTGGGCCGCGAGCTGGATTTGTTCGTGATCACGGCCGCCGTGGGCCAGGGCCTGCCGCTGTGGCTGCCCAAGGGCACGGTGCTGCGCGAAACGCTGGAGAACTTCCTGCGCGCCGAGCAGCGCAAGCGCAACTACCTGCCGGTGGTGACGCCGCATATCGGCAATCTGGACCTGTACCGCACCAGCGGCCACTATCCGTATTACGCCGAAAGCCAGTTCACGCCGATCACGCTTGAGGAGAACGAGGAGTATCTGCTGAAGCCGATGAACTGCCCGCACCACTGCCAGATCTACGCCGCGCGCCCGCGCAGTTATCGCGATCTGCCGTTGCGGCTGGCCGAGTTCGGTACGGTGTACCGCTACGAAAAAAGCGGACAGTTGAACGGGCTTACGCGTGTGCGTTCGTTCACGGTGGATGACTCGCATCTGTTCGTGCGGCCCGATCAGGTGCGCGACGAGCTGAAGGGTGTGCTTGATCTGATCAAGTTCGTGATGGCCGTGCTCGGCTTCTCCGACTTCAAGACGCGGCTTTCCTTCCGCGATCCGAACAACAGCGAGAAGTACGTGGGCGCCGACGAGCTGTGGGCCACCGCCGAGGCGGCGATCAAGGCCGTGGCCGACGAAACCGGCCTCGACTACGAAATCGGCATCGGCGAGGCCGCGTTCTACGGCCCGAAGATCGACTTCATGGTGCGCGACGCGATCGGCCGGCAGTGGCAGCTTGGCACGGTGCAGTTGGACTACAACCTGCCGAACCGCTTCGATCTGGAGTACACCGGCGCCGACGGCGCGAAGCATCGGCCGGTGATGATCCACCGCGCGCCGTTCGGCTCGCTGGAGCGTTTCATCGGCGTGCTGATCGAGCACTTCGCCGGCAACTTCCCGTTCTGGCTGGCGCCGGTGCAGGCAATTGTGCTGCCGCTGTCGGAGCATTACGTGGACTACGCCCGCTCGGTGTACGACACGCTGCGCGCCGAAGGCTTCCGCATGGAGCTCGACGATCGCAACGAGAAGGTGGGCTACAAGATCCGCGAAGCGGAGCTGCAGAAGATCCCCTTCATGCTGATTGTTGGCGAGAAGGAACAGGCGGCCGGCGGCGCCGCAATGCGGGCCCACGGCGAAGGCGATCGGGGCTTGAAGACGATGGCCGATATCCTTGCCGAGTTCCGCGAGCTGAACGATCTGGAGAAGGTGGCCGAATCCGGCCGTGTGGCCGCGGCCGTACGCGCCGGGGCGGCGAACGCGGCGGAGTAATCACAACCGGGCCTGCCCTGCCAGCACGGAACCGGTACCGCCAGACGTTCCACTTGCGACGCTTCGCACATGCGCCTCATCGGAGAATTCCGGTGGGGCGCATTCCGTATAGGCCCGCGCGCAAGCACGGACCGGAGATACGCACGCACGCGCGCAACGGTAACCCAAACGGCCGTGCCTCGCACGATTGTTGGCGGCGCCAATCCAGGGCGCTCCGCCGTTGCACCACCGGTCCGACCGGGCCAAACCTCATCCCTGTGCCCAGCCAACGCGGCGATATCGGCCACGCCCCTGCGCCGGACCCACAAGGCATGGGTACATCATGATGTACTCGGCGGGCGGCACAACCAGCGGTATGTTGTGGTGGAACACAGCGGCTTCGCCTCTTCCCTTGGCACATGCACGGCTGGGTCCGTCCGACGCGTTCGCTCCGGCGAACAGGAACCGCCCGCGGGCCACGATACGGCCCACACATCCACGAACACCCCCGTGACCTTCCACTCCGGTGTCAGGCAACCATGTCATTGCCGGGCCCCAATACGGAAGGGCAGGCATTGTGGCGCCAGAGATAGCGAGGTGAATGCCGCGCGATATCATGGTGCCTCGGACGCGATCACAACGGCGCCAAGCCACGGATAACGCGCACGCTGGCAGCCAGCTCCCGGAACGATTCTTCCCCCATCACATCATACAGCGGAGTATCATCATGCAAAGAATACAACGCACATCATCACCATGGATCGTCGCGATCCTGACAGCAGGCTGCCTTATGGTGGCCGGGAATCTTCACGCACAAACATGGCAGTCCTTGTTCGGCGGCCTTGGCGTTGAAACCGGGCGCGGCGGCGTGCAGCCACTGGCCGGCGGCGGCGGCTACATCAGCGTGGGCACCACGCCCAGCTTCGGCCCGAACAACGACGTGTACGTGGTGCAGGAGAATCTTGCCGGCGGCATCGTATGGGCATTCGCCTACGATTTCGGTGGGCAGGATTACGGCCTGGACATTCAGGAGCTGGCCGGTGGCGGCTTCATCATCACGGGCAAGACCGATGTGAACGGCGGAGTAGACGATCTGTTCCTGCTGAACATCAACGCGGCAGGCGCGGTTGTGTGGGCCAGCACGTTCGGCGGACCCGCCATCGAGGCCGGGCGCGATGTTATCGAAACGGCAAACGGTGATATCGTGGCCGTGGGCGAAAGTTATGCGTTCGGTCCGCTGAATCAGGATGGGTTGATTGTCCGCACGAACCCGGCCGGCGTGCCGATTTTCGTGGATACGTACGGGCCACCGGCAGGCGGTCTCAACGAGGATTTGCGCGGCCTGTTCGAGGCTGCCAACGGCGATCTGCTGGTCTGCGGCGCAACCACCAGCTTCGGGATGGGAACACAGGCATGGTTGATGCGCACCACGGCTGCGGGCCTGGTGCTGTGGTCAACCCACACAGGCGGACCGGCGATCGAGGAATTCAACTCCGTGATCGAGCTGGCCGTGGGCGTCAACGCCGGACAGATTCTGGCAGCCGGCGCAACCACAGGCCCGGCACCGCAGGATTTCTATCTGGCCAAGTACACTGCCGGCGGTGTAATGATTGTTCCGGACATTTCCGGTGGCGGTGCGATGAGCGCCGACGAGGTGTTCCAGATCCGCGAACTGCAGATTGGCGCGGCACCCGGCAACATCCTGCTCGTGGGCCATATGAACCCGGGCCCGCTTGGCGGCGATGACGGTTATGTGGTGAACATGACCCCGGTGTGGCAGTGCCCGAACCTGGGCAAGAACTGGTCGAGCGTATACGGCGGCAACGGTGCGGATCAACTGTACTCCGGCGTTGATGTGGCGGTGAACTGCTACCCCGGCTTCATTCTCTGCGGATTCTCCGCGAGCCCGAATTTGCTGGCGCCTGGCGATGTGCAGCAGCACTACGTGATCAAGACCGATATCGTCGGTATCAGCGGATGCAATGAGATCCGCCCGGGCGATCGTTGCACGCAGCCGAACTACCCGGTGGTTGCCGCCCCGATGCTGGCCACACCGTGGCCGTGGGGCGTGCCGCACGCGGTGCTGCAGATTCCGGCCATGGTCACGCAGAACCTGTGCTTCAGGGCATGCCCGCCACCGGCACCTCACCGGCAGGATCCGGTTGAACGGGGTATCGCGGCAATACAGAGCGGAGCGTGGGTGGAAACGGGAATCGCGCCCGCGCTGACGGTGCATACGCCCGGCAATGGTGTTGCCTCGGCACCGGATGTGCTTGCCACGATCGCCGTTTCGGCCGTGCCCAATCCTGTTGCCGCCGGCAACACGTTCCAGGTACGGTACATGCTGGGCCAGGCCATGCCGATTGGTGTGGTGGTAAGCGACATGAGCGGCACGGTGGTGTCCCGCCGTGCGCCGGAAAACGCCTCGGGCAACGGCAGCATCGGCATCAG
>CBHYLN010000111.1:0-17245 GCA_966128725.1 uncultured bacterium | reverse complement strand
CATGAATCCATTCCCGTGGTACGTAACACCACAAACCACCGTGGCCCCGGATAACTCCGGGGCCACGGTGTGCCATCACGGCTGTACGCCCTTCAGCGCACCGGCGGAACGCCGGCACATATCAGGCCCTTACTCCACGACCACCACCTTGCGTGTATGAACTTCCTCACCAACCATCATCTTCAGCATGTAGGTGCCCGGAACAAGTTGTCCGTTCTCCACACCAAGACGGTACAGCTTCGCGCCTTCGGTGCTGCCGTTGAACAGCGTGCGCACGAGGCGGCCGTCAACGTCGTACAGCTCCAGTGTTACGTTGGCGGTGTTCTGCACCGAGAACTCAACATAGAAGCTGCCATGCGCCGGATTGGGGTAGGCGTTCAGCGAACCAAGGATCATGCGCGGTGCCGGGTGCGAGGCGGCCACAAGCGCCGGGCCGGCAACCGGGCCATCCATGTTGAAATGGCCGTCCAGCGAGGCGCTGATCGCGATCCACCGTGCGGTGCCCGGCTGTGCCGCCGACATCACCATGAAGCCCGGGATATTGCCGGCTTCGTTCAGGTTGATTGGCGTGGTGCCCGTGTAGATCCACGTGGTATAGCCCGGTGTCACCACCGTCTCCCATCCGGCCGGCCCTTCGGCCGCGGTAATACCACTGGCCGCAATCGAGATGCGATCACCGGCCATGATCACCGTTGGCGTGTGCATTACCAGGCGGCTGGAACGCAGCGCGTAACGCCAGATGACATCGGCATGATCGTTGCCAACGGCCATCGGCTCACCGTCGTTGCGGAACATCACGGCCGGGGCCATCAGCATCGGCTCGCGCACGGTATCAACGGCCGCGACAAGCGAAAGATCATCGAAGTTGCCCGGTGCCGGCTTCTCGTAGTCGGGCGTATCCGGCTTGATACGCCTTCCGTCCAGCGTCTCCCACCGCTTCAGCTTGCCGCCGATGGGATCGTACTCCCAGTGATAATCCTTCTTGCCCGGCTGGCCGTCGTCGTCGGTCGGGTCGCCGGCGCCGCCGCCGCCATCATCCTCCGTCTGCCAGGAAATCTTATCCCAGCCATCAGGCTTGCCATTACCATTGGTATCGCCAGTGGAATGCTTGTCGAACGTGTTCTGCCCGCCAACAAAGGAGCAGCGCCCAATCCACACCGGCGTGCCGTCCTTCGGGGTGTAGCGGCCGCCAAAGGAATTGCCAACACCGCCGGCAATCTCGATGCACCAGATCTCGAAGACATTTCCCTTGTCGTCGGTCTGGGTATGGATAATCCATCCCTTCCTGCCCTGCGGATCGCCGGGGATCGGCTTCGGATCGCCCAGGCTGTCCTTGGTGTTTGGCCCGCATCCCGGGAACGCACCATTGGCCTGATCGGCAGCCTGTGGATTCATGAGATACTCACGCCAAGCCTGTATTTCCCAGGCCATCACCTTGGGATCGGCCGAAGCATCCCGCACAGTGGAAGTGGTACCGGGCCGCTCCTGCGCCTGCGCGCCGTGCGGCACGGCGAATATCAATGCCGCAAGAATTGCAAATGTGATACAGAGGTTCTTCATGGGAATCTCCATGTAATTCGTGATGGAAGCGCGATAGCGGGGGACCTTTGCGCGCCGTTGAGGTATCGCAACCAGTTCCTTGCCATGCGGCCGAACGCGGGCTGAACCGTGCCCAATAATTTGTTTGGGCCGTGCGGTATACCGCCGCCAGACCACGATTGCGCACACGGAAATACCGTGGGCAACATCGCGGCTTTGGCCGCATGCAGGGAACCACTGTGATCGCAACCGGAATACACCGGGCAATCACGTGTTCAGAGCAGGTGCTCCAAGCATGTACTCAACGGGGGATATCGGAATTACGGGGGAACGGGGGAAACGTTCGATACGGGAACCAACAACGACACCATTATCAGCCGTGCCAGCCAACCAACGCAGGGCACCGAAAATGGGGGTGATATCACGGCATGTTTCCGGCCTGGAACCATCAAACCGCCAGAATCAAGAAACCGTTGTGTGAACATACGAAATCATATGGGCCAGGAGCAATAGGTGGAGAAATTATTACTGTGGATTTTCTTCCGCACCGCAACGGCAAGAATGCCTGTATCACTGGCATTCCCGAAATCGTCCCGGCACCAAATTCACACTGCGGCAACACTACCCGGCGTCCGTTGGAGGTATCCGCGCGGCCTGCGCCGAAGGCGGGCAACCGAATCGATTAGCAAGCACCACGGCCGCTGGCGGATCACCGAAATACCATTAGCGGGAGACGGGTTAACGCCAAACGGAAATCCGACACAGCAATTGCTTGGCCCCTGCGCGCAATACCACGAAATACAGGCCTGATGGTATCCCCGCCAGGCTCAGCCCAACGTGATACGTCCCTGATTGCTGGGCCGGCTGGACGCGTGCAAGCACCACCCGGCCCGATACATCCACCAACGAAAGGCATGGCACGGCCGGGCCGTGAAGCTCGTATTCAACCAGGGCTTGCTCGTGGGCGGGATCGTGAATCACCCGCAGACCGGACATCCCGACGGTTGCACCCTGTGTTATTTCCTCCCCCGCATCCTGCGGCCGAGCCACCTTCAGAGTGTCCGTGCTTGCCGTACAGCCGGCCATGCTTTCCACAATGGCATGGTACAGCCCCGGCTCCGTTATCTCGATGCTGTCACCTTCACCAACGTAGCCCACGGGCGAGCCAAGGCGATACCACTTCACGCTCCAGTACCCGTACCCCACCCAGGCAAGCGTGCGAACGGTGTCGCTGCCAACAACGGATTCGTTGCGCCAGGAAATTCGAGCTGGCTTGAGATCGCAGAACTTCGTGATGAACAGATCCTCGCGGCCGTTGTTGTTCGCCTGCGCCAACGCCTGCCCCACGTTTATCTGATGCTGGCTTCGGGCAGCGAACGGCTTCCGTGCCGATGTCGACGAGCCAACCACCACAATTGAACCAAGCGGATCGGCCGCGATGCCGTTGGCCTGATCGTCGCCAGCGCCGCCCATGTAGGTAACCCAGGTGGGCCTTCCGTAGTAGTCGAACCGGGCGATGCAGGCATCGTGCAAGCCGCCTGCCGACACGGCCTGAAACGGAGGCTCCTGGCCAGCACCCGTTACAGGCAGGTCCGTGCCTGCCGTATATCCACAGAACAGTATATCACCCTGATTGTTGGCCGTGACGGCGCTGCCGTAATCATCGCCGGCGCCTCCGAAATATGTAGCCCAGCGCAGCACTCCACGGGGATCGTAACTCGCAAGGAACGCGTCGATGCCCCCACGCCCCGCAGGCCACACCGCACCGGAAGTTGTCGGGAAAGCACCGCCGGTAACCGAGCCGGTCACGAACACATATCCTTCATTGTCCGCGACCACACCGGCACTGCCAACATTGCCAAGGTCACCATTTTCCTGACCGCTCCCTCCCAGATACGTGGCCCATGTCAGCGCACCGTTACTATCATACGTGGCAACAAAAGCATCGTACTGGCCGCCACCGAAGCTGGGTTGCGCGGCCTGCAGGAGCGGCAGATCCTTACTGGATGTCCAGCCGGTAACCAGGAAATTTCCTTTCGGATCCAACCCGGCACCGTAGGCAAAATCCAAGGCCGCACCGCCATACCACCACATCCGCGTTGCGCGTCCCTCCGGGCTGTACCGCACCACCATCACGTCGTACTGACTTGGAGAGTTCCCTGATTCCGTCGGCTTGTCGGCGACAACAATTACCGGATCGCGTGCGCCCGTTAATCCGCTGCTGCTCGATGTAATCGCAAGCGTGAAGTTGCCAACGCTATCGACCGCGCATGCATAACTATCGTCGAAATATTCACCGCCGGAATACGTGGACCACACACAGTCGCCCAGCGGGCCAAATTTCGCCGCGAAGGCATCGCGCCCATGTGATGGTACATTGGGAATCGAGGGTTGGCAGGCGCTCAGCGTTGGCAGGTTTGTGGAGAACGTATGCCCGGTAACGTACACGTTGCCGTATGCGTCGATGCCAACGCCGTGGGCAAGCTCATCATCATTGCCACCGTAGAACGTTGAGAACACCAGATTACCAAACCGATCAAACTTCGTGATCAGGGCATCCTGCGATGGATTGCTGATATCAAACGCACCGGGCGTGGCCAGATACGCATCATTGCTCATCGTATAACCAACCACAAGCACATTGCCATCGCGATCAATGGTGGTTGGGTTACCGCCCAGGATTCCCTCCTGCTTGCTTCCTCCCCAGAACGTCGCCCATTCCTGCGATGGATCGATCACCAGATCCTGCGTTGAATCGAACGCCGCTACATCAAAACCGAGCACGCCGTTATTCAGCGAATACCTGCTGGCGATCCTGTGTTCGTCGTCGCCCAGTACGCCCTGATACGTATACGGCGCGGTCTCCTCGATTGTACCGAGCGGATTGGCAACATGCAGCGATCCCTGGCTGGTTACCATGCAGGAGCTGGCGCCAACGTACCGCATGCGGATATCCTGCACCCGGCCACCAGGATGCACCACGAAATCGAACTTGGCCCCATGCTCACCCGAGGCAATCACCAGATCGATACGAGGGTAGATTTGGAGATACACAAGACGCTGATACGAGGGAACGCCCAAAATCCCCGCCGGGCAGTGCGCCAGATAGAAATTGCTGACCCCGGGCACCGGCTGCTGGTTTTGAACGATGGGAGTTGGATTTGCGCCAACAAGTTCCAGATCCATCCGAAAGCGGCGCACCAGCATGGAATCGGGATGAGGCGTGCCGTCCGGCAAATCGGTTGGCCACCTGCGCGCCGGGTTCGGAATCCAATCGTGCCGCGCGAACTCCTTGGCGCGGTCGGTGGGCTCCGACGCAAATACATAACTGAACCGGTTTGCCCCCAGAAACAATTGCACGCGCCCAAGCGACGCCGAGTACAGCACATCGGGTCGGAGACTTCCCCTGGTGTCGGCAATCCAGCCACGGTTGGGCGTGAAACGTACCGACGTTGAAAGAACTTCGGAGACGGTGGCATTGTGGTGATCGGCACCGGATGGGGGTATGGTCCCCGGCTGAGCGGTGGCACCTGACGGCGCGAGACTGAGAAGCGCAACGGCGACTGCCGCGAGAAACGAACAGTACAAATACATGGCTCACTTCCTGGGTTGTTCCGGTCCATCACTACATCGCCGATTCCAACACCACAAAATCTACTGTACAACGTACACTGCGCGCTACTCAATTATTACGCATCACAGTGCACCACCTTCACGCCGCGGCAACATGCACCGACGTACCACAACATGCCGACGGCCCACCACACCGGGTGAGCCGTCCGTATGCAAACCTCTACAAGAGCAATGGCGGCGCCGGGCTCTGCTGCCCCCACAGCATCAACAGGACGCTACTGAATCTGGAATTCCTTGGCCATCAGCAGTTTGCCGCCGCTCGAAACATTCACCTTGTACGTGCCCACGGGCCAATCGTTCGGCAGCGAATAATCCATCGTGATGGTATTCTCGATACCGCCCAGTTCGTATTCCTTGGTCAGCACGCTCACGTTCTTCCCATCGGGCGTATCAACGGCAACCAGCTCCGTGGTGATCTTCTTATCCACGCCAACGTCCAACGAGATCTTTGCATGAAACCTGTGGTCGGTACTCTTGATCGATTCCACGGCACTTCCCGGCTTGCCGTTGCCATCATCGTTCATGATTGTGATGCTTTCCACGCTTGTGGGGCCGCTGTGGCTGCACGCGGCAAACGCCACCATAACAAGAAGCGCGGCAAACCAAACGTTGGGATTTTTCATGGGGTCAAACTCCGGATAACGTGAACGAGGCATGGAAGTGTGCGCAACGGAAGAAAGGAGACTTCGATTGCGGGCCAGGGGTCAGGCCCGGCGGCGGGCTGGGCGTGCAATATAGGGTGCCCCCGGGAATACGGACCCGGCGCCCCGTGCGCCGCACGGGGGATGGCGCGCGCGGAGTGATGGCGAACACCGGCCAGACATCGATGCAGGGGCCGCGCGCGGACGCTCGCACGAGCGTGACAGCTTGACCGGGGCAGCACGACCGGGACAGCATGATCGGGGGGCGCGACCGGGGTAGCTTGACTGGGGCAGCATGACCGGGGCAGCATGATCGGGGCAGCTTGACCGGGGTAGCTTGATCGGGATGGCTCAGCCGGACTGGCTTCGTGTACGGGCGCGTCCCTCACACGCCGGTACAACAACCCACCACGGAATATTATTCGCGGAACATCATCACCCAATGTCCAAAATCACTGCCCGTGAGCCTCTTTCCATCAATAACCGGGAGCACCGGCGTATTCGGAAGGGCTCCGGAAACGCGGGATCGCCCCGGGAACTATCTCCAACCAACTACTTCACACGGAGCATTTCATGCGTTCACTGCATCATGTGTTCACCGCGATGGCGCTGGCCGCTATCGTGGCAGTCGCCGTGCTTCTGGGTGCGCCCACAGCGCAGGCACAGCTTCCGCCGCCATGCGGCGCCCCGAACCTGACCATCAAGAACGGAACGGCCTGCAATCTGAACTTCTGTGTCAAGGGCACCGGCGGCACGTTCTGCTGGGCAGTCCCGGCCGGCACGGCCATCGTGGTTCCGATGCCGCTGGGCTTCGTGCCGGGCGGCATCGTCAACACGGGCAACAACACCACCTATCCGTTTGTGCCCAGCCCCGACATCACCCGCCCCTGGTGGGTGCCGAACATCACGGTCAGCGGCTGCTGCGTGGACGTGTACTACGATCCCGCCATCTGCGTGATGTGGGTGATGAACACCACTTCGCCGCCCCCGTGCCAGTAACGGACCCGACCGCGGCGCCTTGTTTGTGAGATGCGCCGTACCGGACACCTGAAAACGGTCACGGCCCGGCTCCGCGCACTGCGGGCCGGGCCGTGTTTTTTGGGCACGGCGGTTTCATGGGACAGGCGCCGCCGACGGCGCAACGGGATTGCCTGCATCACACTGCGGGCAACGGCCCGCGCCCAATTCACGACACGCGATGGCGCAGGGCCGGCGACAGCAATCACCGATCAGCATGTCCAAAACCGCCGCCCTCACCACTCTTACAGGAATGGCAGGGGCAGCGGGCGCGGCAACGAACCACGGCCGCGGGAAGCCCCTGCGTTTGCCAAACCAACATTAAACAGGGAGCAATCCATGCCTCACCGCCATCTTTCGCTTCTTACGTCCGCGCTGGCCACGATGGTCGCGCTCGTTATGTTCGGCGCCTCGACCGCACACGCACAGATCCCGCCACCATGTGGTGGTCCGGATCTGACCATCAAGAACGGCACCGGCTGTGATATCCATCTCTGCCTGAAGGGCTATAACGCGGTCGACTGCTGGGATGTGCCAGCCGGCGACGGCATCGTGGTGCCGGTACCCGTCGGGTTCGAGCCCGTTGGCGCCGTCAACACGGGCAACAACACCACCTACGAGTTCCTGACACCCAGCCCGGACCCATCCGCCGCATGGTGGGTGCCCAACATCCGGATGAGCGGCTGCTGCGTGGATGTGTTCTACGATCCCACCAACTGTGTCATCTGGGTGCTGGATACGTCCTCACCGCCTCCGTGCCAGTAATGGGCGGCGTTGCCCCCAAAGGCAGGGGCAGGTGAGTTACCCCGGCGCACGGGTTTCAGCGTTGAGCCCGTGATACCACGGTATGGTTTCCCGTTTCAGGGCGCGGCATCGCGCCCTGAAACGTTTACGGCACTCGGGACCATTGTTCGCGCGCAGGTGCAGGGGCAGCCCGCGAAACAGACCGGCTGGGACATCAGGCGGCGCGGAACATTTGGTGTTGCGTAAGAACCGGTTATGCGGCATGTTTGGGCCACGGCGCACCAGATACTCTTTCAACGTTCAAACTCTCTCTCTCCAAGAGCTACTGCCATGTGGAAGTATTCCCGCAGTCTGTTTGCGCTATGCGCCGTTGCCGCCCTGATGCTGGGCGCTTGTAAGAAAGATGATGGCATCGCGGACCCGCCCGCTGCCACAACCGGAAAGATCACCGGCCATATCACCGACTACACAACCGGCGAACCGGTCGGCGCCGTGCTGGTAAGCTCCGTTCCGCCATCTCAATCGGTAACGGCAAGCTCCACGGGCCTGTACTCGATGGAGGACATCGTCCCCGGCATCTACAATCTGGTGGCCACCAAGAACGGCTACGAGCCCGGGTACGCCAGCGTTGCGGTGCAGAGCGGCAAGATCACCATCGCCGACATCGTGCTGAAGCCAAGCACGGGCGGCACCGGCAATCGCCCGCCCCAGGCGCCAACCAACGTAAGCCCATCGGACCGCGCAACGGTACAGGCAGGTACGGTCACGCTGCAATGGGATTGCTCCGACCCGGACGGCGACGCATTGAAGTATTCCGTGTTTGCCGGAACGGCCAATCCGCCAACCACACCGCTGGTGACCAACAGCTCATCCAAAACGGCAACGTTCACGGCACAGGCCGGCGCTACGTATTACTGGTACGTGGTGGCAACCGACAGCAAGGGCGCATCGATGGCCTCCGGCGTCTGGCGGTTTACGGCAACGGTCGATTCAACCAACACCGGCAACGGCAACGCGCTGTACTTCGATGGCGACAATGACTACTGCCTGGTCCCGTACGCATCGGACTTCGAGCTGGATGAGGGCAGCTTCACGCTGGAAGCGTGGATAAAGCCAACGGTGATGACCCACTGGGACTGCATTCTTACGCGTGGCGTCTCCGACGACGATGCCGATTTCCTGATGATTCTGGATCTGAACCGCCTGCGCGGGCAAAGCCGGAACCTGAACAATCTGGTGTACGGCGTGCGGACCATGACCCCGAACACGTGGTACCACGTGGCCGTTGTGCAGGATGTAACGGCCGGCACCATGAGCCTGTACGTTGACGGCGTGCTGGACAAGGTGGAATCGCTGAAGGGTGCACCGCGTGCCCCCCGCAACAATGTATTCATCGGCGCGCGCGAGTATTTCGGCACCGGCAACCCGTGCGAAGGGTTCGCGGGCTTCCTGCGCGAGATGCGCGTTTGGAACGTGGCACGCACAAGCACGCAGTTGAACGCCACACGCAAAAGCACGCTTACCGGCAACGAGACCGGCCTTGTGGCGTATTGGCCCATGAACGAAAGCAGCGGCAGCACGATCAACGACAAATCCGGACGCGGCCACGCCGGCGCGATCAAGAACGGCGCCATGTGGAGCAATTCCTCGCTGCCGTTCTGATCGGCCGGCATCGCTGGCGCGGATCTCCAGGCGCGGTGATGCACGGGCGCGGTAACCGCGCCTCAACACGGGAAACGCCGGGGCACGCCATCATGGCAGCCCCGGCGTTTGTTGTTAGGGGGGGGGGGGTAAATTGCCCACATAAGCTCGGGACAACACGGGCCCACAACGGAAAGCGGCCATACCATGCTGGATGGGGTGGGCCGCCAGCCGCATATCGCAAGCCGCCAACCGCCGGCATTGCCGGCGCCAGCCTGCAAACAACCTCGCGCGGTGTTCGCCGGCACACCCGGAACTCCTACTCCCCAAGCTCCTCGTAAATGCTCCGGAACTGCTCCAACGCCGACTCCAGGTTCTCCACGATTTCCGCCGCCAGCACCTCCGGCGCCGGGAGATTCTCGCTCTGTTCCAGCGAGTCATCCTTCAACCAGAAGATGTCCAGGCTCGCCTTGTCGCGCGCGGCAAGCTCTTCGTAGGCGAACGAGCGGAATCGCTCGGTCTCGGCACGATCGCGTCGGTTGGCCGGGTTGTAACACGCTATGAAATCCGCAAGGTGCTCGCGGCGCAGCGGATTGGTCTTCAGCGTGAAATGTTCGTTCGTGCGGAAGTCATAAATCCACAATCGCTCGGTCCACGGCTTCGGGCCCCCCGGCTTGTTGTCGAAGAACAGCACGTTCGCCTTCACCCCCTGCGCGTAGAAGATCCCGGTTGGCAGCCGCAGCAGCGTGTGCACGTCACACTGCTCCATCAGCCTGCGCCGCACCGTCTCGCCGGCGCCCCCCTCGAACAACACGTTGTCCGGCACCACCACCGCTGCGCGCCCGTTCACCTTCAACAGCGTGTGGATATGCTGCACGAAGTTGAGCTGCTTGTTCGAGGTCGTCGTCCAGAAATCGTTCCGTTCATACGAAAGCGCCTCGCGCTCCCCCTTCCCCTCGGCGTTGATAATCGTCACGCTGCTCTTCTTGCCGAACGGCGGGTTGGTGAGGATCATGTCGAAGCGCGCGCCCGGGTCGGCAACCAACGCGTCGGCAACGGTCACCGCGGACTCCTCGGAGCCGATGCCGTGCAGATACAGGTTCATCGCGCAAAGGCGGGCCGTGTCGTCCACGATCTCCCAGCCCCGAAACGTCTTCGTCGCCAGCACCTCCTTCTGCGCGCGGTCCAGCCGGTGATGCGCAACAACGTGATCGTACGCGGCCAGGAAAAAACCACCGGTACCGCAGGCCGGATCGCAGATCGTAAGGCCCGGCGCCGGATTCATCGCCTCGGTGATCGCCTGTATCAGCGGCCGCGGCGTGAAGTACTGCCCCGCGCCGCTCTTGGTGTCCTCCGCGTTCTTCTGCAGCAACCCCTCGTAGATCTCCCCCTTCACGTCCATGTCCAGCCCCACCCAGATCTCCCCGTTGATCAACTCCACCAGCCGCCGCAGCTTCGCGGGGTCCTGGATCCGGTTTTGCGCCTTGCGGAAGATGATCCCCAACGTCCCGCTCCGCTTGCCAAGCGTTTCCAGGATGTGCCGGTAATGCACCTCCAGCTCATCGCCGTCGCGCTCAAGCAGGCTGGGCCAGTCGTAGCCGGCGGGAATCGCCGAAGGGCGGTTGAACGGCGGGCGACTCTGCTCATCGGCCATCTTCAGGAACAGCAGATACGTAAGCTGCTCCACGTACGCGCCATAACTCACGCCATCGTCGCGGAGCACGTTGCAGTAATTCCAGAGCCGTTGTACAAGAGTCGAGGAGTCGGAGGGCATGGGGAATCCGGATAACCCGCGCCGCACTCAGTGTCCGGCCGGCGCGGGGTTGATGAAGACGGTCTTCAGAAAGACACCGTCGAGATGGTCGAAATCGTGGTCCAGCGTAAGCAGCGTGTAGCCCAGCACCGAGGCCGTCGCCGCAATCCAGAGATCGTTCTTGCCCATCGTCCGCGAGGCCATCCCCGGCGGTGCGGGCCGTTCCGGATGTTTTCCCTTGCTGTAGGCATCAATCTCCGCGTACCGTTCCATGATGGGCCGCCGGCTGATGTCGACAAACGGATGCCCCCGCACCAGATGCGCCAACCGCTCACGCTTCCCCCCTCCCCATCCCAGCCGATACGCAAGCGCAAGCAACTCGCCGATCGTCACCACGGAGATCACCGAGATGTTCGGCGGCGAAAGCGGGGCGTACACCGTGTCGATGGTGCGGGCGCAGGGCATGTCGCGCGGATGTATGCCACAAGCACGCTGGTATCAAGCACATACGATGCCGCCACTACGCATCCTCCCGCAGCATCGCCAGCAATTCCTCGGCGGGTTCGTCACCGGGCCAGGCGCCACGCAACGCACGCACCCACGGCCCGGCATCAACGGGCCGATACGCGGTGGTTGGTTCGGCCACGGCGCTTGCAAGGCCAAGCGCATCGCTCAGGATTGCCTCGCCCCCCTCGCGCTGGCGCATGACACTGGCCTGGATGAAGCGCGGACGGCCCGTGGGTGTGTAGTGTACCATGCCCTGGATTGTAACGGGCTGCCGCCACAGCGCGCGAAGTTCCTCCACCGAAAGGTGCGCCGGATCGATCCGCCCCGCGATGCGCGTGCCGTCATCAAGCAGAAGCTCGAACCGACCGCCCAGCTCGGCGATCACATCGCACGTGCCCGAGACAACGGCCGCCTGCGGCGCGGGCATCCGCCGCTCAAGCGCGCGTACGGCTTCCATCGTGGCGCGGTCGATCGTCATCAGAACACCCCCGGCCCCCGCGATCTCCAGCAGGCGGGCAGGGCCTTCCACCACGCGCGCAAACGCCCCCATCGCCGCCAACAGCCCGCGATCCGGGCTGCCGGGTTCTTCGCCACCGGAGGCCACCGCCGCAAACGCCCGCGCCAGCAGCGTTATCGCCGTGGTGCCCGCCCCCCGCGCGGGCGCCCCCTCATGGTGCGCCCCCTCAATGTGCGCCCCGGCCAGCGTAGGAGCATCCAGGCCCACCACCGTGGAGCCGGCGCCAAGCGCCGTGATCGTAAACTCCGCGGCATCGCGGAGCCACGCGGGCGCCGGCCCGGGCAACACGCTTACGCCCTCATACACCAGGCGCACGGCCCGGCGCGCGCTCTCGAGCAGCGCGTCGAGCAGATCGCGCAGCGCCTCGGCGCCGATCGCCCCCGGTTCGCGATCGAGCCCGATAGTTCTGATTGTATACGATATGTTGTTCATCGTGCGGCCTCCCATGGATAGTTCAACAGGGGAACGCAAAGATACGAACATCCTTCACGCCGCGCACGCCCATCCCGCACGGCTCGGCGGGGAATGCGCGGCCCCATTCGTGCAACGCCTGGCACGCGGCGCGCGAGCATCGCGCATCGAAAGCAGTATACCCAGGCAACCAACGGGATACCCGGCGCCACAACAAACCACCCCATCCCCGCGCAGGGCGCCGGGCGCGAAAACCGTGCCCACACCGATCACCGCATGGTTGTGGTACCAGATGGGTATTCCGCCGCCGCAACGGCACGGAACAACGGCGGGGCGTTGTACGGTAGGAGCGTGATAACCGCGCCCCATCATCGATCGGCGACCGTACGGCATGATGTTCAGCGGTTGCGGGTGTGGGAGCCCACGAATCTACCCATGCCGCGCAACCGGCGCAACGCGGCCCGGGCCGGCGCAGCGTGGCCGGCGCGCACCCATCGCGTGCGCGCCGCCTACGGGTCGGCGATCAACGAATCGTTCGCGAACGTGTAGTACAGTTCGCCCTCCTCGCCAACGATGTTCGCACGAAGGCGGCGCGCGATGCCGGTGACCACCGGTTCGATGGCCCCGAGGATTGCCGCGTTAAAGCCGATGCCGGCCGGCCGGCGCGGATAGTCGCGCATGTCGGGGTCGGCCCAGGAATCCTCCAGATATCGCAGCTCCACCTCCTCACGGGTATCCGGCGCCAGCAACACCACATCGAGCCTGTTGCGGGGGGAAGGCCGCAGCGTGGAATCGGCCGCCACCACCGCCATCCATTCCTCCCACGTGATGTTCGCAACCGAATCAATCCCCGGGCCAAGGCGCACGATGCTCAGCACATATCCCATTGGCCTGATCCTCTGATTGTGGAAGCCCGTGGATACACAGCGATATGACGGGCTCGCCGTTTCCGTCGCGGCCGGGTGCGCGCCGGCGATGGCCGCCGTGAGGAGGATGCAGGCAATACCGACACTATGGATAGGCATGGGGAATCGCGTTTGTTCACGATGGTTCGGAAGCACTACGCGGCAATGCGCCCACCCCTCCCAGCCTCCCCTCGAACGCTCGCTTCAGAATGCTTTGGCGGAGGGCATGAGCACGCTGTATTTCAGTAGCAACTTGCCACTCGGCGTTGTCGACGTTCGCAAGGAGTTGAGCAGCCGTTTCAGCAATCACTTGCTGCTCCTTTAGAGAGCACAATGGTACGGGAAGAGCCGCGACCTTCGAGATGCTCAACGTATGAAGTCCGGTCGTCGAGCTTGCAACACGCTGAATGGCATCGCGTCCACCCATTGAAAGGAGCCACAACTGAGCAAAACTTCCCAGACTCACTGGATTGAATCGCACCTTGATAATGTGATTTTGATGTACACATTCGGGAATACTACCATCCCACAATGCTACACGGCCGATTTGATCCGCACTCCCGTTGCCTTCCACGATTAGCAAATCACCTCGTTCCAATCGCACGCCTGTGTATTCTTCGTGCGTTAGTCCAATCTTCTTCATGTCACCAAGACGAAGCTCCCCGGCATAGACATTCGCAACCCGCAGATACGGAAGCTGTAGCGGTAACTGCTCCCGTCGCTGATTTTTCGTAAGCCCGCCTGAGACCGAACCAATCTGCTCCACGCTCCCCCAACACCATCCCTCCGGAAGCTCCGGCAGCCCGGATGTGTCCGGCGGGGCCGGCTCCTTGTACTTCTTCTTCCAGGCGTCGTCCTTCGGGGCCTTGCCCTTGGCGGCCATCCTCGCCAACTCCTCGGCCTCCCAGCGGGCGCGGCGCTCGGCAAGGATGCGCTCCAGCAGCGTCGCGGCCGGCTCCGGCGGCGTGGCCTGCGCGGCGCGCCACCGCTCCGTAAGCCTTCCCTCCACCGCCGCCTTCAGCACCGCCGCCCGATACCGCTTCGCCCGGGCGGCCGCCTCCCGCAACGCCGCAACGCCCGCGTCGAGACGCGAGAACAGGTCGTCAAGGATGGCGACCAGTTGATTCTGCACACTGATCGGAGGGAGCAAGATCTTGAATCGTGCTAGCTTATTGAAGTCGGTTCGGGGATGTTGCACACCACTAACAGAATTATTCGAAAACCGGACGAAATCGTCCGATAGGAATCGATATTTAAGAAACGCGCTTAGAACCGACCCATTTTCGCGGAACACAAGAATGTCCGTTGAACAAATACCATCGAAATCTGGGACGCAGACTTTATTCAGATACGGACGAAGCTTACCGTAAAGCAGATCACCTTTACGGAATCTTGCTTTTGTACTGGTAACATCGCTCGCACGGCCATAGCCTAAAAGCGTTCCCGTATCTCTTGCAATATGCTCAAGCCCTATATACGGCGTGTCACCAAACGCTCGCGGATCGGCTTTCTCGGTAGACGGATCGATAACGCTTCCAAGGTCCATCTCCTGCCAAGTTCCAACTAATTCCCCGGCAAACGCATTTGTCATCACGCCGCAAGTACCTCGTTAAGTTCATCCAGCAACGGCTCCAGCGATTCGCCGAAGAGTTGATACACGCGCACGCGTCCCCCCTTGCGATTAAAGGGGAGGGCGTCGAAATCCTCCATCGCGATCTCCGCGCTGGCGGCGATATGCTCGGCCATCATCCCCAGCCACTCCTTCTGCTCCGGGGTGAAGGCGCGGCCGGCGCGTTCGGCGGCGCGGGTCCAGGCATCGAAACGCTCGGCCACGCTTCCGGCGTACGGCGTCAGCAGCTCCGTCTGCCCGGTGGCGTAGCGCACCAGCGCAATGATGTCCGTCAGCAGCCGCTCGGCCGTCGCGCCGCGCACGCGCGAGCGGTCCAGCCGTTCGTAGGCGTGCCACAGCGCGTCCGGGGCAAGCTGGTACGGCGGGCGGCCGATTGCCTCGGCCAGGGCGCGCACCTCCGCGTACGCCAGATGCCGGCGGGTGTACGGCGTGTTCAGCAGGGCCTGCAGCGCCGTCAGGCGGTCGCGGTTGGCCTCGATGAACTCGCGGAACGTGGTGGTCATCCGCTCGGCCCGCTCGCGCGCGGCGGCATCGTAGCCGGCGTCGATCAGCTCGTCCGGGTTCACCACGTCGATCATCACCTCGGCGGCCGCGCGGGCCGCCTCCAGCGCGGCGCGGAATTCCGCGTTGTCGAACGGGGCGCAGGCCTCGTCGGCCAGCGCAAGCGCGGCGCGATCCATCTCCTGCTCGGTCGGCTCGGTCTCCGTCAGCTCCGTCTCCGGCCCGGTCTCCATCAGCCCGGTCTCCGGGCCGTGGTCCCCGGGCGCGCGCAGCCGTAGCGCATGCCGGCGCTGGCGGTCCGTATCCAGCGCGGCCAGCAGCCCGTTGGTGATATCCTGTAGCGATTGCCCGCCGGCGGCGGCGCACAGCTCGGCCGCGCGCTCCTCGCCCATGGAACGCCCCAGCCGGGCCAGCCGCCCGGCCAGCGAGCTCAGCGTCTCCTCGTCGCGCGCGCCCAGCGCCACCTGCTGCAGCAGCGCGGCGAACGGCACCGAGCGCTTCCGCTCCAGCGGCCGGGAGTCCGTGCGATCCGCCTCGCAGACGCCCACCGCGTCCACCACCACGAAATGTGTCTTGGCGCTGGCGTCGGGCGTAACGGCCTGCAGGTCGTCCGTCGCGATCGTGCGCGTGCCGCGCCCCTTCATCTGCTCGAAGTAGAGATTGGAGCGGACGCTCCGCATGAACAGCAGGCACTCCAGCGGGCGGATGTCCGTGCCGGTGGCGATCATGTCCACCGTTACGGCCACGCGCGGGTAATACGCCGTGCGGAAGCGGTTCAGCAGCTCCTCCGGCCGTTCGCCGGTAGTGCGGTAGGTGATCTTCTTGCAGAACTCGTTGCCCTCGCCGAACTCCTCGCGCACAATGGCGGTGATCTCCTCGGCGTGTGCGTCGTCCTTCGCGAAGATCAGCGTCTTCGGGACGTTCGTACGGCCGGGGAAAATCTCCGTGAACAGCCGCTCGCGGAACGTGCGGATGATGGTGCGCATCACGCTGGGGTTCACTACGTCGCGGTCCAGCTGCCGCGCGGTATACTCCACATCGTTCTCCAGCACCTCCCAGCGCTGGCGGCGTGTCAGGCGGTCGCGCTTGGGCACCGCGTAGCCCGCCTCAACCCGCGCGCCCGATTCGGAGATCCGCGTGCGGATGCGGTACACGTCGTAGCCCACGTTCACGCCGTCGGCCACGGCGCGGGCGTGGTTGTACTCCATCACCAGATTCTGGTTGAAGAAGGCGATCGTCTGCCTGGAGGGGGTGGCCGTCAGGCCGATCAGGAAGGCGTCGAAGTACTCCAGCACCTGCCGCCAGAGGTTGTAGATGGAACGATGGCACTCATCGATCACGATCACATCGAACGCCTCGATCGGTATACGCGCGGTATACACCACATCCTTCGGCCGAGCCCCGGGCACGTCGGCCTCGTATGTGGACATCTCCTCGGTCTCCTCCGGCAGCTCCTCGCCGCTCAGCATGGAGTACACCCGCTGGATGGTGGCGATCGTGACGCGGCACACCGGGTCCAGCGCGTTGGAGCGCAGGTGCTGCACGTTGTACAGGTCCGTGAACTTCCGGCCGTCGTCCGGGGTCTCGTACTTCTGGAACTCCGCCAGCGTCTGCCGGCCCAGGTTCGCGCGGTCCACCAGGAACAACACGCGGCGCGCGCCGCCGTGTTTGATAAGGCGGTAGATCTCGCTGACGGCGGTGAACGTCTTGCCGGAGCCCGTGGCCATCTGCACCAGCGCGCGCGGGCGCGCCTGGGCCAGCGACCGCTCCAGATTCTCGATCGCCTCGGCCTGGCACGCGCGCAGC
>CBHYLN010000110.1:0-17370 GCA_966128725.1 uncultured bacterium | reverse complement strand
CAGCACCTTCTGGAAGAACTGGTACAGGCCATCGGAGTTGTAGGCGCGCGTGGCGTCCAGCACCATCGCCATCACGCTGCCGATGCCGATCGCCATCAGCAGCCGGTAGGCCCACTTGGCAATCAGGCCCTGCCGTTGCCCGAACATCGCGTAGGCGATGTGGCCGCCATCCAACTGCCCGAACGGCAACAGGTTCAACGCCGTCACGAACATCCCGAACCACCCCACCGCCAGCAGCGGGTAATGGTAGAACTCGTTCATCGGCGGGAAGAACGTGCCCGGCTGCACAAGCAGCTCGCGCAGGCCGGCGTACAGAAGAAAGTCGCCGAAGTACTGGCCGGTCGCCGGAATCACACGCGACGGCAGGTACTCCGGATGCAGCCGCAACACGGTCTCGATGCCCGGCATGGTAACGATGCCGATTACCAGAAACGCCAGCGCCACCACGAAGCCCGCCAACGGACCGGCAACACCGATATCGAACAGCACGCGGCGCGAAGGGATGCGCGAGCGGATACGGATCATCGCGCCCATGGTGCCGAACGGACTGAACAGCGGGAACGGAATGTAGAACGGCAGCGTGCTCTGCACCCCGTGCCATCGCGCGGTGAAGTAGTGCCCAAATTCGTGCGCGGTCAGAAACAGCATCAGCAGGGTGCTGAAGAACAATGCCTGCGGCAGATTATCGGCCAACATCTGAAGCAGCGTCTCAAGGCCAAGCGCATCCTCGCCGCCAACAACGGGCGCCACGTACAACACGGCCGTAAGCGTAACCGCTGCATAGGTAAGCACGAACAGCAGTGCGTGCAGCAGATACCGCTGCGGCAGCGGCTTGGCGGCAACCGCCTGATTGTGCAGTGCCTCGTGGGCCATCGGGCCAAACTGTCGGGCATCGTCCGGCACCGGACGCACCTCGGCGCCGGCCGGTGTGGAATCCGCCGGGGAAGGATTGGTTGGTGGAAGCGATTGCTGCTGGCCGGAATCCATCAAGAGATTTGGGAGATCGAATAAACGGATGACGCTGAAATCACATGCGAGCCGCCGCACACGGCGCAACGCGCGCGGCGCACAACGATCAGAACACTACCGCGAACCCAAGCGACGTGTATTCCTCCATGACGCTGAAATGCTGGCCGTAGTGGGAGCGCCCCCGGAAGTATGCAAACTCGATCGAGAGCCCCCGCCGGCCCGGTTGCCCAAGCATCAGCCCAACGCGCGCAAGGTGCTCGGCAACAACGTCCAGCTCGGTGTTGATTCTGGACTCGTAGCCCAGCCGCACCCCCCAGGCCTCGCCGCGCGGCCAGGCGCAAAGCTCAACGCCGGCATACGGTGTAACCATGCCAAGCGTGTCCGGGATGCTGTGGAACATTGCAAGCGCGCCGCCATACGCCCGCGCGCCAAGCAATCCGCGCCCCACGCCGAACACGCCGTTGTCGGCCGGCTCGGTATGCCCATAGGCCAGCATCGCGTCGGCAAACTCGCGGCTGTAGGTCATGTATTGCTGGGCCGGGTTGGTGAACGATGGATCGCCATCAACCAGATGCGCCGAGATATGCGCAACGCGCAGCCGGGCCCCCCACAGCCTGCCCCAGCGCGTCGCGGCGCTCAGGCCAAAGTAGTAGTCCACCGCTTCCACCGGGAACTTGAACGACGCCGTGCTCCGCAGCCGTGTCCAGGTGAAGAAATCGGCGCCGATGCTTACCTCGGTGGTATCGCGGCCGCTCTGGTATCGGCCTGGCATCTGCAAACGAAGCAGATCAACCGAGGCGCCGATATCCAGCCGGAGCTTGCTGTTCGCGCTCTCGCGCGAGCCGCCGATACGCGCCTCGTATTTGCCGGCGTACGGCGCCGCCACGATGTGCAGCGCCGGAAGGAACTCGCTTGTAGTGCCGCCCTCGGGGCCTGCGTCGGCCGGCTGTGCCGCCAACGGGGCGCAGGCGGGCAGGCCCAGCAACAGCACCGCGGCCAGCACGGCACGTATGCGCACGGCCAGCACGGCCGCCGTTGCGGTCCGCGCCAACATCGGCGCGCCAGGCACCGTCGGTTCGCCCCGGCTCATCGGTACTCCCTCCCCTTCCATACCACGGTTTTGTTCATCAGCAGAATCGGAATCATGAACAGTTGCACCACGAAGTAAAACTGGAACGGCAACACAAAACGGATTTGCCCGGGCATCTTCAATCGCCTGTACGAGGCGCCGATGATAACCAGGTCGCAGATGATCTTCACGGCCCACACGATGATCCAGGCCTTGGCCGAGACAAATGGCGCGGCGCTGAATGCCACGATGATCACCAACGCAACCACGAATAACGTGTAGCCGGGGATGGTGTTCTCGGTGCCGCCGCGCGCCCAGCGCTGCTTCTGCCGCATCACGTCGCCCAGCGTGGGGCACGGCAGCGTTACCATCAGCGCATCCGGATCGCACGGGAACACGGCACGGTGCCCGCGTTCGATCATCGCACGGTACAGCGCGAAATCCTCGGTGACGGTGAACGGCACCGCGCGGTATCCGCCCACCGCATCGTAGGCGGAACGGCGGAAGGAGAAATTGTTGCCGATCACGCCCACCGGCGCGCCCAGCGCTATTGCCGACGAGCCCAGCGTCTGCAGGTGGATCCACTCCACCTGCTGCACCGCCGCGAACAGCGTATCACCCTGTACCAGCGTGAAGCCGCCAACCACATCGATGCCCGGGATGAAGTATTCGGTAACCGCTCGCGCCCAGGTGGGCGGCGGCGCGCAGTCGGCATCGGTAAGCAGCACGATCTCGCCAACGGCAACATCCATGCCCTGCGCAATCGCCCGCGCCTTGCCGCGCGCGTGGGTGGCTTCCTCCACGGTGCAGGCAATCGTGATACGCCCGGGATGTTCCGCCGCCATCCGCTCCATTATCGCAAGCGTGGTATCGGCCGAGTCATCGTTCACCGCCACGATCTGCATGCTGGCGGCCGGGTAGTCCTGCGCGATCAAAGCATTCAGACACCGTTCGATGTTCGCTTCCTCGTTGCGGGCGGCCACAAGCACCGTAATCATCGGATACCGCACGGGAACGGCGCGCCGGGCTTTTGCCATGCGCCGCCCGCCCACGTACATCAGGGTGTACTCGGCGGCATACAATCCGGCAGCGGCTATCAACAGGGTTTCGATCATCGAGGGCGCAAAGCTAACGCGCGCGCGCTGAAATCCGAACGGCAATCCGAATGGCAATCCGAACGCCCGTCCGATCGGCGCGCGAACTGCATTCCGGATGGCTTCCCGGATGTCAGGCGGCAGGCCGGCACGGGCGGCGGATAATGGCGCCTTCATCGGCAGGAAGGTCGGCGGCCGTGCCGGCAATTCGTAACTTCGGCGATGATCGAATCCTTTATCGCGCGCCGATACTTCCTGGGCATGGGCCGGCTAAGCCCGTTTGCCGTTGCCGCGCTTGTGATACTGCCCACCCCGCTGGATTTGCTCTGCGGCATGGGCGTGCTGGTGGCCGCCCTGGTGCGCGGGCGCCGTATCAGCCTCATCACCGTCATCTCGGTAATCTCACTGCTGGGCATAAAGGTTGGTGTGGCCGCGCTGATCTGCGTGCTCTCCGTGTTCAACGGGTTCAACGGCGTTGTGAAGGGATTGTTCGTGGGGTTCGACCCACATCTTCGCGTGACACCGGTCGCCGAAACCACGCTCGACGCCGATTCGATGATGGCGCGCATACGGTCGCTACAGGAAGTGACCGCCGCCGCCCCGTTTGTTTCCGGTCGTTCGGCCATCATGCTTGGCGAGGGATTGAAGGTAGTGCAGATCCGCGGGATGAGCGCTGCGGACTCGCGCACGGCGATCGGGCTGCACAGGAGTATCTACAACGGCACCTTCCCCGACCCCAGCCCCGAGCGCCCGCACCCGATTGTGCTGGGCGCGGCGATGGCCTATTCGCTGAACGCCTCGGTGGGCGATACCATCGCCCTGCTCAGCCAGAAGGGCCTGGAGCAGACGATGACGCAGTTGGAGCCGCCCACACTGGTGCGCTGCATCGTTACGGGCACGTTCTCCAGCAACAACAAGGAGTACGACGAGAATGTTGCCTACACGGACCTGGGCACCGCGCGCGAGATTTTCGCGGTGGAGACCGGTGCGATGGGCGTGGAAATCAGGCTGCGCGATTTCGAGCTGGCGCCGGCCGTGCAGCCCCGGCTGCAAGCGCTGCTGGGCGCGCGGTTCCGCGTGGAGACGTGGCAGGATCTGCACCGCGATCTGTTCGCGGTGATGGAGCTGGAACGCTGGGCTGCGTTCGTGATTCTCTCGCTGATTGTGGTAGTGGCGGTGTTTAATGTGCTGGGCTCGCTTACGATGACGGTGATCGAGAAGCGGCGCGACATCGGCATCCTGAAAACGATGGGCGCTTCGGACCGCACGGTGCTGCGCACGTATCTGTACGAAGGCGCAATCATCGGGTTGGTGGGCACGCTGGGCGGCGTGCTGATAGGCACCACGGTGTGCCTGCTGCAGATGCACTACGGATTTTTCACGCTGAATAATGCCGTGTACATCATCCCCGCGCTACCGGTGGAACTGCGCATGGCCGATGTGATCGTCATCACGGCCACCGCGCTGGCCCTGGCGCTGGGCGCCGCGCTCTACCCCGCCTTCCGCGCCTCGCGCGTGCTTCCGGCCGACGCGGTACGCTGGGAATAGAGAAGAAGCGCGACGTGGGAATGGCGAAAGCAGAAATTTGAATGATGAATTTCGGGTGTGCCCCATTCACCCCGGCAGAAACGGATTGTACATCATCAGGGCATGGTTGGCGGTGATGAATTCCTCGCCCAGCTCCGCGCCGGTTTCGGCATCGTACAGCCTGCGGTACAGGCGGTTGTGCCGCGAATACCCGCCCCACGATTCGGAACGCAACAGGTGGTCGCGCTCCTCGATTTCGTAGCGCACCCGCTGCGGCTCCGCGCATCGCCACTCACCATGCAGATGCGTATCGGATAACCACAGATGGAGTTGGTAGCGCTGTTCGGTGCGATTCTCGATCTGCAAATCGATGTAATTGTACGCGCAGGTGGCGCCGCTGCCGAACGGCTGGGTGCGGCCGGAGTCGGGGAACACGTCGAAGCTGTGGCGCCATCGCTCCGTTACCGTAAGCGGCGTATGCAGCGCCATCCAGTAGATCAGGTTGGAGAGCTGGCACAGCCCACCGCCCACGCCGTGGCGAATCTGGCCGTTGAAGAGTATCATACCCAACTGATATCCCTTGCGAGCGCTGGGATTGCCGATCAACCGCCAATACGAGAACACTTCCCCGGGTTCCAGAATCACGCTATCCAGCCGCGCCACGGCCAGGCGGAGATTCGTGATCTTGTTGTGCTGCAACCACATATCCACGTTGCTGAGCTGCCGCAACAACACGCTGCTGTGCGCGAACGCGATATGCGGCAGGCGCGGCGCGTGGCGCCGGCGGGCAAAGGGCACGCGCGATGTGTACCAGTACAGATATCGACGCCACCGGAACCAGAGCCGCCCCACAACGAGACGCACGGCCGAGCGTTGGCGCGGTTGTGGAACGGGGGTATGGACATGCGCATCAGTCTGCACAACGATCCACTGATTTCGTGAACGGATGACGCGGCCGGCATCCCGGAACACAGATGCCGCTCCTGACGGTACAGAGCGGCTATCGTCAGGCCGCCAACAACCAGCGTTGCATTCGGCAAGCGTGTAGGCGCTTCCCCCTCTCCCTCCAGGCGGGATTACGCCCGATCACTGCGCGGGACGCCGCGGAACGCGGAGGTCGCCGATAACACGGAGTTGCGAACCGACGCCGCCTACTTCATCAGCACCATGCTTGCGCGACGGCTCCACGCGCCGGAACGGATCTGATACCAGTACACACCCGACGGATGCGAGGATGCGTCCCATACCACCTCGTACCTGCCCGCCTCCAGATAGGTATCGATCAACGTGGCAACACGGCGGCCGGCGCTGTTATACACATCAAGCGTTGTAGGGCCGTCCAGACCCAGCGAGAACGTGATCGTCGTGGTCGGGTTGAACGGGTTCGGATGATTTCCGTCCAGCGCGTACGAGCCCTTGATCCACTCGATCAACCGGTACGAAATACCGCATATGGAGTCCAGGCGAACGAGCCCCGGCTGGGTGCTGCCGTTCAGGCATGAAGTCGTAACCGGAACAAACGTTACCGGCAGCTCAGAAGCGTTCGCCGCCCCCACGTACGCCGTCATCGCTATCTCCATCAGCGTGCCCGGGCCTGCCAGCCACGCTCCCGGTGGCGCCGTCAGTTGCATGGTTGTAACTCCGGCAACGCGATCGTGAACAAGGTTGCCAATCGTCCAGCCATCACACAACGTGCCCGTAAGCAGAATGCTGTCTGCACGGAGAATGTCCGGCGCATATCGGATGCTAAAATCAAATCGATCGATCGTGCCCGGCGAAGGCTGCCCTTCCAGCAACACCGGGAAGCGCACCGTGCCGCCGGGGCGCGCAAGCAGAGTCCGCGCAACGCGAACCGTGAGCGATGCGGACGGCTTCACCTGCACCAGCACGGAATCCTCGGCGCTGCAACCGTTGGCATCCGTTACGCGAACATGATACATCGTGGTAACGTCCGGGCGCGCACTCGGCGAATCACAGTCAGTGCAGCTCAGCCCAGCCGCAGGACTCCACCGATACACAGAACCGCCCGAGGCGCTCAGCGTGGTGCTTTCGCCCTGGCATAACAGGGCCGCACCCGTTGCCTTCACCGTCGGCAACGGGGAAACAGTCACCCCAACCGTGTCAACGGTGAAGCACCCACCATTATCCACCGCAACCGTGTACAGCGTTGTTGCCGTGGGCTGCGCCGTGGGATTGCGGCACGTATCACAATCCAACCCAACCGAAGGCATCCACCGGTAGCTTACGCCGGCCTCGCACGGAAGCACGGCGCCCCCGCCCGCGCACAGGCGCAGTTCAGTGCGCATTGCCGCGCGAACCGGGTTCACCTGAACGGTGATCGAATCGCGCATCCGGCACCCGGTGGAATAGATTGCGTCAACGAAATAGGTAGTGGTAACAGCCGGGGCAGCCTTCGGCGCATCGCAGTCCACACAGCTCAACCCGGCCGAAGGGCTCCAGTGATACGAAACGCCTCCCTGTGCCGTCAACGTCACACTGTCGCCGGCGCAGATCACATTGTCGGGCAGCGCATCCACCACCAACGCGTTCTGTGCCGGCACAATCGCCATGTACCAGTTATCGATACCGCTGCTGCGATCCTGCATCGGCGCACCGTCGCTTGGGTTGGAGTTCCCGCTGGCAAATCCGAAATCCATACGCGAGCCGTTGCAGGAGAAGTCGGGATGATCGGTAGCAGGCCCGCACATGTTGACAAAGTCGGACGCGCTCACATTTGTGCCACCAAACCTCTGCCAACTGTCCGGATAAATCCCGTCCCACCTGGCGAGTTTGTAATACCTGCCGTTCTGAACGATGAGTGGCGAATAGGCGACACCCCATTGCTCTGGCCCGGTGTAGTGCCGAAGGTCGTAGGAATACGTAATGCCGGTGATGGCGCCCTGCGTCGATGGATCGTACGACGAGCTCTTTCGAACGTGCGCAACAAACACACCGGGGTTTCCGCCGGGATAATGATGGACAACCAGACGTGAAGCCGCGGGATTACCCTGCCCGAAATCCTGCGAAGTCGTCACGCTGGAGGTTGGGGTGCTGCACGGCAGAACGATACTCGTCCAGTCGGCATCGTTGAACGTATCGTCCCCAAAGCTCTGCGCCCGGGCAGCGGAAACACCGGCGATGCCCAGCAGAGCAACAATTACAAGCAGGCGGCATGTGAATGTATGGGAGCCACGAACTGATGGTCTCATAACGTACAGGGGTTGGAAGTGATCGCGCGGAACATCGAAGAGCAAGGTCGTTACCGACGGCCGATAGTACCACGGCGCAATCTACATTATCAACGGAAAAACTACTCCTGACCGGCTATAATACATTGCACCGAGCACTCTCAACAGACATCACGCGCCATGGTGGAATCCACACGCGTGTTCCTCCAGCCAGAACTCACGGCACACACCCCGCAGTACCATGGAAGGAGTAATCATCGATTGGCTCTATTGCTTGCGTCGACCATGGTCCGTTCATCTTCGTGGCCGCGCGTTCATTTTGATGCATTCGCCTCACCCTCATCTGGCATGCCCCCCAGCGTCAGCCCCTGCTCCGCGGCCTGCTTCACCAATACCCTGGCCTCCCAATACGTGAACACGCCAAGCGGCATCACGGGGTCGCGCTTCAGTGTTTGCATCAGCGCCGCCACCGGCTGGCTTTGCAGCGATGGAAACAGGGAACGCAACACATGCATCTGTGTTGCGAGTGGTATGCCGGGATGGACCGTGAAGGTAAGCGTAACGTCGTCGCGGGGTTCGGGCATATCAAACGCCTGCACAACCAGCAGTGTAAACTCCTCACCTGTATCAGGCCAGCGATACGTCCACATATCCCCACATTTTTTGATTAAAATGGGGTCACAGTTATGCCCTCGTTCGTGATCTTCGATCGGCGACATTATCAGGCTTTTGTTGTTCCTCGTCATGCACCTCAATGTGTAGCCCGTGCTCTTCGGCAAGACGTACCGACCGCATTCCGACATACGTTTCATACCGACCAAGATCCAAATGTCCACCGACAGTTAAGCTCGACTTTGTCCATCAGGCTGCGTAGGCAAGCGTACTGACAAAGGCATCGTAGAGTGGGCGTGGTATTTTTACTGCATCGTGCCGAAAACGTGACATTGAAAAACTCCGAGATGTCCAAATCGCCGATCGGACGCTTGCCAACGTGTCGCTGAACGTTTTGTGTTCTTTGGCATACCACCAATGCGCTCAATCAGGATTGGCGCGAGGAGGCTATCTGATTTGTTCATTGTCCAGTGCCTCCACCAATGTCCCATCCGACACCATCATTTACGCCAGCAATTCGTGCCCACTGTTCCTCAAGTATCTCCGGTACCGGCCCCAGCTCTTCAACTCGATCAACATGCACATCCACCCACCAATGCGGTACAAGGCACGTGGCATGATACCAACGCCAGCAGGATGCGCACCAGAGCCAGAGCGCACCTCGTGACGTACCCGAATGCCGCTGCATGAAGTAGCGCAATGGTTTCGTATTGCATGAAGGACAAATCACACCCCGTGGCATTGTATGAGCAACGATCAAATTCGCCGTCTCCATCCACAACGGCAATTCCTCTTCGGTTAGGGCAGTCCAGCGTATCATCTTTTTCCAAGGATTAGTTCACGAAGCGCATTCTCTGAAGCTTCAGCGGCGGCCTCCGTATTCAAGCCAGAACCAAGATAGGCTCTACTGTGCCGCAGCTCATGAGCAACAGTTGCAGCAAGTTCCGTTTCTGAGTTCATGACCCCAGAACCTATCCGCATGACAGTGGGATTTGCAGAAGAAGTCATCCCTAACTGTCCGGTACCCAATTTCGCATCAAACACGACACTTTTTCCCCGAAGGTTAATACCATACTTCTCTACAACTGCGGCTATGCGTTCCTCATAGCTCATCATTGCCCAATCATACCTTGGGATTTCTGCAACCGGTTTCCCGAGACGATAGGCGACTTGACCAGCATCCGCTAACGCCTCTAAATCAGCTTTAGCGAACGCCTTACTCCAACTCCCCCCAATCCTCTTCAGCCCGCGTCCCATGGCCTTCAGGCCGGCGCGCAGGCCCATACGCTCCACGGCCTCGGCCGCGCCCGCCTCGCCGCTGAACAGGCCCACAATCACGTCGGCGGTAAGGCTACCCCACTCGCCGGCGCTCATGTGCGCAAACGCTTCCGGCAGCGCCCCCACCATCTGGCCCAGCCGGGCGGCGCGTTCGCGGTCAGGGCTGTACACGGCGTCGGCGGCCATCACCAGCATCGAGGCCGCGCCCGCGCTTTCCTCCTCGTGCACCGCAAAGCCTATCGGCTGGGTCATCAACGCGTAATCGAACCCACGCTTTACGATGCCGCCCAGGAACTGGCCCACAACACCCAGCTTGCCCAGCGTGGCGTCCACCACATCGCGGATCACGTCGCGGACATCGTTGGAGGCCTTGCGCAGCGCGTCGGTAACGTCCATCAGCCACTCGGGGCCGTGAATGCCCGGCCCCCCACCGTTCCCGTAGAACAGGGAGCGCTTGCCGCTTCCGGCGGGCTGCTGCGGGGCCGCGGCGGTTGCGCTGTCGCTGGTACCGCCGGCGCCGCCCTTCTCGGTGCTCAGGCCGCTGGGGTCGATGCGGTTGATCGGGTCGCCGGCCGCGTAGCTGTAGGGGTTGGCGCTGTCCACATATCCCAGCGGGTCCGGGCTCAGCCAGGCGCCGTGGCGGGGCTACACCAGCCCACAATCTTCAAGCAACCGGTACCAGCCGCTTTCAGTGGATTCTGGATCCAAATCGGCATACCCGGCGCCAAAAACGTATGTGGTAAGGAAGTGGTCGATGGAACCGTACTGATATTCGGGGCGCGATGGGTTTGCTAAATAATCATCGTACGCCACATTCGTCGGCGGGAAATACCAGTGGACCAGGCCGCTGATCGTATTCACTAGAATGGCCTGATCTATGAGTGAGCCGATACAGTACCACGTGTCATTTCCCCCGGGCATTTCCGCTACATAGAATTGACGACCAGTTATTTTCTCAGCAGAAAACAGGTACATCGGACCACATTCGGCGCCATTAACAACTCGGAGGAACTCACCGTACGGAGCAAGCGTCGCAGGCAACGCAGGGATCACGGCATCCACGGCTGGCGGGTTGAGTTTCCCTATTTCAACACGTGCATTAAGAGTATCGGGCAGCATGCGCTGCACTGCGGCAATACGTTCCGCGAGTTCGTTGGTCATGGTGGTCAGCTTGTATGCATCTAATTGAACAGGGCCTCAAGGATATCGTGCTCACAAGGAGCAACAACCATAACTCCGCGGTATTGATTGCAATCAATACGGCAGGCATCGTCTACATCAATGACACAATTTTGACGTACCAACACGCGTTCACTATTCGCTTTGGTTCAACTCTTCTAGCAATCTGAACCAGGGATAATCCTCTTGGGAGTCAATTAAGGTTCGATGACCAACTCCGAATATATAGTACTCGAGAAACTCATCTTCGCGACCAAACTGATGTGATATATCTGTTGGGTTCGCATAATATCCGTCTCGATCATCGAAGGATGTGGAGAAGAAATAATGAACCATTCCCGTCGCACGATCTACAATGATAGGATCATCATCCAGCACTCCGATACAGTACCACTTCTCCCTTCCACCGGCTAGGCCATCGCAGTACTGTTGAAAGCGCTCGATCTCGGTCGAACGCCACAGGATGACACCGCCGCACTCCCCGCCGTCAGCGACGCTAAGGAAATCGGCGTACCACTGCATGTCGCGCGGCACCGAGCTGACGTCGATTGATGCAGGTCGAAGGTACCCACAATCCACCCGCGAACGGGAATCCGCCTCGAGACGGGTTCTGACACGCTCTATTGTGCTACGAAGTGCTGCATTCATGGCATGATACTCCATCGAACTTTGATAAGGGTTCCAGGGATGAGGTCCCGTATTTGTGGGCGAATTTGATCTCGTCCAATTTTCTGATTTGTTATCCGATCTAACATGTTCATGTTGTCAAACGTGTCACTCCCACCTAATTGCAATTCGTGAATATGATCAACGTCCATCGTTTCGAGACGATCATAGAGCCTGTCCCTAAATTCAGGATTCCGTTGCCCATATTGACGCTCGATTTTCTGCTTAATTTGCTCACGAAATGCTCTTGTTTTCGATCTATTTCTGTCCACCGGATTTGCAGCCCGCACCAACTTCCCCTCTTCCCCCAACTGCTCCAGGGCCTTCGCCTTCTTGATGAACTCCACTTTCGACATCCCCTCCTCGAACGTAAGGAATATCGTTTCAACCTTGCGTTCGGCCGCAAGCATCCGCGTAACGGATGTGATCCCCAGCCCCGCCGACAGCTCAGCTTTGAGCAATCCGGCGGCTTTGTTACCAACGGCTGTTTCAAAAATTTTTTCGGCGATGATGCCGCCAACGACAAATTTATCTTCCAGCGCTGTATTCTGAAAGTCCGAGATTGCCGTACGTACAGCTTCGCGGACCTTCTCGGCGGCTTTCTTATCGGCCTCATCGCCTTGCAGCCCGAGCAATGCCGTGCCCGTATCCGCCGCATTGACGGCGTTATCCCAGGTTTTGTTGACAAGCTCGGGCAGGGCCTGGTGGTCCCACAGCAGATTCAACGTCGATTCGATGCTGCTGGAAACACCCAGCCGAATACCCTCGGTGAACAGGTCAACGGCATCACCAACATCATCCCAGAATCCGCCTTTGAAGCGTACGCCGTCATCAATCTCCTTGATGCTCGCCTTTGGTATCTGCGAGGCCGGCGGGCCGCCAGTGGTCACGTTCCCCGCCATCCCGGTTGGATCGATGACATCGATGGGGTTATGCCCTGCATATGCATACAGGTTTGGGCTGTCGACATACCCAAGCGGATCCGGGCTCAGGAACATGCCGCGTGATGGGTCCATCAACCGTTTGCTGGCCAGGTATAGGCCGGCATCGCCGAGATAGCGCATCCCGGCGAACCACGGCTCCAAGCCAATCGCGGAGCCCACACGCGGGGTACCGTTCGGGGCAAACGTCTCTGGTTCGCCGAACGGACGATACCGATAGCGCTCCTGGACGGCACCGGCACTGTCGGCGGCAGCCAGCCAGTTGTTGCGTGCGTCGCCAAGCAAGGTGTAGGTTTCACCGGTGGTGTGTACCGCCAATGCGCCAACATGGGCTGGATGTTGCGTGTACTGCCGGACAGCCGTTCCGCCCTCGGACTCCTGCCACAATTCCGATCCGAAATACGTGAGCGATCGCCGTACGCCGCTTGCTGGTGTTAACGCCGCCAGGCGGCCAAAGGCGTCGTACTCCAACCGTGTTAGATACGTTGTGCCGCTCTTGACCGCTGTAACCCGTCCGAACGCATCCACCTCGTATTCAATCGCACCGTCGGAGGCTCGAGCGCCATCGATAGAATGAGTCACGGATGTTGCTCCGGCCTGCGCCAGCCGATGACCTGCCGTGAACGCGTACGCCGTGGTGGCGGTACCATTCTCCGTCACCGAGACTCGTTCGTCGGCATTGGTAAGCTGGAAATCCAGCTGCAAGCCGCTTGGTGAGGTTGTACTTTCGAAATCCAGGATATCCAAATCATGATCCGCCTGAAAATAGCCGGCACGCACTGCAGGTGGCGTCAGCAAGTGGGTGGTGTTGGTAAGGCGGTTCCTGGCGTCGAAACGATGGCGGCTGACCTGAACCGGAATCTCGCGAATTGCCTCGATACGGCGATGGTTGGCACTATCATATCGATAGTCCACGGCTTCCAATTGCGTGCCGCTGTTGCTATACACGATCTGCGCAAGCCGGCGTCGCTCGTCGTAAAGCGTCGTCTGCGCAACACCACCCAGCAATTGGGCATCGCCCAACAGATTAGGTCCGCTCGGAGTAAATGTGCCAATCGTAGCGGCACCGGCACCAAGCGTTCCGGATGCGACCCTCTCTACTTTGGTAATAAACCCGTTCAGGTTGGTCGTGGCACGCTCCCGACGCCCATCCGACCATCGTGATTCCACGGTACCGGCCATGTCATCGTACCAGCGCTCCAGCGCCACGCCGCCGGTAGCCTCACGGATCAACCGACCAACCGAATCATACGCACGTGTTATGCTTGTTGCACCAATGGCCGCGATGATCGGCCGGTCGAATTCATCGTAGGTGAACGTATGCGGCGCAACTTCCGTAACGCCGTTTGCCGCCGTTCCCCACATCGACACCACCCGACCAGCGGCGTCATATGAGAACTGCGTTCGCGCACCACTGGCCTCACGCTCCCATTCGGCTCGACCAAATGCATCATAATATGTTTCTCTGAACGCCCCGCCCGGGCTATCAGTCCGTATCAAGCGCCCAATGCCGTCGTACAGATACCTAGTAATCTGGCCAGAAGGGTCAATGTAGTGGGTTGTGCGTCCGTTGGGGTCGTACCGCCATTGCTGCTGTATGTTCAGAGCATCAACATCCTGCCGCAATTCCAATAATTCGCCGGTTACTCCATATTGCATTTCGTTGCGTACGCCGGTGGGGGAAACGACAGCCATAACAAGATCACGGTCGTCATACTCGGTATGCTGTTCGGCTCCATCGGGTGCAATCGTCATCACTTGCCGGCCCCGCTCATCGAACACACGACTCCAGCTACGCGTCCGGACAACGCCCCCAGTCTCGAGGTCGTCCCGTGTCTGCACGATTGTTCGTGTTGCATGCAAATACGTGGTACGAACCTCGTTCCCCATTGGGTCAACCGTGCGATTCTTTCGTCCGGCGGAATCGTATCCAAATTCCTCAACATCGCCGCGTGGGCCAATCACTTTTACAAGTCGATCATCCGAATCGTAGAAGTATTGGGTTGTGAGCTCGCTCCAAACGTCTGGATCATCACGAAACACACGCTCGTGGGTTTGCACCATTCTTCCTCGTGTATCGTAATCGTATCTTTTCCACGATCCAACAATCCGATCTTCATCGGCGCCGGGTGTGGCGCGCGTTACTTCCTCTAGCAATCGATTAGCGTCGCCCCATGTGTACACCACTGTTGCTCCGCCGGGCAAATGCATGCGTCGCAACCTTCCAAACGGATCGTATTCGTACGCAGTAACAACGTCCCCTTCCGTTGTCTCGCCAACCATGGAACTCACTCCCGCACGAACCTTGGTAAGGCGTCCAACGACATCATAGGTTCGGCGTTTCGACTTCCGTGTGCCATCACCTCCTTGTATCATTTCACGGATTAACAACCCTCTTTCATCGAACAAAAAATCATATTCCGTTCCTGCGGGATCAATACGGCGAACTGGATATCCACGATAATCAACGGCCTGCGTTGTAGTTCTTGGGTTTGCGGTATTACTACCGGCAACAACCTTTATCGTATGGCCCAATACGTTCCGTTGAATTTCCTCGGAGATATACTCATCGGTAGTGCTATCGTCCTGATACGTACCTCGAGGTCGATCAACTCGCACCAACTTCCCATCGGCATCGTAGTGCGAGCGAACCTGGCCAACCTTGCCTCCAATTTCAGGTATGCCATTCCGCTCCAACATTCCGTGGGCGTTATAGGTAAACGTCCAGACGGCACCAGTTGGATCCGTCGCTGAATTCATAAAACCGCGAGCGTCGTACTTATACTCATCGGTCAGGCTGATGCCAGAAGGATCAACCGTGCGCGAACGGAGAAATCCGTGCGTTATTCCGACACCCGCTTCGTATATACGTTCCTCACGTACGCCCGTCGGCGAGACAACAGCGACAACCTGCCCTCTTGCATTGGTTTCGTACCGCGTTACGCTGGTCTGGTCTGGGCGCCCAGGGAATGTCGCTGTAGGGTGAACTATCTCCGCCAAACGTCCAGTTTTGCCAGGTACGGCCGGGTTCAGCGTATGATCGTAGCGATACTCCGTCGTCGCCCCCGTTTCATCGGTGACATGCGTCACAAGCTGGTAGCGCGGTTCATACGCCGCCTGCCAGACCACTCTGGATAGCGGAACGGGCTGACCTGGTAGGAGCTGTTTGGGTGACCGACGCACTGATAGTAGTCGCCCTCGCATACACGGATCCGCGTCGTGGGATGCATACACACGCAATTCCTCGGACAAATCCGGTGCAACCACGCGTATCTGATTGCCCTGCTCATCGTATTCGTGCTGCCACACCACCACTCGCCAACTGCCATCCTTCACCAACCGTTGCCGTGTATCCAGGACGTCGCCACGATAGTTGAACGAGTACACAGTAAGTGTCCCGTCAGGTGCAAGCATCGACGTCTGGCGGGAAACTTCGGAGATGTAGGCGGGATCGTTCGGCACGTACTGTAGATATTCGTATCCAAATTGATACGTAAACTCGCCATAGATCTGCCGCTGGACCCTTCCGAATGACGGACTCGAAGGATCACTATCATACTCGTTCTGAACATAGGTTCGTCTATTACCATCCTCTACATATCGAATGTTGTGCTGTACCCCAGGATGCGAACGCCAATTTTCGTAGTGGTAGATACGTGAAACACCGCTTGGATGATCATTCGTTTCAGGGTAACGTACGCGAATCAAATGCTCGACATCCGGATCGTGATCGTAGTGAACGATACGACCGCTACTGTCGCTCACGTGCTCCAGCAGACCACAATTGCCATATGCGAAGGAAAGGTATCGCCCATCATCGTCGGCAACTGTCTGGAGGCGATCCTGTTCATCATAGGAATACGTCAAACGATTCCCATGCCTGTCGCGCGCCTCTGAAAGCAGAACTCTATTCCCGTCGGAGGTAATCCGATCAAACCACCATTGGGATCCTCCGGTGGCCGAAATAATGAATCTGGGGCCAGCTATCTGATTGCCACGCTCGAGCTTCTCAAAAATTCCTACAGGTGATTCAAAGCCAACACCGCCATCAGCCACCGTGAAGATATCTTCGCGAAAATTTCCACTCCATCGAGCAATGTCACCGTTTGCCAGCTCGCGGATATATACATTGTGGTTGTGATCCCAATTCCACCCAAAAGGCCCTTTATGCAAAAGATCACCACTGCGATACACGCGCGAGAATGTTAGAGCCACAGTGGCGCTTGGCACTATCAAATCCAACTCACGCAACGTGAACGCACCCGAGAACATGTCAACTGGATCACCACCAATAACATCTGCGAGCGTTTTCATACCGATACGCGGATGCGGCTTTCCTTCATCGATGTGCTGTTGAGGGTCTATGGGATCACTGTCGTTTATCTTTGGTGGAAGCACAATCGGCCGCCCAGACGCAATTCGCGGCGCGCCAAGAGCGGCCGCATTGTCACCATCCTTCGGTTGTTGCGCCGCAACTTGGTCAGCAGGAACACTTGTGCCACGAGGTGGGGTATAGGACGACAAAGCACACGCACGCCGAATTCTCTCCAAAGCTTCTTCGTTGTGCTTGATTCGTTCTTCCGATGTCCGTGAGTCACCACCGCCTTTGGAGTCGAACGTAACGCCTGGGCGCTCCAATGTTTGCGACACCCGCAAGGCATCCAGGACTTGCAGAAAATGACAGGGATCGGCGTCGGTGTAAACGTCCCCTGGTTTGATAACGATTAGCTCGGTTCCGATCTGAGCAACGAGCGTGCGTGCATTTTCATTCTCGTTGCAGATGGTATACATGCCTTCTATCGACGTGCACATTGTGATTTCGAGTTCGTGTGATGGATTGTGGTTAC
>CBHYLN010000109.1:0-17473 GCA_966128725.1 uncultured bacterium | reverse complement strand
GTCGGTGGTGGCATACGGGTTAAGCGCGCAGATCCCGGGCGCCAGCGATCGTGCCTTGGCCGCCGTACGCAGGCTGCGTGGCAGGATGGATTCGCTGGATCATCGCCTGTTCTATTTCTCGGCAACCGACTGGAGCAACCCCGCGCTTCGGAAGCTGGCTGATATTGCCGGCATCAATGCCTTCGATTCCGACCCGGTGCGGCTGAAGGAAACCATTGGCATCATAAAGAAGGAGCTGAAGGGCGAGCGGCCATTGGTGCTGCTTGGCTACGGCAAGTTCGTGCAGTTGGGCAATCACCTTGGGTACAAGGATCCCATCTCGATAGAGGCACAGGCCAAGTACATCGCCGATGTGAACAACATCCTGATGGAGGCCGAGCTGGCCGGCGGCATCTACTGGTCGTTCAACGACTACCGTACCGACCGTCCGTTGCTTACCGCCAACAACAGCGAACAGTATCTCGCCAGCTGTGGCATCTTCGGGCTCGATCGCGACCTTCGGCAGGGCGCCACGATGCTCACGGCGTTGTACACCGAACAGAAGACTCCGGACGTGCAGATCGGAGACTACACGCCGCCATCCACCATCCTGTTCATTGCCACCGGCATCGGCTGCGCGGTGGTGTTCCTGTTGCTTATCAACAGCTCGCGCCGGTTCCGTGAAAACGTTTCGCGAGCGCTGCTGCGGCCGTACAACTTCTACGCCGACATCCGCGATCAGCGTATCCTTTCCAACGTCCAGACTTCGTTGCTGGGGCTGGTGATATCGGTAACCTTCGCCGTGATCGTGGCCTCGCTGTGCTACTATTACCGTATGGACGAGGGATTCGATGCCACGCTGAGCGCCGTGATTACGTCCGACGGAATCAAGGAACTGCTGAACCATGTGATCTGGCGGCCGGCGCTGGCCATCGTGCTCTTCACGGTGTTCTTTTTCGTGTTGATGCTGGTTGTGGCGGCGCTCATCCGCGGCTGCGCCGTGTTCGTACGCAACAAGATCTTCTTTACCGACGCCTACATCATCGCGGTGTGGGGTGCGCTCCCGGTGCTTATCCTGATCATTCCAGGCATGGTACTGTATCGGGCGCTGGGCGAACCCAATGCCGGCATGATCTCATTCTCGGTGATGCTGCTGGTGGTGCTGTGGATGCTGTACCGTGTGCTGCGTGGCACCGCGGTGATCTATGATGTGCGTCCCTTGAAGGTGTACGGCTATGCCATCGGCGGCATGATCGCGCTTACCGTGTTGCTGCTGGTGACCTCGGGCGAAACCAACGCCACGTTCAGCTACCTGCGCGACGGCATCAGCGTATTGTACAGCGGGCGATAGTCCGTTCGCGAACGCGGAAGATGTGCGCCGGGCGGTTGGCCCCGTTGTGCACAGGCCGCAGCGGGGTTGCCCAAGCCGGGCGCCTGAAAGCAAAGCCGGCCCTTGATGTCTGCCAAAACGGCATACGGCAAGGGCCGGTTTACTTTTTTCGGGTTGGGTGTTGAATCGCCTCCCGGCGTTCGTATATTGGTTCCGGTTACAACCGCCACAACAATCTGATTTGGTAATGCTCGGAAGGAAGTTCCACCTGTTCATAGTGGGCGTTCTTACGTTGCTATCGCTTTCATTGTCGTTGATTTCCGACGTCCCGAAAGTGTTTGGCAAGGCGCCCGAAGTGGTGGTACGGTTCACGATCGGCCTGCTGGACTGGCCAATCGTGCTTACCGACCGGCACCTGTTGTTGCTGCGGATCGAGGGGATTCTCCTGATTGTCGCCATCACGCTTTTTGCCCAATACAAACAGGTCTATCGGCCGTTTCTTCGGTTCGAGGAACTTCGGGCCAGCGCTTTTGACCAGGTATTCGGTGGAGAGATCGACAAGCTTCGTCGAAGCCTGTCGGGGGATCTGCGGTTCAACGTGATGCAACGGACGGGGTATCTGCATCTATCGCGGCATGTCAACATCGGACGGTTACGGCAGGTGTACCACTATGGATATCGCCACGGCAATCGCGACAAAGCGTTGCGCTTCTGGTATGTTCGACTCTTTAGCTATGTGTGGGGCGAGGGGGCCTCGGCAACCGCGTTCATCACCGAGCAGGCGATGATAGCGGACTTGCGCGATCCGGCGCATGGGCCAGCACGGCTACGGGGTTGGAAGCTGGAGATGACCAGAGAGATCAAGATGGTCATGAGCTTCCCGGTGCTTCGATGGACCGGCGATCGATACAGTTGCGTGGGGACGATCAACGTGAACGTTTGCGATGAAGAAGTGGCCAATGAGCTCCTTTCCGAAGGGGGGCTGCGCAAGCTGACAAAACTGGCGCAGTATTTTCAGGATTGTACCGAATATGCATCGTTATGGTTATGAACTCCAGGCGCCACTATCGTCGCCCCGCGCCGGTGGATCAACGACTATGGACCGCCATGAGCAGGATAGTTAGCATCAACCAGGCAGAGCCGGGGCTGTATGTGGTAAGCATTCAGCGCTCACGCAACACGCCAATCGAAACGCTGATGCGTTCGATTGCCAACCCGCCACTCGATGAATCGGTTCAGCGCGCCGCCCGTGCCGCTGCCGATACACATATGACACAGATCGTGTCCGGTGAAGGGGTTGCTCGTGGCGGGGCTGCGCGACGGCTTGGGCGCTGAGACTTCGGCGACAATTGATTTTGGGGACAGCCTGGCAAGCATGTGTTTCGGTGCTCGCGGCCTGGTGGACCGCAGGCATGCGATTGGCCGTTTGCCCGTGGCGGGGCTGTTATCGGCCTGTACCAACGGCGGCATTGCCATTGCAGGGCAGCGCCATGCCGTTTGTTTCCGAGCGTTGCGCGCGGAGCAGTGTGTATGCGCCGATGAGCTGCTGCAACGGCACGCGCAGCCGTTGTGCTGCCCGTATTCGCGTGCGCCGAATCCTTCCGGGCGGAACGCGCCGGCTTCGCTCGCGCGGCATATCACATGCCCAACGTGAATCCCCGATTTTGACCAACCGGTCACGCTTTCAACGCCCCTTCGCTCACTTCACGCGAAATCGCGTATCTTCCGACCGCCTTCTGTCAGACCCTACATTCGTTCTTCACATTCGATGTATCTCAGCAAACTCGACATCATCGGTTTCAAGTCCTTCGCCCACAAAACCTCACTGAAGTTCAACGATGGTATCACGGCTGTCGTAGGCCCGAACGGGTGCGGCAAATCCAACGTGATCGATGCCATTCGCTGGGCAATCGGCGAGCAGAAAGCATCGGTTCTCCGATCGGACAAGATGGAGAACGTGATCTTCAACGGCGCCGGCAAGCGCCGTCCGTTGGGCATGGCCGAAGTGTCGCTCACCATCGAGAACACCAAGGGAATCCTCCCAACCGAATACAGCGAAGTCACGATCACGCGCCGTCTGTTCCGCAACGGCGACTCGGAATATCTGTTGAACAAAACCCAGTGCCGCCTGCGCGACATCGTGGACCTGTTCATGGATACCGGCATGGGCTCGAACGCCTATTCGGTTATCGAGTTGAAGATGATCGAGACTATCCTCTCCGACCGTGCCGACGAACGCCGCAAGTTGTTCGAGGAGGCCGCTGGCGTCACCAAGTACAAGGTGCGCCGCCGCGAGGCATTGCGGAAGCTGGACAGCACACAGCAGGACTTGATGCGTGTCAACGACATCATCAAGGAGGTTGCCAAGAAGGTTGGGTCGTTGGAACGCCAGGCAAAGAAGGCCGAGGAGTTCACCACAATCGATGCCGAGCGCAAGCGGCTTGAAGTGGAGATCCTGGAACGCGAGTACAGCGCAACAGTGCGCCGCATCGCGCCCCTGCAGGAGAAGTTGGTTGAGGTGCGTTCGCGCAAGGAGGAGCTGGACTCACAGCTCGCCGAAGAGGAGGCCGTGCTGGCCGAGCTGGAGCGCGAGTACGCCGAAATCGAGACCGCGCACACCGAGGCACAGAAGGATGTGAACGCCATCACCGCGCGGATTGCCGAACTGGAGCAGCGCCGGGCCGTGGCCGAGGAGCGCCGCCGTTCGTTGAGCGCGATCATCGACCGTGCCGAGCGCGATCGTGCCGAGGCCGAAGGCGGTATCGAAGCCATGGTGGCCGATCGCGCCGAGGTGGAGCGTGGGCTGGAGGCGATTCGCCAACAGCTCGCCTCGTCGGATCTGGACTTCGAACAGTTGCGATCGGAGATGAGCGCCGCTGAAGCCGAGGTGAACAAGCGGCGGCAGGCAGCGAAGGGCTCGCAGGATCAGGTGATTTCGGTAATCAACCGCATTGCCGAACTGCGCGGTGAGGAGGAACGCACCCGCGCGCGCATCGAATCGATTGCCGCGCGCCTGGAACAGTTCGCCGAACAGGACGAGGAGGCCCGGTTCGAGCTTGAGGCCACCGCCGAGGCCATTGTTGGCGTTGAGGCCGAACTGCGTGCCGCCCAGGAAGCGTTGGATGCGGCCCAGCGCGAGTTCGAGGCCGGGCAGGAAGCCAAGGCTCGGCTGCAGGGCGAGATCAACGAACTGCGCACGGCCACCATCGAGCTGCACAACGCCATCAACTCGCGGCAGTCGCGCATCGAGTTTCTTTCGGGCCTTGTGGATCAGGATGAGTCCGTGCGGTTCCTTGTGGACCAGCCGGACTGGACACCCGTGGAGCGCATTACTGTTTCGGAGGCCATCTCCACGGCCGAGGAGTACCGGCGTGCCGTGGCTGCTGCCCTGGGCAGCGCTGCCCATTATCTGATTGTCCCCACCATCGAGGACGCCAAGCGCGGCATGGCCTCGCTGGCCTCGAACAAAAAGGGGAAGGTGACGTTCGTCTGCGTGGACCGCGTTCCGGCCGTTGGCCCCCGGCCTGCGGCTCAGGGTGTGGACGCGCTTGGCTGGGCCGGTGAACTGTGCACGTCGGCGGCCGAGCACGATGCCCTGCGCCGCCATCTGCTGAACGACACATTGATTGTCCGCACGCTGGAGGACGCTACCGAGGCCGTGTCGCGTGGTATTGCCGAACAGGCGGTGACGCTGGATGGTGTTACCGTGCAGGCAGGCGGAATTGTGCGCGGCGGTGGCCAGACCAAGGACGAGGGAACCACGATCGGCAAGCGCGAGCAGGTGGAGCGCCTTGCGCGCGAGGCCGACGAGCTTCGCGATCGGTTGGCGAATCTGGACGAGCAGATCGCGCATACCTCGGCATTGCATAACGAGGTGAACCTTGGAAGCCTGTCGGACGCGATCCGGCGTGCCCAGCAGGAGCTTGGCCAGGTTGAGAAGCGCCGCGCGCAGATTGAGTACGAACGCGAGTCGGCCGAGGAACTGCTGGAAGGGCACCATGTGGAGCGCTCGCGGTTCGAGGAGGACATGGCGCGCCTGGCCGAGCAGCTTCAGGGGACCGAGCCGCGCCGTGCCGCGTTGCGGGCCGAGCAGGAGAGCGCCGAGCAGAATGCGCGCGAACTTGCGACCGAGCTGGAGCGCGCCGAGGCCGAGTATGCCGAGCGCTCGCGTGTGCTGAACGAGCGGAAGGTGGAGCTTGCAACACTGCGCGGCGAGGAACGCAGTGCCGTGGCGGAGTTGGATCGCATCCGGCGCGATCGCGAAAATGCCGAGCGCGTGATCGAGCAGCGTCGTGCCGAGCGCGAGCGTGCCGAGGACGAGCTTGAAGTGCTGCAATCCACCTTCGAGGAAGGTGAGGGGCAGTTGGAGGGGTTCCGCGCCGAACTGGTTGATGCCCGCGTGAAGCTGGAGGAAGTTGTGGTGTTGCAGGCCACCAAGCGTGAGGAGATCGGCAAACACGCCGAAGCCTTGCGCGAGGAGCGTCGTGGGTACGAATCGGCGATGGGCCAGGCACACGAGCTGGAGATGAAGATCAGCGAGCTTACCATGCGCGCCGAGGCAATGGTGCAGCGCGGCAAGGAGGAGCTGGAGGTTGATCTGGAGGCGAAGGAGTTTGAGAACGAAGGCAACGAAACCTTGATGGGCAACCTGCGCGAATCGTTGCGCCAGGCAAAGGGCCGCATCAAGATGCTGGGAACGGTCAACCTGCTGGCCTACGAGGAGTGGCGCGAGGAAAACGAACGCTACGAGTTCCTGAAGAACCAGAGCGATGACCTGCGCAATGCCGAGAAGACGTTGATGGAGACGATCGCCGAGATCAACGACACGGCGCAGAACAAGTTCCAGGAAACCTTCGAGCTTATCCGCAAGAACTTCATCGACATCTTCACCTCGTTGTTCTACGAGGGAGACGAGGCCGATCTGAAGCTTGGAGAAGGTGATCCGCTGGAAGCGCCCATCGAAATTGTCGCCAAGCCACGCGGCAAGCGGCCGCATTCGATCGACCTTCTTTCCGGAGGCGAGAAGACGCTTACGGCAATCGCGCTGCTGTTCGCCATCTATCTGGTGAAGCCGTCACCGTTCTGTATCCTCGACGAGGTGGATGCCCCGCTCGACGATGCCAACATCGACCGCTTCGTGCAGCTTATCCGCCGGTTCGTGCACGATACGCAGTTCATCATCGTGACCCACAACAAGCGCACGATGTCGGCGGCCGATACCATGTACGGCGTGACGCAGGAGGAGGACGGCGTCTCGAAGATCGTTTCGGTGCGCTTTACCGAGGGGCGCAACGGGGCTGCGCGCAAGAGCCAGCCGGTTGCTGCCGAGGCGTAGGGAAGGCCCTTCCGATACGTGCAATCAAAACAACACAAACGCCGATCACGCACTGATCGGCGTTTGGCGTTTCAAGGAGTGCATGGTGCCAGGCGGGGCGGCGCAGCGAGCGGGTTTTACACTGGCTGCGGCAGTGGCTGCGCGCGCGTTGTGTCGCTCTCGATGATCCAGGCACGGATCATCTCCAGATAGTCGCCGTAGTACTCCGCCGAGCGTATCTCCTGCATCGTGATGCCCACTCGGCGAATCAGGTTTGGAAGGTCTGCCTGGAATCGCTGATAACGTTCGGCAATGGCGTTGCCGCCGGGGATGTTCGTGCGGTGTGAACTGCTGCGCAGCCAACTGCGTACGCGGTGTATGGCCGTGGTTGGCTGATTGCCGTGCGCTGCGATGTCCTGCCCGGCGATATCGCTCAACGATTGCTGATAGCGGTATTGCTCGGTGTCGAGCACCAGAATGCATTTATTGGCGTGGTGCTTGCCGCCGTAGTGCATGCAACCCCAGTACAGGCCACATTCGAACGGCATGTTGAATCTGGGAAGGCCGGTTGTACCGTACTCTGTCCGCGAGAGATCGTGGATACCAAACCGGCATTCGCGGATGATCTGAACAATTTTATCGAGCCGGGTTTGCCCGGAGTCGCGGCTTTCGAGCGCGCATCGTGGCCTGAATCCGGCCTCCATTACCGTGAAGACAATGGCATCGAACAGGGGCTTGTACGCGTGGTCGAACGGGCAGTTGATGAAGACGTTGTTGGTGGGGGTGGTGTTGAGGCTGTTTGCCATCGTCACCTCCGGGCATGCACCACTGCACGAACGGCCTCGTGGATGAATTCGCGCCCAAGGCGTGTTCCGATGGGGGATGACTTGATTGTACGGGGACCGGTTTCAGCCTCGTGTTCGTGATGCTTACGGCCCTTCGATTGTGCGCGCTTCGTGCCCGGCGTGTTTGATGCGCTGGGCGTTGTGCCTGCCATCAGGGCCGTGTTTGCCGATTCATACTTCATGATGATTCTCCAATTCTTACTACATGTCAGTTCACGGCAAAAACCTACGGCGCATCCACCGGAATTTCAATTCCCCCAAAAGGGTACTTCTACAATGGCTGCCCGATAACGCGGAACGGGAGAGACCTGTTGCCAAGCCTCTCCCGTTCCGTTGCGTATCAGCGCGCGCCCGTGTAGGGCACAGCGCTAGTGATCCAGAAATTCGTCGCTCATCGGCGAGCTGAGCAACAGCAGGCAGCCGCTGTCGCTGTGCGTGTCCAGATGCACCTTGTCGGAATACGACGCGGTGAAGTCGCCGTTGCCAAGCGTGTGACCGTCCACATAAAGTTCGCCCTCCAGCACAAGGCATTCCTCCAGGCCCACATGGCGATGCGCCGGCAGCACCGCACCGGGCGCCAGGCGAGCTAGGAATGTTGTACGTCCCAACTCGGTATCGGTGTGGAGCACACGAACGGTAATGCCGGGCACCATCTCCACCCACTCGCCTTCGTTGGCCCGCAGGAACACCTGTTTGCCCTCTTGATCGTCGGGTTCGGGCGCTGCAATTGCCGACATGATTGCATGCTTCACCGCACGACGCGGGGCGGGCATCGCGGCGGCCATCTGCTCGGCAAGCGCGGCCGCGGTCTCAAGCGATGCAACCGCCTGCTGCTGGTCAGCCGTGCCCGCGGACAGCGCCGCCTCATAGGCAGCGGTCTCGCTGGGCGACAGCGCACCCAGCGCGTATAAGTCCGCGTTGTCCAATTCGTCCTGGGGGGGAGTATTGTTGTTCATATCCATTGCTTCGGTCTTGGGAACAAGCGATAACACGGCGCGCTTGCCACCATTGTCGTTTCATTATGTCATCGTGTGCATCGGGGGGACCGTCCTGTCATCTCTCCCGTGGCGCCCATCTCTACGTCGTGGCACGTTGCCATGCCGTTGGCTAGTTTCTGACCTCTTCGGCCACGAACTGCAGATGTGCGCGAAGTACGGACATTCCGCTTCTGATCCGGGTTTTTATCGTGCCAAGCGGAATTCCTGTCTGTTGCGCGATTTCCTGATGAGTGAATCCGTTCAGAAATGCCAGCTCGATAAGCCTGCGTTGCTCAACGGGCAACTGTGCAAGCGCATGTGATACATACGCAGCCTGTTCCTTCTGCACGGCAGCCTGCCAGGTGGAGTCCGACACGAAATCCGTCGGGGTTCGGAAGTCGGCGTCATTGCTGTCGAGCCCGCCGATCTCCATCTTCTTCTGCTTATGGCGCCGTGACCGAAGCAGATCGATCGCGCGGTTGTGCGCCAAACGGATCAGCCAGGTTTTTGCCGTGCCAAGTGCCGGCTGATACGTGCCCGCGCTCCGCCAAACCTGAATGAACACCTCTTGAAGGATGTCCTCGGCGTCGTCGGTATCGCGAACAACGGCCAGGATGATTCCATACAGCACCTTCGAGAAGCGATCGTATAGATCGGCAAGTGCATTCTGGTCCTTCGCGGCAATGCGTTCAAGAAGGTGAGCGTCGGTTGTAGGCTGTATCGTAGTCTCGCTCATGCGCACAATATATCCCCCGGATACAAAACTGCCAGCAGCGCTGCCGATTCCGTCGGCTGCCGGCGGCGATACGCTGCCGGTTGTGCCGGCCGCATGCCTCCGATATCGTACCATGCTGTTCAGCGGTAACCTCTTTGATTGCGTATTCTCCCAATTGCCGTAATCGCTTGCACGCTCAGTTCCCGGGGGGGTGGGGACGGCGCATGCGGCGTATTGCCGGCACGTCAACAATTGCGCGAATCGATTCCGGGTCCGTCAGAGCGCGGATCATCGCCCCGGCCAATTCCTCGCGGCTGACCGAGCGCGCCAGTCGTGAAATCTCACCCAGCCGACCCGGCAGAATCGAGGCAAGGGCCAACAAAGGTTCCAGCAGGATGGGCCATCGCTGCCCTGGGCCCAGTATGAACGAAGGACGGAAAATCGTCCAGTCCAGATCGGCTGTCATCACGACGCGTTCGGCCTCGGCCTTGCAGCGTACGTAAACGCTGTTGCCGATTGCTCCGGCGCTCAGCAGCAGAAGGCGTCGCATGCCAACACGGTGCATCGCCGTGGCCATCGCGCGTGCCGAACCGACATCCACATCCGCATAGGTGAGGCCGGTACGCCGAATCTGCTCGCGCTTGATGCCAACCAGATGGATGGCCGCTTCGCAGCCTGCCAGGCCCCTGGCCAGATCATCCACCACGCAGGCGTTGCCTTCGATCGGAATGCAATGCGGCGATTCCATCAGCCGATGTGCCGAACCCTGGCGTACGATTGCCCGTACCGTGTGCCCGGCGTGTACGGCCGCCGCGGTAACCGCCTGCCCAACAAAACCGGTGGCTCCGGTGATGCATATAGTCATCGAATCCCACTGTTTTATTCACCAGTTCAGCGATTCCGTGCAAACCTACGAGATTATTTCGTCGTTATGCCGTTGGTACCCTTGGTCGGGCCTGATGTTCTTCGTAACATTCAACCCTACGTAATTGCTCGGCATTCGGATTGCCAACGAAACGTTCTTTGGGGTGCGTCGGCAGGCAGAAAATCCCTGGTCTGCGGTCCGGCGTGTTTCGAATGGCGGATTTGATTTGTACGAGCGCTCCTATAAACAGGAGGAAAGATGATTGCTGCGCACCTGCTTCGAACCATGATCCTGGTCGCCGCGGCGGCCTTCATCATTACCGGGGATCTTACGGCGCAGTCGCCGGACATCACCGTACAGTTGTTTCAACCGGCACCAAACCAGCTGAAGGTTGCCGATCTGTGGCGTATCAAAATCGTCAACCGATCGACCACCACGTATACGGTTTGCCTGTTCGGAACGCTTACCGAAACCGGTATCGGCAAGCTGCTGGTGGATGCCACCACAGCCCGCTTCCGTGTGCCGCCAGGCACCAAGATCATCACCGGCGCGGAGATCCAACCGATCGACGCCAACTACTACGACGACCGCTACAAGCAGATCTTTCTCCGTACCGGCCAGGCGCCAACCGGCGAATACCGCATATGCGTGGAAGTACGGAATGATTGCGGGTCCGAAGTGCTTGCCACCGACTGCAAGGACCAGCGCGTGCAGGTGCTTACACCACCAATACTGGTTGCCCCGCCGGACGAATCCACCGTTACCGAGCGGCAACCAACGTTCAGCTGGCTGCCGCCAAGCCCGTTGCGTGCTGGCCAGCGCCCAACGTACCAGTTGCGCATCGTGGAGGTGCTGGGTCGGCAAACGGCGTACGATGCCCTGCAGGCCAATCCGGCATGGTTCGATCGCAGCAACATTCCCACGCAGGTATTTCCGTATCCCATCAGCTCGCGCCCGTTTGTGGTGAAACATCGGTATGCATGGCAGATAAAGGCCTTCAGTGATGGGTTCCCGATTGGCGAAAGCGAGATCTGGTGGTTTGAGTACGGAAAGATCCCTACCGACGAGGGCGATGATAATCCGCCGACGCGCAGGAACCGTGTGGATTCCACCAGCATCCTCATCAGCGGTAAAACGCCTTCCTCGTTTAATCCCACGTTCAATCCGGGCAACCGTGGCACCGTGCAGTTCAATCCGGACGGTGACGTGCGGACGATCTTCGCCGATCCAAACAAGCTGCAACTGAACGTGACGGATTTGAAGGCCGCCGACGATGCCTACAAGAAAATCCTTATGGAAGTTGCAAAGGAACTGCTTAGATCCTGCAACGAATAACCGGCATTGGTTCAACCGCTGCTTTATGTAGCGTGCGCGTGGTTCGCGCCGATACACGATGCCGCCTGAACCAATTGCCGGACGACGACCACGCCGATCCCTCCAATCAAGCCGCCGCATTCGTCCGAGTATGCAAGCGGCAACATCCCGACCTCCGACGATACGAATCGAGGGGAGCACGAGCCAATGAAGCCAGCGCGACTGAATCTGCAAGCATTACGGAAGAACCTTCTTCCGCGCATACATCGCGGCAACGAAATCGATGCGATAGTGGCGCAGGCCACCGCTCCGGCGGGCGATGCCGTTGGCGCGCCCGGCGCCGAATCCGGTGGCGGCCCGTCAATGTCGCGGCGGCGCATGATGGCGCTGGCCGGCGGGGTGGCCGTTGCGGCAGCGCCGGCGGTGAACTCCGCGCGCTCGCTGCTGGCTGGGTCGTTTGACATCCCCCACGATCGAAAACGTGTTGCCCTGATTCTGGGCGGGCGTGAACGGTTTGTGGTTGATGCGCGCCGATTAGCGGGGTCGCCCACGCTTACGGTGGACCAATCCGAACGCCGGATCCGGATAGAACTCCGCAATGCGCGGTATCCGGGCACAAATATCCCGGCGGACCTGACGCTGGAAGTGCGGCCGGGGCTGATGCGGCGTACGATGGATCTGCGCCTGGCATTTGGCGGGTTCGCGTGCTCGATGCCGTTGGAGCCCTGGCTGCTGGGGACCGAACCGGCACGAGCAAACGTGAAGCTCGATGCCCACCAACTGCCGATGGACGACCAGACCAACCTGGAGTTCAACGGCCGCGCCGCCGTGCGATTTGCTCCGGACTGGCACATGAGCCTTGAAGGGGATGCCGTTGCCCGCCTGCGCGGTGTTGGCGCCGATGCCCCCGCAGGCCTGGCGCATCTTTCGATACCCACCCCGGATACCCCCAGCCTGTTGCGTTCCGGCGGCGCGCGGCGCACGCTTGTTACGCTCGAACGCCAGGAAGGCCAATGGGCGATCGATCCCGGCGCGCGCGATTTGGGCGGGTGGCGATTCCATACCGGCCACGACACCTTCGATACCGTGCACGCCGAGTTCTCCGAAGCGCGCACCGGCCGTGCCCGAGCGGCGCTGGTGGCCGAAGGGCGGGGCGAGCGGATTGCCGCGGTCGTACACCGGGATTTCCGTAATCATGACGGAGATGTCTTCGCGCTTCCGTTGCGCCAGCCACGATTCGCCATCGGGTTCGACGGCCCCCAGCGGCACGCCGCGCTGGTTGCCAATTATGGCAGCTCGCCGATGTGGATGCATCTGGGTGGTGTAAGCGTGCTGATCGGCGACGACGAGCAGGGGCGCCTGTTCGAGATTGCCGGCGCAAACGGCATGATCCAACGGCAGGATATTGCCCCGGCAATGAAGGCCACGTTCATGCCGCTGCACGGGGGCGGTATCGCCCGCCCGGCCACCACGGCCCCCGGCACGCGGCTGGCCCTGCTGGATCGTGCCCCGAAATCCCTGGCCATCACCGGCGGCAATCACATCGCGTTTAATCCCAACAGTCCGGACGAAGTGCCGGCGGTGTTGCTGAACAGCGCCGCCGCGGCGATGTTGCGCCCCGAGGATCTGGTGGTGCTGATCTTCCAGTTCGAGGGTCTGTCCGTAAAACCCGCGCCCCCAAACAGCGGCCAGCCGGCCACATTGGTGCGGGGCACGGCCCTGGCCAAGATCATCGTGTGGTTTCAGCCGCAGAACATCACCGAGGAAGCCTTCTTTGAAACCGCCGGCGGCTATCCGGTTGCCAAGGGGAACGACAACGACCCCGACAAGGCTAACGAAGGCAAGGATGGGATGCCGGGCGTGCCTGCCCCGTACGTGCCGCCGGTGCAATCCCGTATGGCCGGTCTCAGCCGCGTGGCGTTCGAGGTGCCGTCCTCGGTTTCCAGCATCAACTGCACGCTTGAGGAGTTGTTGAAGCTGTGTGGGCAGCTCGACATGCACGTGGCGCCGCACGCGCTGCCGCCGAAAACACCCAACTGGTATCTGGTGGAGCCCGGCATTATCGGCAGTGGTGTGCTGAAGTATGCCGGCAACAGCTTCAAGATGCAGCTTGATGCCAGCAAGGGTGTGGCGCTGGGTGGTGCGGCGGTCAACAAGGCGGCCACCAGCAGGGTGAGCAAGGCCTCGCAGTTGATCGTGGCCAGCCGCGCCGGCGCACTGGACAAGATCAACAAGGGGTCGGGATCGTACCTGAGCCTGAACGATGCCAAATACGACGAGGTGCTCAACAAGTATTATGGCGGGATTGCGATAACACGGCCACCGTTCCGGGCGCCGCTGCTGAACGAAACCGCGATCGAGGCGCCGTATCACCTGTTTATCTCCCCGAACAAGTTCGGGGCGTGGGCACATGCCTTGAAGCCCGTGTACGGGCCGCGCACCGGCCGCGTGGAGCTATGGCACACACGGCTTGGCGTGCGCGACAACGGCAAGGTGGACGAGCTGGATCCCCGCCTGCGCACGATCCGCGCCATCTGGGCAACCGAGGTGAAGCCCGGCACCGAAACCATCGTGCCGGACCATTCCAACTCGCCGTTCCGGATGTCGTTGGATGGGTTCGACCGTGTCAATATCGCCAATCTTTCCTCGAACTTCACGCTGCTGTACGGTCCCAGCCGCAAGCAGTACGATCCCCTGCCAATCGCCGTTGATCGGCTGATGCTCAGCTCGATGGGGGCGTGGATGAACGTGCGCGGCGCATGGCCGCGCCAGACGCTGCCCTCCGGGTTCTCGGTGGAGGAATGGCGGCATCGTGGCACGATGGGCCGCGACCACTACGTGCGTGTGGTGTACGCCGGATTCCTGTTCCCGTTCGGCCATTACGCGTCGCTGATCAAGGTTACCGAGCGGAAGCTGCAGCCGCATCCGGGCAACCCTTCGGTGAAGGTCGCCTACATGCGGCAGCGCATGTTCATTGTTGTGCGCGAGCCGGAGAAAGTGCTGCGCAACAGTGATCTGGTGATGAAGGATCTGCTGAGCGGGACCGACGGCATCAACATCGACCTGCAGATGCCGTTCACCAGCGCGCGCATCACCACGCTGGTGACCCCCAATCTGGACCCGCCCGAGCTCTCGGAAATCTGGCCCGGCAAGCTGCAAAGCGCCTTCTGGCCGCGTGTGAACAACAAGGATTTCCTGTTCCACATGGTGCTCAAGGATGTGGGCGGCAACAATGTGGAGGTTTCCGTGCCGCTGGTGTTCCTGGGCAAGGAGGAGAACGACCGGCCCTGGGCATCAACCCTGGTGGACGACATCGCCAAGAAGTACGAGGAGCCCGGCAACGAGGCTCGGCGCAAGCGTGCGATCAGCGGCCAGCAGATGGCGTTCACCGAAAGCGTGAAGCCGGGCGACACGCAGTTCGCCGCCGACGGCGTTACCTTCGGCGTGCAGGTGCCGCAGGCCACCGCATACGACAACATCCCCGCCGCCAAGCCCAGGTTCTTCCCGGTGGTGCGCGCAGCCGAGCTACGCCTGCCCGTGGCCAAGCACATGACCGGCAGCAACCTGCCAACCACGGTTCGGTTCAGCGACATCTTCCTTAAGAATGGCTACACTTCGGGTAATCCTGGTCAGGTGTTTCTTGAGCTGTTGCCGGGCAAGGAGCTGAACCTCGACTTTAACGGCAAGGGTGACAAGTCCGGCGCGTTGGTGAAGCCGAACATGAAGATTTCGGCGCTGTCGCGGTTGGCCGGGCCAATCGCCGGCGACAACGCGGTCAGCAAGTTCGGCGGTTCCGGCAAGTTCGATCCCAAGGATTTCTTCGGCAGCTTCGCGGCCGGCATCCCCGCCAAGCTGTTTGGCGTGATCGACATCTGGGATATCGTGCAGGAGATCGGGCTGGACGCGGCCGACCTGATCCCGAAGTTCGTGACCGAGGCCCTGGACGCAGTGGAAGGATTCCTGAACGATGTGGAGGCGTTCCTTTCCTACGTCAGCGAGATCATCAAGGCTGGCGGCGCATTCGCCACCAAGGTTCTGAAGCTGAAGGATGATATCAATGCCATCCTGGCCGCGGTTACCAACCTGCCGGATCTTCCCGGCGCCATCGACACGTTCATCACCGATCTGAATGCCCTGGGCACCGGCTACATCTCCATCCCGAAGGTGGCCGACATGCAGGACACCATCCGGCGCGAGGCGGAGAAGAAGCTGAATCAGTTCCGCAAGCTGATCGACTCCGGCGCCGAGTTCCTTGATGCGGTTCAGAACTTCATCAAGGCGGTGGAGAACATCAAGGAGATGAAGGTAAAGTTCGAGTGGAAGCCCGCGCTTACCTCGTGGGGATTTGATCCCAGCCATCCGCTGTTCATCAACTCCAACGGAGGCAAGCCGGCCCACTTCGTGATCTCGGTGGAGGTGCGCGCCAAAACCGACGGCAACACCGAAGCTTCCATCGATGCGATCTGCGGGCTGGAGAACTTCACGCTGGACCTGATTGCCCCGGCAAGCTTCATCAAGCTGAAGTTCAACAAGGTGCAGTTCGTGGCGCTGGCCGGCAAGAAGCCGGAGGTGGATGTCGATCTGGCCGGCATCGAGTTCGTTGGGCCGCTTTCGTTTGTCGAGGCGCTCAAGAGCCTGATCCCGCTGGATGGTTTCAGCGATCCGCCCGGCATCGACGTGACGGCCGAGGGCATCAAGGCCAGCTTCTCCATCGCCCTTCCCAACATCGCCTTCGGCGTGTTCAGCATGCAGAACATGAGCCTTGGGGCCGGCTTCTGCATTCCGTTCATCGGCAATCCGCTCAGCGTCAACTTCAACTTCTGCACGCGCGAAAATCCGTTCATCCTTACCGTATCGATGATCGGCGGCGGCGGGTTCTTCGGCATCACGCTCGACCCCGGTGGCGTGCAGCTTCTGGAGGCCGCCTTCGAGTTCGGCGCCAGCCTGGCCCTGGATTTCGGCGTGGCCAGCGGCGAAGTACACGTGATGGGCGGATTCTATTTCAAGCTGCAGGGCAAGGAAGGCAGCCTTATCGGATACTTCCGTGTTGGTGGATCGGTGAACGTGCTGGGGTTGATTACCGCCTCGATCGAGCTCCGGCTGGAACTGATCTACGAGTTCTCAAGCGGCAAGTGCGTGGGCCGCGCCACGCTGACCATCGAGATCGAAATCATCTTCTTCAGCTTCTCGGTGGAAATCTCCTGCGAGCGCAAGTTCGCCGGCTCCAACGGCGATCCCAGCTTCCGCCAGCTTATGGAACCCGAGGCCGAGTGGAACCCCTGGAACGAGTACTGCGACGCGTTCGCCGTTGCCTAGTAGTGGGGGACCGTTCCACCCGCCATTCGTGCGTTAGCCACGGTTAGCGCCACGCGCGGCATCCGCATCGGTGTTCTTCCCAGCAGACGAAATTCATACAGAGCATTCGCGGCAGCCGGCCAAGTCCCGGCGTGCGACATCACGAGGATAGAGTCACATGGCGAACCAATCCATTGCCTACACCGTGCTCCCCAAGGGGGCACCCAACGATCGACTGAAGCTTTCGGTGTTCGTGTCGCCCAGGCTGGACCCCGGGGTGCCAAACGGGATGTTGGGCATGTTCCCGCAGTTCTGGAACCCCGGCGGCGATCACTGGCCGGGCGTGATCAACGCCCGCAAGTTCGAGCTGGAGTTCCGCATCGGTGGCGGTTCGGTGTTCGCCAAGACCATTCTCGATGGGCCGAAGGCCGATCCATCGATATGGGCCGCGCTGTTCAAGAAAACCACCACCGTGCGCGGCCATGCGTTTCAGGACATGAGCACGCGCTTCATCCATTCGTATTCGGTGCGCTCCGTGTTCGGCTACGTGCGCGACCTGTACGGCAAGGTTGCGGGCACCACGCCAACGGAATTCCCGAAGCTGCGCCCATCGAAGGATGATTCCTCGGCGGCGACGTTGCAGGATCTGATCGACCGTATCGGCGCCGTGGCCACCAACGAGCGGTGGAAGCGCACGCCGTGGAACCCGGCTTCCATGCTGAGAGATCAGCGCCAGCGGGCGCTGGACGCGGCGAAGTTCAACCAGTATGGGTTTGCCTCGAAGGAGGAGCTGGCCTTCGCGCAGGTGAATCGGTTCTACGAACGTCCGCGCAAGGGCA
>CBHYLN010000108.1:0-17548 GCA_966128725.1 uncultured bacterium | reverse complement strand
AATGTGAAGCCGGCCTCGCGGGTTGTGCATGCGTGGCGATGAGCGGCGCTGACATTGCCGCCAGCGGTAGCGCATGGTTAACTCTCCGAGTTGTGCATGCGTGGCGATGAGCGGCGCCGACATTGCCGCCAGCGCCGTCGGCATCCGACTCTGGCCTTCCTTCGCGCGCCTTTGCGGTGAATTCCTGAACCGCGGGAACGCATAACGCAACCGCACCTGTCTTCCCCGATATACAGGGGATGATCCGTTTACGGCGCCGACATTTCCGCCGGCGGCGACGCATGGCCAACTCTTCGAGTGAATTCTTCGTGCGAAGGAAGCACGAGCCCGGATGCAATGACCCTCGCACCCGTCGATAAACGGAGATGGTTTACGGGACTATGCAATCGGTCCACGTCCCGTCAGTCCCGTATCCGCGTTCGTGTTCCCTTGACAATACCATCACGCCCGCCATTCCACAATTACACTGCATGAGGCAACACTATGTGTCACGCCACTCAAATTGCCGTGCAATGCAGTATTGATGGGCAATTCCGGCCATCTGAATAATTTTTTTTTCGTCCGATGGTGTTAAGAAACAAATATGATGGCTTCGTGTTGTAACTTCGTGTGCCACTTCCGGCACCCCCGTCGCAATAGAAAAAACTCAAACGTTCCTAAAACCTGATGAACATGCGTACCGTGTATTATACACTGGTTGGCGCCGTGTTGTTTGCGCTCTGCTTCGAGCAGATGCAGGCAGGCGGCCCGTGGGTGCAACGAACCGGCAAGGTCCGCCTATCGGGCGGATACAGCCGCAAGATCGCCGGGTCGCGCTGGACGCGCGACAGCGTGAACAACAAGATCACCGACACACCGCCCGACAGTACCCTTGTGGATGGTCTGTTCCACGATTTCCGCTACGGCTACATCAGCGGTGAGGTTGGCGTTGCTCCGGGGTTGGAGTTCTCCGGCACGATCAACTATCTGTGGGGCTACGAGCGCGTAAGCCGTGACCCCAAGACCAACAAGACGGTGGCGCCGCATTGGGAATTGAACAGCGGCTTCACCGATATGTGGTTGAACCTGAAGTATCAATTCCTGGAAGGGGATATCCCGATGGCCGCGATGGTCTCCTCGCGATTCCCTGATCTGTACGACGAACCCTCGGTTCCGTACACGCGCTATCAAACGCGCACCTTCACCAACAACCAGTTGGTGAAAACCGCCGACGGGCGCGATTCGATTGTCAAGCGCACGGATACCTCGGTGGAGGCCACATCCGAATGGCGCGGCCTGCTGAAGCGCGATTTCGGTGTCCACATACTGGCCGGCCACTCCTTCGATGGCGGCGGCTACGTGCAGGCCATGCTGGGGTACAACATGCGCCAGGGCGCGTTCGCCGATCAGCTCCTGTTCTCGGTGGATGGCGGCTATCCGATCGAGATAACGAAGGGGTGGACCGTGATGCCCAAGCTGTTGTTCGATTACACCGGCGGCGTTGGCAACGGCGGCGTGCCGGATTCCTCCGACCGGTTCCAGGGCCGCGACTCCCGCGGGTTGCCCCAGGCGAACAACTACTTCAACAACGGCAAGTACGGCCGGCTGTACGGGTCGGTCACCATTGGCCCAAGCGACGGCAAGTACGGCCTGGATCTTGGCCTTGGGCGGTGGATATTCGGCGATGGCTCGGCCATCTACACCGAAACCTACGCGCAGTTCAGCTATCAGTTTTAACAGGTAACCGCCATGCCAGGCCCGGAGCATAATCCGGGCCAGCGGCAACTTCAGGGATGCTGTTGATCGGTGAGCCGTGGGCCGTGATACCCCGGCCCGGCGCCCGCAATCGTGCAGCGTGCCGGCACGTACAGGTGGTTATACAGACAGGGCCACGGGAGATAGTTCCCGTGGCCCTGTTTCGTGGATGCCTCTTTCGCCGTGCTTCCGGGCCGGGCGGCGCATGTGTTTCAGCGCGTATTAGGCCCGTTCGGTTGCCGCGTGCGCCGTGCCGTTCATTCCGTTGGCGGCGCCCGTTGGCCCGGGCTCCATCCGCTCCTGCAGCTTGTACTGAAGCTGGTACAGCGTGGCGTAGATGCCGTTGAGCGCCAGCAGTTGCTCGTGTGTGCCGGATTCGCGCAGCTCGCCGTGATGCATCACCAGAATGCGGTCGGCATTCTGAATCGTGGAAAGGCGGTGCGCCACCACGATGGACGTGCGCCCTTCCAGCAGGCGTGCGGTGGCCTCCTGGATGATCTGCTCGGTTTCGGTGTCGACGCTGGAGGTTGCCTCGTCCAGTATCAGCACCGTTGGGTTGTGCGCCAGCGCGCGGGCAAAGGAAAGAAGCTGCCGCTGGCCCACCGAAAGCGTTGCGCCGCGCTCCTGCACCGGCGTATCAAACCCTTCGGGCAACGTCTCGATAAACGGCGCTACGCCCACGATGCGCGCGGCCTCGATTGCGGCCTCGCGCGTGATGGCCGGCGAGCCCAGCGTGATGTTATCCAGGATGGTGCCTCGGAACAGGAAGATATCCTGCATCACCAGCGCGATATCGCGCCGCAGATCGCTGGTTGCGATGGTGCGGATGTCGCGGCCGTCGATCGTCACGCTTCCGGCGGAGAACTCGTAGAAGCGCATCAGGATGTTGATGATCGACGTCTTGCCGGCGCCGGTGGCGCCCACGATGGCCACGGTCTCGCCGGCGCCCGCGCGGAAGCTCAGGTTGCGCACGATCGGCTGCACGCCGTCGTAGCTGAAATCCACGTCGCGGAACTCGATGTCGCCGCGCTGCACCGCGAACGGCTCCGCGTTGGCCGCGTCCGGCGCGAAGGACTGTTCGTCCAGCAGCTCGAAGATGCGTTCGGAGCTGGCCATCGCGTTCTGCAGAATGTTGTAGCGCTCCGAGAGATCGCGAATCGGGCGGAAGAAGCGTTCGGTGTACTGGATGAACGCGAACAACACGCCGAAGGTGAGCGGGGTCTGCGTTGTGGTGCCAAACCAGCCGCGCACCGTTTCCACGATTCCGGAGTCCGGCGTGTGGGCCAGCACCTCGCTGCCGCCGTACCACAGGATCAGCGCCACCGCCAGCGAGCTCAGCAGATCCACCACGGGGAAGAACACCGCGTAGTACATCACCGATTTCACCTGCGCTACCGTGTAGGCCTTGTTGATCGGCTCGAACTCGTTGAACGTGGGCTTCTCCTGCGCGAACAGCTTCACCGTCTGGATGCCGGTAACGTTCTCGTTGATGAACGTGTTGATGCGCGAAAGCTGCGTGCGCACCTCGCGATACATGGTGCGCACCTTGCGACGGAACAACGACGTGGCCCACAGCAGCAGCGGCAGGGCAATCAACGTCACCAGCGTCAGCTTCACCGACATCACGAACATCATCACCACGATGCCGATGATGATGAACACGTTGGCGGCGATCATCACCAGCGCGCTGGAGAAGAATTCGTTGAGCACCTCAACATCGCTTGTAACGCGCGTCACAAGGCGGCCAACGGCGTTGGTGTCGAAGAAGCGAAGCGACAGGCGTTGCAGCCGCTCGAAGATGTTCAGGCGCAGCGTGTGGATGGTTTCCTGGCCCACGTACTGCATCATCCACGTGAGCACGTATTGCAGGATGCCCTGTACCAGCAGCACGCCAAGGATAAGCGCCACGATCTGCAGCATGCCGCCGTAATCCTGGTGCATCAGGTGATCGTCGATCGCCACCTTGGACAGGTACGGCTGCAGCGCGCCCAGCATTGCCGCCGCGATGGACATCACCACCGAGGCTATCACATGCCGCCGATACGGCCGCAGATACACCACCAGCCGTTTGAGCAACGTCCGGTCGATCGCCTTCCCAAGTACTTCTTCGCCTTCAGCCATGTAATCCGCGTTCTGAGTTATACGTGCCGTGTTCGGCCTGATACGGTCATGCCATGATTCGGGTGTTGCGCTCCGTGCGGTAGGAATATTCACCGCGAAGGGCGCAAAGGAGGGAACGGCGCCGGCCGGGTTCCGCGCTTTTCGTCATTCTCAATTCACCCTTCGCCTTTTCGTCATTCTCACTTCTCAATTCTCACTTCTTCAATGCTGCCAGCCGCGATGTCGCGGTGTGGAATTCGCGCACCATGCGTGCTACGACTTCGGCCGCGGGGAGGATTTCGTGCACCAGACCGCTCGATTGGCCGGCCTCCAGCTCACCGCCTTCAAGGTCGCCTTCAAAGATGCCGCGCCGTTCGCGCTTGGCGCCCAGCAGCTCGCGCAGTTCGTCGGCGCTGGCGCCGGCACGTTCGGCGGCAAGCGCCTGCATGGCGAACTCGTTCTTCAGCAGTCGTACCGGTGTAAGCGCCTTCAGCGTGAGCACCGTGCCCGTGTCGCCGGCATGCATCACGGCGTTTTTGTAGGCCTCATGCGCCGAACTTTCGGCCGTGGCCGCGAAACGGGTGCCCACCTGAACACCCGAGGCGCCAAGGGCCAGCGCCGCGGCCATGCCGCGCCCGTCGGCAATGCCGCCGGCGGCGATAACCGGGATGCCGACCGCGTCGACCACCTGGGGCACCAGGCACATCGTGGTAATCTCATCCAGCCCGTTGTGGCCGCCTGCCTCGAAGCCTTCGGCCACAACCGCGTTCACGCCAACGGCCTCGGCCTTCATGGCGTGTTTCACCGACGCAACCACATGCACCATGATTGCACCCGCGCCACGGATGTTCTCCACATGAAGCGCCGGGTTGCCCGCCGAGGTAAACACGATCCCAACGCCCTCGGCCAGCGCCGTCTCCACCAGGCGGTTCACATCGCCACGGATAAGCGGGATGTTGACGCCGAACGGTCGGCTGGTGGCCTGGCGGCACTCGCGGATGTGTTCGGCCAGCAGTTCCGGCTTCATCGAACCCGCGCCAATCAAACCCAGCCCGCCGGCATTGGAGACGGCCGCTGCAAGCCTGTGGCCGCTGCACCACACCATGCCGGCCTGGATGATCGGGAGGTTGATGTTGAAAAGTTCGGAGATTGGAGTTTTAATGGTCACAGGAGCGGTTCGGGATTGCAATTGCATCGTTGAAACGCCAAATTACGAACCGCTTGTGATCCGCGCACCGTGCCCCGGTCCTGTTTTACACACGGCACCCGTTGATACCGTTATGGTGCGCTGGCGGAATCATGGCGCATGCGCCGCAGGCAGTGGTGGCTCCGGGCCGCGCGGAAGTGGAACGATTCTTCGGAACGGTGTTACTTCCACCTGTGTTGAAGTGTCACGATATATGTACCGCCGTGCATGTGCGGCACGCACGGTGGCCCCTGCGCGCGAAACGCGGCGCGCCCGAGCGACGACTTCATGATCCCATCTTCGACCTGTGACGCCAATGCTTTTTGAACGATGTGTACGCCCTGTTCTGTGCCTTGCCCTGCTTGCGGTGGCGATTGCCGCCACCGCCGATGCCCAGCCAACGCGCAACCGAGTTGATAATCGGGGCAAGGATTTCCGTGTTGCCTTTCTGCAGACCAACGGCGCCGACGATGCCCCGCAGTTTGCCCTGGTGATTGCCGCCGAGCGCCCGTGCAGCGGAACGCTTACCTACGAACGCTCCGGCCGTACCGTTGCCATCCCCGGCCTTCAGCCGAACACGCCAATCCGCATCCAGCTCGACACCAACCAGCTTCTGCTTCCGAACCCGGCGCGTTATCCGATCAGCAACTACACGGTACATCTGACCTTTACCGAGGAGGTTGTGGTGTACGGCGTGAACACGCAGCGCTGGAGCAGCGATTCCTATCTGGCGCTGCCCAAGGAAGTGCTGGGCAACGATCACATCATTCTCTCGTACCCGAACACGATCGACCCCAACCCCTCGGCCGCATTCTCGCGCGCGTCGGATTTCCCGTCGCAGTTCGCGGTGATCGCCACCGAGGACAACACCGTCCTGACCATCACGCCCTCGGCGCGCATATCCTCGCGGCCCGATGTTGCGCAGTTCACCGTGCCGCTGAACGCCGGCGAGGTGTATTTCGCGCAGGCGTTCGGCCGCGCCGGCACCGATCTTACCGGCACGCGGGTCAGCAGCAACCGCCCGGTTGTTGTGTACGGCAGCCATCAGCGCGCCAATATCCCGTGGGACGAAGCGGTTGGGCGCGATCACCTGGTGGAGCAGCTTCCGCCGATAAGCCGGTGGGGGCAGCGCGCGATCGTGACGCCGCACTACCAGATACCGAAAACCGTTCCGGACCATAACATCGTGCGCATCCTTGCCGCGCAGAACAACACGCAGGTGTTTGTCGACAGCGTGTTCCTGCGCACGCTTGCGGCCAACGAGGTTGTGGAGATCGACCTTTCGCGCCCGAAGCTGATTACAGCATCCGCGCCCATCCTGGTGTCGCAGTTCCATCATTCCACGGTGGACGAACGCTTCGTAAGCCAACCGAACGACTCGGTGGGCGACCCGTTCATGATGCTGGTGCCCTCGCAGGAGCAGTTCGACTCGGTGTATTGGTTCGAGAGCTATGCCACCAAGGATTTCTTCTTCCACTTCGTCAACGTGGTGATCCCCACCGAGCGGATCGGCTCGTTGCGGATGGATGGTGTTCCGGTGACCGCGCCGTTCCAGCGAGTGGAGAAAACCAGCTACAGCTTCGCGCAGATTCCGGTATCGCTTGGGTTCCATAAGCTGGAGGCCCGCGTTCCGTTTGGCCTGTACGCCTACGGCTACGGCGTGTACAACTCGTACGGCCAGCCGGGCGCCATGGTGTTTGATACCCTGTTCAAGGATCAGAAGCGGCCCAGCCTGGTGTGGTACGATACCTGCGGCGGCGCGGCCGGCTATGCGCTCGACGATTCCACATACGATTTCGGCATCGAAAGCATGCGTCTGCTGAGCGGGTCGGTTAACGTGCGCCTGCAGGTTGATCCGTTCACCGCCGGCAGGGATTCCGTGCATTACCGGGTGGAGCTTATCGATCCCTATCAGGATGGCATCGCCGAGATCATGGTGGTGGATACCGCGGGGCTTGATCGCTACTACAAATTCCCGGTAAAGGGCTTCACCGTTGCAATGGAGGTTGGGCAGGTGGCGCCCATCCAGCTTGATACGCTGGCCTCGCTGAACGGCGGCCAGTTCTGCCGGTTGATCACGCTCCGCAACTACGGACAGTTCCCGCAGGTTGTGCAGGGGCTGCGATTCGTGGATCCCGCGCTGGGGCTGAGCGCGTCCGGCGAGTTCCCGGTTGAGATCGAGCCGGGCGGCGAGCGCAGGGTGAATGTATGTTACCAGCATGTGGGCGATACCTCGTTTTCGGTGATCGTGCAGTTGGACAACGGCTGCCTGCGGCGCCCGGTGGCGATCCTTCCGCTTATCAGCGGTGTGGATTCCATGGTGCCGATACAGCAGCCGATCTTCGATCCCTGCGACATCGATCGCCGCATCCGTTTGCTGGAGTCCGGCGCGCTGAACTCCGGTATCAGCAGCATCACGTTCCTGGATTCCTCCAACCTGAGCTTCTCGCTCTCCAATCCGCTCCCGTCGAAGGATGTGGAACTGCACCTGGAGCGGCGCGACCCGTATCAGGATATGATCTATGTGATGGTGGTGACCGACGCGGTTGGCAACACCATCACCATCTCCGATACTGTTGGCGGCTTCACGCTTGCGGTGCAGGATTCGGCCAGCGTGCAGGTTGGCGAGCGCACCAACAAGCCATGGGACTACCAGCCCATATACTATGGCGACGAGGTCTGCGAGACCTTCTTCCTGCGCAACTATGGTCTGTTGAACCTTGTGTTGCAGCGCCCGCGCGTGATCGGCAATCTGGAGTATTCCATTCCGCCGGAGCAATTGCCGATTGTATTGCGGCCCGGCGAAGTGCGCCCGCTGCTGGTATGCATCCGGCCAAAGGGCTACGGCCAGCAGATCGATACCCTGATGATCGACTTCAACTGCGGTAACCCTCGCGAGCTTGTTGTGTTACGTACAATGGTGGAGCCGCTGGTTGGTTCGGCGGTGGATCGTTGCGGCAATCGCCTCAGCTTCCAGGTGGACGGCTTCGTGAAGCGGACGTTCCTGCAGCCGCCAACGCCCAACCCGGCTAATACGGCCACCACGAAGATTTATCTGGGGCTTTCCCTGCCCCAGAATGTGACACTGAGCCTGTTCGACGGGTTAGGTAGTGAAGTCCGCAGATTCCTGGACAACGACCCAATGCCCGGCGGCATCGCTACCATTGCCGCGCGCGTGAGCGATTTGCCGTCCGGAATGTACTACCTTCGGATGCGGACCTCCACCGGGGCGTCGGAGACACAGAAGCTGGTGATCGATCGATAACCCCTGAGGCATCCGGCCGGCCCGTGGTGCCCGCATGTGGGGGCGATCGTTGGTTCGCGGGTTGGGCGTGGCACGGTGGTTTTCATGTTTCGTGCGATTCGGTGGGCACGGCGGCCTGTTGAGATACCTACAGGCTTCAGTGCCTTGGACTGTTCAACAACAGTGGATGCGGCTCAGGCCAACGGATGCGCCGGAATCGGCGTTCTTCCGAACGTGCCGGCAGGCGGGCACGAAGGCCGTGCGGCACATGGCGTTGTTCAACGGTGTGATAGTTGATCCGAGCGACGAGCCATCGCTCCAGAGCATTTCGCGTTTTTTCAATAGCGGTTATTCATTTCGCCCTATGACGCAGCGCCGATTTACCATTGGGGGGCGCGCACGCCTGTGTGCGCTGATAACATTGCTGGGCTTGATGCTTGCGGCGCCGCTGGCGCATGCGCAGGTGCTCGACTCCAAGGGCCGTGATTTCTGGGTTGCGTTCATGGCGAACCTGGGCTCGCAGCAGGGCAACGAAACCTCGGATCTGCGCCTGTACTTCTCCTCCGATCGCCCAACCTCCGTTTCGGTTACCTATACGCTTACCGGCGACACCCGCGTAGTGAACCTCCCGACGCCGAACGTAACAACCGAAGTAAACATCAACGCCCTGTTCGACGATTTCGTTGAGCTGGACAACGTTGTGGGCGGCAACGAGATTCAGCCGAAGTCGCTGCACATCGTGGCCGATAACGATATCACGCTGTACGGCGCCAACATCCGCGCGAAATCGGCCGATGCCTTCCTGGGCCTGCCGGTGGACGTGCTTACCGGCAACTACATCGTGCTGGCGTATCCAAACGGATTCTCCGGCAACTTCTTCGGCAATGGTGGCTACGACACACCGTCGGAGTTCGCCGTTGTGGCCACCGAGGACGGCACCACCGTCAACATCGCGCCCAGGGGAACGCTTACGATCAACCAGCGCGCGCCGGCGCCGTTTTCGGTGTCGTTGCAGCGCGGCGAAGTGTATTTCGGGCAGGCCGATGTTTACCCGGATATCGAGCAGGATGTAAGCGGCACGCAGATAAGCGCCAACAAGCCGGTTGCGGTGTTCGGCGGATGCAAGCGCACCAGCATCCCGACGCGGGTTGGCAACTACCGCGACCATCTGTGCGAACAGCTTCCGCCATTGGATGCGTGGGGCCGCAGCGCGCTTCTGACACCGCATTTCCGGGTGACGCCAACCTCAACCGATACCGCTGTGGCGCGCATCATCGCCGCGTTCCAGGGTACGGACATAACCATCACCGGCAACGGCACCACGCAGAACGTGACGCTGGGGCCGGGCGCCACCTACGAAGTTCCACTGCTTGAGGCTCTAAGCATCGTGGGCTCGCAGCCCATCATGGTGGCGCAGTACGAGCACTCGGTGAACGTTGCGGGGCCGGGCTCGGCCAGCGATATCGGCGACCCCTTCATGATGCTGGTGCCGCCGCCGGAGCAGTACGATACCGCGTACGCCTTCCAGAGCATCGTGCACCCCGAGTTCACCAACGCCCATTACATCAACGTGGTGATACCGCCGCAGGCCATCTCCAGTCTGCGGTTGGACGGCGCGGCGCTCAGCTCGGCATTCAACCCCATCCCCGGAAGCAACTACTTCTACACCCAGATGAAGGTGTCCGGGGGCTCGCACTACATCCGCGCCGATTCCGCATTCGGTCTGTTCGTGTACGGTTTTGGCAGCGCCACGTCGTACGGATATCCGGGCGGCATGCTCTTCCGCAAGCTGGTGCGCGATTTCGAGGCGCCGGAGCTTACCACGTCGTCCAACTGCGGCGATCTGGTGGGCTTCACGTGGGACAGCCGCATCACCGATACGGGCATCGACTCCTGCTACGCCACCAGCGACACGCAGAACGTTGTCGTGACGGTGCAGCCCTTCACATCCGGTGCGGATACGGTGTTCTTCCGGGCCAGGCTGATCGATCCCTATCGCGATGGCGTGGTTGCGCTTCGCAGCGTCGATCGCGAAGGGCGCGGGCGCTCGCAGGTAATCTCGGTGCCGGGATTCACCGTGCGCTTCGCCGGCAGCACCCTGGCGCCGGCGCTGCTGGATACGTTCGTGGCCATCAACGCCGAATCCTTCTGCCGCAGCATCGTCCTGAAAAACTATGGGCGATTCCCGCAGACCGTTACGGGCATATCGCTGTCGGATTCCACGGATCGCTGGATCGATACCACCGGATTCCCGCTGGTGATCGCGCCGAACGATTCGGCCGTCGTGCAACTGTGTTTCCGCAACCTGCCGGATTCGGTGATCTCCACCGAGCTTACCGCCATTGGCCCGTGCGCCAGCAGGATGTTCGCGATAGTGCCGGTGGATAACCGAATCGACACCACCGCGCCCAGCGTTGGCATCGAGGGCGCGCCGTGCAGCGACGATTTCATCCTTACGTATTTCGAGCGCGTTCGCAGCGCCGGCATTGCGGCGCTGGATGTCGACAGCACCGTCAACTGCACCGCCGAGCGGCTGATCGATCCGGCGCGGCTTCCCGCGCAGATGGTGCAGGTGAAGCTGCACAGGGTTGATCCCCGCCAGGACATGATCTATCAGGTAACGCTGCGCGATGCGGCCGGCAACAAGCTGATCGACCGCGACACCATCGGCGGATTTACGCTGAACCTGCTTGGCCTGGCCGGCGATACCCTCGGCACGCGGTACGAACGGCAGTGGACCTCGCCCGATTCCATCAGCATCGAGGAACGGACCTGCGACAGCATCAACATCATCAACTACGGCCTGCGCCCCGTGCACATTCATAACGTGGTGCTGCGTGGCAACAAGGTCTACAGTGTGCCGCCCACGCAGTTCCCGTTCGACGTTCCGGCCGGTGGCTCGAAGAAGCTGCTGGTGTGTCTGGAGGGGTTGAACGACTGGGAGTTGATCGATACGCTGATTCTGGAGGATGCCTGCGGCCACTACGAGGCGTTGGCGATGAACGCGCCGGTGAACGTACTGCAGGGCAGCACCGATAACGGTTGCGGCGCGGTGATCAACTTTGCCACGTACGCGCCAACCAAGCGCGCATTCCTTACCGCGCCGCTGCCCAACCCCGTGGTTGCCGCCGCACGCATGCACATCGGCCTGCCCACGCCGGACAAGGTTACGCTGAAAGTGTATTCGGCAACCGGCGAGCCGGTATTGGATGTGCTGCTTTCGGTGAATCTGCGAGCCGGCATCAATCAGGTTGATTTCCCGGTGCGCGACCTTGAGGCCGGCGCGTATTTCTGCCGCATGACCACGGCCAACGGGCATCAGTATGTTGCCAAGATGATCGTGCGGCGATAGGCACGGCGAACAGCGATTGCAGTATCAGCAGGGGCACGGGCGCATGGCGTACCGTGCCCCTGGTGTTTGTGGGGGGGGGGATAGTGCAGTTCCCGTGTTGCAACATGCGTTTGAAATGCGCAAGTTCGCTCGGCATCATGTCATGCTGCCGTTGCTCGATTCTCACCCCTTTCCTTCGTGTATCGTTCACATCGTAATCCGAAGCGAACCCCGATGAAATCCCGTGTTCATACTGCGCTTACCGGTCTGGCTGTGTTGGTGATGGCCGCTGGCCTTGCCGCCTGCTCAAGCGATCAACCAACGCAGGGCGCCACGCCCCCAACCGTGCTGGGCTTCCGTGTGGAGGCGAACCCCAACAACGTGCTCAGTTGCATGGCCGTGGTGCATGCCAAAGGCGCCAGGCGGGTGGCCGTGCGGTTCTGGGATGATGGCGGCGTGGCAAGCCTGACCCCGGAATACGCCGTTGCGGGCGACTCGGCCGTGGTGCCGGTGGTTGGCATGCGGGCGGAATCACGATACAGGCTTACCGCCGTTGCCAGCTCCGACGCCGGCGCCGATACCAGCGACACGGCGACCTTCGCCTCGGGGCCGGTGCCGGCCGACATGCCGGCGTTTTCGGTAACCAGCCACGGGACACCCTCGTCGGGGTATGCCATGTTCGGCATTACCGCGGGCGATACATCGCTGGGTGGGTTTTACGCCATCGTGTGCGATAACAATGGCCGCGTGGCGTGGTACCGGCGGTTCGCCACGCAGGTTACGGACTTCCAGCGCCAGCCCAACGGACATTTCACGGTCTTCTCCTCGTTGGGCCAGGAGGAGCGCCGCTTCTACGAGCTGGATCTGCTTGGCAACGTGGTTGGCCAGTACAGCGCGCCGGGCGGCATGGAAACCGGCGCGCACGAGCTGCGATTGCGAGCGGACGGGTACGTGCTGCTGGGCCTGGCCGATACGGTGGAGGATCTTACGGCGCTTGGCGGCCTGGCCGCCGCCCGGGTGAAGGGGATCGCCGTGAACTACGTGCGGCCGCTGGGTACGTCGTTGCGGTGGTGGAGCCCCGCGTACCTGACGCCGGACGAAGCGGCGCAGGACATTCCGCTGACCACCCCGGCGGTGAACCCATGGCATGCCAACGCCATCGACGTTGATGCCGACGGGCATCTGCTGGTCTCCTTCCGGAACAGCGACATGGTGCTGAAGATCAACTCCGCGACCGGCGACGTTATCTGGCGTCTGGGCGGCAAACACAACCAGTTCACTTTCCAGGGCGATCCGCTGGGCGGGTTCTCGCACCAGCATGGGATACGCCGGCTGGCCAACGGAAATATCATCCTGTTCGATAACGGCAACCTGCACAACCCGCCGGAAAGCCGCGCGGTGGAGTACCGGCTGAACGAATCGACCAAAACCGCCGAAATGGTGTGGCAGTATCGCCACTCACCGCCCCTGTATGCCTTTGCCCTTGGCTTCGCGCATCGGCAGGCCAACGGCAATACCTTGATTACCTACGGAACACTGGGCAGGCTTGTGGAAGTTGATGCTGGCGGCTCCGCGCTGTGGGAGCTGTCGCTCGCCAATCCCGCGTACTTGATCTATCGTGCTTTCCGGATCGAGTCGCTGTATTAGCGGGTGTGCCAGCCGACCAATCGATCTGTGAGCCCGTGAACACGAAACCCGCGCGCGGCGTTAGATGTACGCTCAGGGATTGTTGTAGAGAGGGGCCGGAAGTTCGGGTGGCGGTACATGCAGGGCCAACGGCCCGATCAATCACAATGTGGGACGTAGCCCCAAGTACATGTACCACATGGTTCGTGCTGATCACGTCCGAGCCCGCAAAGCAGATTCGGATTTCATGATGGATCAGTGGGTATATTTTTAAATATGTGATTGGTATGTGTTTGTGACATGCCATTTAGTATTCGGATGTCATTGTTGCTGATTTGAAAACGCTCATTTGTGCAATGTTTGGACGAAGATGAGCATCCCTTCCTCTTACTACCAACCCCAGCTGAATTAGTTCGTTGACATCGCGAGTGATTGTCCGCTCGCTCTTCCCATAGTAAGATCGAACTAGTCTGGGTGATAATATTTTAATTGCATTTGGATCGACGGCCTCTTGATCTTCAAAGTATCGGGTTGATATATCAAAGGCCAATTCGCGCCGCCGTCTCTCGGTCTCGCGTTTGTGATCCTTAAATATATTGTGAATATGACGCTCCCAGAGTATCCTGAGCTGCATCTCTTGAATCAAAGCAATCTGTTCCTTTAACCCGTCGGTGAAGCCCTGAAGGGCATATTCCAAAAATGGGAATATGTCGCCACCCGATTTGCTTGCATTGTCGAGATGTATGTAGTACTCATTACGCGTTTGGTTGTAATGGTTACTGAGTACATGAGCAGCTACATGTGGAACGCCAGACGCAAAGAGAATGCGGTACTCTACTAGTCGTGCCGTGCGTCCATTGCCATCACCGAATGGGTGAATCCAAGCAATGTATAAGTGGGCTAGAATTGCTTTTAGAACTCCATTGGCTAAAGGACGGCCGGGAATGCCGGTTTCTGCATTGAGCCAATCGCATAATTTGTCAAGGAGGTACCCGCAGTCTTCATATGGTGCGCCAAGATAACGTCCTGCTCCCACGTTGTAATTTCGGATCTTTCCGGGGATAACTTCCTTTTTGAGCGGGACATTATTTAGAATCAGCTTGTTATAGCCTTCCAGGTCGCTTCTGGACAATGGCGAATTGCCAGCTTCGAATAGGCTTTCTGTGATCCCGTTGCATGCTTCGACAATGTTGTCAACTTCTTGTCCCAGGTACTGTCGCGATGGGGATAATTCGAGCTTGCCTTGTAGCCGTTTGACAACTTCCTCTTCCGTCAGCGTGTTACCTTCGATTGCAGTAGTGGCCAATGCACCCTTCGCCAAGTACAGCATATGTAACTTCTTCGACATCTCGGGTAGCAAAGGTACCCCACGCAGATGATGACACTTCGATTCAGCCTCTCCGAGCATCATCCAGAATCGATAGTTCGCTTTCTGCAGATCGGCCGTAAAGGTGATCCACTTATGGGTCTTCTCATATGGCCGCATCGTTGTCCTCTGTCTTGGCTTTGTCTTTGGCGTTTTTTGCCTGAAATGGACGCTTCTGTCACAGGCGGATAGCAAGATACGGCAAACTACGTCAAAAAACTGTCACATGTTTTGACCTAACATGAGTCGCTTGTTTGAGCGACCTCGTTCTACGAAGCTACCGCCGCTATTGACAGCATTGATGAGGTCGTTATGCGAAGTTCTGGATCGTTCAAGAGCAGCATCCCCGTTGGGGCGTTATTGCGTCGCGCCGTTATCAAGCCTTTTGGCCAGATTGCTCCGGCGCCAAGCTGCGTTTCAGCCGTGGGTAGGCATGGCGTTGGTGTTCGGCGATACCGTCGTACGGGTCGGGCGGTTGCAGGATAATCAGCTCCGGGAACAGCCGGGTGGGGTGCCCCTCGAAATCGCGCGCCCACTCCTTGTGATGATACACGCACACGGGCAGGCAGATGGAGCAGTAGTTGTGTTTTGCGAAGTAGGGGAAACAGCGCCCGGTATCCACACGGTAGCGGTCGTTGCCCAGATGATCCTTGCCGGCGGTGGCGTCGCGTTCGTCCGGGATTGCGTCGGCCGGGCAGTAGATGCGGCAGGCGCGGCAGCGGTCGCAGAAGGCGGCGATGCCGGCATCGATGGGGTGATCGATTGTCATCTCGATCGACGTTGCAACGCTTCCCATGCGGAACAACGGCCCCAGCGTGGGGTGGATGATCGAGCCGTGGCGGCCCAGCTCACCAAACCCCGCCTTCAGCCCAATCGGGATGTGCAGCAGATCGCTGTCGCCGATAGGGTGCTCCACCGTGCATGTATAGCCCAGGCCGCGGATATACGCCGCAAGGCGTACCACCGTTTCGCCCAGCGAGTGGTACACGCGCAGGCACTCGATCGCCGATTGCTCCGACGGCACCACCTGAAACTCGCGCCACAACATCTTCGCGCCCACCGCGATCGCGTACCGCTCGGTAACCGTGCGCCCCTGATAGATATCCTGCGGCTCGATGCGGCAGATGCCCACAATATCAGCCCCGAACTCCAGCGCCTTGGCCTTGATCGTCGCAGCCGCTTCATCGGCCGAGGCAAAGCAATGGCGCGTTGGCGCAACCGGCCCATCGAACAGCGGGTATTGCTCCTCGAAAATCCGTCGCAGATATTCCTGCACCGCCGGGATGTTCAGGGTGCGCCCGCCAACGCCGGCATACCAGGCTTCCCAGGCGAACGGCGGGGGTGAGAGCGATGCTGCGTCCATGATATTGCCGCGCTCGGTTCGGTTAATAATGCCGGCCGGCTACGGCTTGTAGCGCGTTCCGGTTGGATGGAACGTTTCCCAGGCATGCCAGTATTGCTGGTGGGCCGCAACGCGTGCAAGGCGTTTGCCGATGCTGGCGCCCTCGATGCACTGTCCGCTCCAGTTCCACAACGAACCGGTGGCGGCGTCGCGCAGGCCACGGCCGGCGGAGTCGGCCGCGAACGTCAGCGTTGCGCCATCGGCAACGCGGCTGAACGCGCAGAAGTTGATCGTATCGCCGGCCATCGCCACAACTACCGGAGTGCCGCCCACCGTGTCGTTGATCACCCCTTCGGCGCGCATGTGATTCCAATCCCAGGCGCGGGCTGCCTTGTTCTGCTCGATCCCCACCACCCAGCTACCCGGCTGCCAGTGCAGCATCTTGCCGGTTGTGGAGTCCAGATCCTCGCGCATCGCTTCATAATCCTTCGAGCGCGCGTACACCTCGTTGAACACCGTGTCCGGCTGCAACACCAGCGATTCCGGATGGGCCGCCAACCACGCCTTCAGCGTCATCTGCTCGGAGGGGAACTCCTCCAGCGCCATGCCGGTCCGTTCGCCGTATGCCGCGGTGCCGGTGGCCTGATACCACCAGCTCCGGGTGCTGCCGTCCTCCAGCATCGCGTTGTAGTGCTGGATGCCAACCAGACGGAAGTGTTCGTGCACGCCATTGATGATGGGGTTGAACACGCGCCCGGTGCGGCACAACGAACAGTACGTTACCAGCACGGGCGTGCCCGCCACCGAATCCTGCACGATGTGGTGGTATGCCATCATGTAGATGGGATAGGCCTTTGCAACGCCGCCGCGTTCCAGCCCCACTACCAACCTGTCCAGCGGCACCTTGTTGGTTGCCGCCTTGGCGAACACCACGCGGGTTGGCTCCACGAACATCTTGGCCGCCACCATCTTGAACGCCGCCATGTAGTTAAGGCCGGCAAGGAACACGCCAAGGAATAATATGCCCAGCCGGAGCCTGAACGGCGAGGTGCGCAGCACATGCACGATCTGTGGGCCAACCATCAACGCGCCCAGGATGGCCAGATAGGGATACAGCATATCCACGTAATAGGCCGTGCCGATGAGATCCTTCTCCTGAGTCAGCGGGATTGGCGCCATCAACAGAAGTACGCGCAGAATGGGCGTCGCAATCAGGAGCAACAACCCAACCAGGAACATTGGCAGGAAGAAACGGTATCTCGAGCGTGGCATCGCAATCCAGCATGGAAAGTTCGTGGTTCGCCGTTCGGCACGCATGCTGCCCGGCGGGGATCGGCGCAAGTTACGCAGTTCGTTGGATCGGTGAGCGCCCGGGGTGCGGGGCGTGGTGATGCGTGGCGGCCCGGTTGGGACGGCGTCGTTGGGGCGGCCCAGTTGGGACGGTCCGGTTGGGGCGGTCCGGTTGGGACGGTCCGGTTGGGGCGGTCCGGTTGGGGCGGTCCGGTTGGGACGGCGTCGTTGGGTCGGCCCGGTTGGGGCGTCGTCGTTGGGGCGGCCCGATGTGGCCGCCCCCCGGGGGGCGCGGTTGGGGGGGGCCACAGTGGCCCCCCCCCGGGGGG
>CBHYLN010000107.1:0-17591 GCA_966128725.1 uncultured bacterium | reverse complement strand
GACCGGCAACAACGCGCAATTCTACCGCCGCTCAATGCATGGGACCGCAGTCGACGGTATCGTGGGCGACTTGACGGACAAAGATTCGTTGAACGAGTGCAGGGCATTCACAGGAATCGGTGGCGGCTGGGGCTGGGGACGGCCCGGCGGCACGCTGGGCCTTCAACTGGTTGGACTCAGGGTTGCGTATGACGATGATCCGAACGGTTTCACGCTTGACGAGCTGAACTCTATTTCGGCGCTTCGCGAGGCAAGCGCCAACGGCCGGAACTACGGCTACGGCATTCACATCGCCAACATGAGCTACGGCGATCCGGCACTGCCATACTCCGAGGCCGAACGCAGTGCCGTGAACTATGCCTTCGAGAACTATGTCAACTGTGTTGCATCGCGTGGGAACAGTGCATCCGGTGCGATCCAATACCCGGCGTGTTACGATGCAACGTGGGTAACAAGCGTGGGTGGTGCGTACGACACCCGCAAGCGTCACGATAATTCGAGTTTCGGTATCGGGATGGATCTCCTCGCACCGGGAAGTCAGTCCGAAGTGGTCACGACAGGATACACCGGCGACGGAAATGAAGTTCCGTATGAAAATGCTCGGCTCGGAGGAACATCGGCGTCGGCCCCTCATGTTGCCGGCGTCATGGGATTGCTGCGCTCCGAAGCGCTCGATCGCTTCATCGCGGGGAACCCCTCGTGGGCCGCAACACAGATGGAGGATATCGAAGGTGTTATCAAGGCCACGGCGTTTGATTGCGGCACCAACAATATTCCGAATGCAAGCTACTGGACCGGGTATGACCCGGAAACCGGATGGGGCCACTTACAGGCCGACTCGCTGTTCCACTACGTCTCGGAGCTTGGATACCGTCCCGTACATTACTCCACGCAGCAGGTGACGTATGGGATCTGGCAGCTTCTTCCGGGCGCGTTCCGCTTTGAACGCAACGTGGCCGATGCACGCCACCCCATGGTGCCCGGTTGGTACCGCGTGTACCGGCGGGAGGTCACCGGTTCGGTCACGATTCAGGAGCAGGATATCGACGACAGTTATCCCATCTTCGCGTGGGGATATGGTGGGCGTAACAGTGGCTGGAGCAAGGCGCAGCCCAACTATCAAACCAGCTACTGCGAGGTGACAAGCGGAACGGGTGGAAACGGCATTGTGCCCGGCATCCACCACGACCACTCGCGCACGGTGCAACTGCGCACCTATCAGTACGCCATCTGGCGCCCTAGCTCACCGTTCCAAACGATCGGGGTCGAAATGCGATTCGTGCAGATCCTGCCACAGAATGTCCGGCTGAACGCCACCGTGTTCGCCAAGCCGGCACAGCTTCGCCCACATGATGGTGGTAACGGTGGCAATGATGGCGGGAGCATCAGCACGGTGGATCGCTCCGCAACAGCGCCCGATGCAACAGCCATACGCCTGTGGGCCGCCCCCAACCCGGCACGGGCGTTGTGCCGGATCGAGTTCCAGGTGCTCGAAACGGCAAATGCCCACGTTGCCGTGAGCGACGCGCGCGGAACCGTGGTACACCAGCAGGATGTGCCGTGTACGGCGGGTGTTGCCGCCTCGGTCGAGATTGAAACCGCAACGTTGCCGGCCGGGCTGTATTCCATTTCAGTCCGCTGCGGCGATCGCTGTGAAACCAGGCCGCTTGTGGTTGTGCATTGATGAACAGAGGAACCATGAATCTCATGTGGTACCAGGCCACACCAACGGACCTCGTGATACGCGCCACCCCGCCGGGCACAGTTGTGCCTGGCGGGGCCGGCCAACGCAACCGCGGGCAACGGCGTTGTACCGTTGCCATGGCACTGGCCCCGTGTTTGCTTCTGCTGCTGGCGTTGCTGGCCGGCTGCGAGGAACCGCCAAACAGGATCCCGCTGGACGTCCCGCCGTACACGGTTGAGCAGCGGCTTGTGGCCGTCTCGTGTAACGGTGAACACCTTGCCTACATGAACGACGGCCCACAGGCTCCTGGCCTACACGTGCTCGATGTTCGTACCGGCGAAGACCAGAGTGTGAACTTTGACCCTCTGCTTCCCGACAATGTGATCTCGGCCAGCCCGATTGCCTTGATCTGGTGTCCGTACGATTCCTCGCGACTGCTGGTGTTGTGCAGCGCATCGTTATGGGTTACCGTGCCAAGCGGCGACACCACGCGCCGGATCAGGGGATACGGTCAGAACGTGTATGTGCTGACGTTTGGCGACACGGCCGGCAATCGGTTCGCCGTTCGCGCGCTACGGCCGATGACGCCAACAAAGTATGGCCCGGCCGGATTACCGTTCTACGGGATCGTAGGGTGGCTGGCAGGATCGTCGGCTGTTGCCGACTCGTTTCATTTCGGTCCAAACGGGATTTATGTCCCACAACAGGACTCGATGTACAACGACCATTATGCATTCTTGTACTGTCAGAGCCCTAACGGAAGGCACTATCTGGGAGCGCAGGGTGTTGTCTCCGAACCGCCGCGACTGTTGATTGATGGACAGGTTGTTCATCTTGAACCAGACATATTCGGAAGAACGTATGGAAATCTGGTTGGTGCGTCGTGGACACCCAATGGCAATAGAGTTGCCATTACGTTCTTCTCCTCTGAAAACGGTATCCACCGTGTTGCATTCCTCGACGTGGAACGGAATCCTCCCACAACAAGGACAACCGTGTCGGCGCGCATTCTACCACGTAACTACCTCATCTTCGATGTTGCCCAATACCTTACCGATTCAACACTGGTGATTCCGATCGCGGTTGGCGACGGCGAGCTGAAGCGTGTGGCGTTGTGGGAGGTTGCCGAAAGCGACGGGCGCATCGTGCGGCGGTTGACGTGGTGACATGATTGTCAACTCTGTCCAGACGCTACCACCACCATTGTAACCCGGTTCTCAACGTAAGTCACCATGGACACAAGCAACTGAAGTCAGGACACGGTCCTCTGCAACTGCACTGCTAATTGTCCTTCGCTGATACCGGCCAATCAGTGAAGGATGTCGGCTATCTTGTAGACCAGAAATGTAGCTGCGCAGCTCTCACCAGGTCTTGTAGGAACCTATGGAAGGGCTGGGAAATGGCACAACTGGCTCCCACCTAAGCAACGGTTGTTGACCTATTCGCTCATGATGTTCGTGCTACGTCTCTCTCGGTTCTACAGTGGCCTTATGACTTGCTAACTCTTCGACTGTTTGTTACCCGTATGTTACCCATCGCCCCATACATGGCTTAACAGATAGGGTTCCACGTCCACTGGGAGGCTGAAGACCTGCGCCTACGTGACCCGCCCGTTATCAATGATGCGTTTCGCCATCACGCATGATCCAGACCGCATCACGCGCGCCGGCGCGGCCATGCCTTCGTTATCTCTTCACAATTCCGCTGTTTCCCATCCGGGTGTGTCGTATCATCGCGTGGAATCAACATTAATCCGTTCGAGACGTATGCGGCAACTACTGTACCTGATACTCCCGTTCTGGCTTCTGGTATTGCTGTCACAGGCCGCCCCCGCGCAGAACGCGGGCGAGGGACGCTCGTTTGTGCTGACACTGCCGTACACGGCGGTGGCCAACTCGTACGTGCCGCCGCGCGCCCGGCTTGTGCTCACCAGCCGGGCCGGCGCCACCGTGCAGTTGCTGTACACCGCCACCGGCGCCACCGAAACCGTTGTGGTTGGCGCGGGAAGTTCGGAGGAGGTGCAGATCGATTCCGCCCGCGTGATGCTGCCGCAATCCATCGGCCAGTTCCGCGCCACCGTGCAGATCACCGCCGACGCCCCGGTTGCCGCATCAATCATGCTCGATCGCCCCTTTGCCGCCGAGGCCTACGGGGCAATCCCGGATACCCTGCTGGGCTTCTCGCATGTGGTGATGACCCACGGCGCGGGCGAGCAGGGCGATGTGCTGGCGGTGATCGGCATCCACAACGACACACGCGTGGCCATCATCCCCTCGTACGTCCTTTCCGACGGCCGCCCGGCCGGCGTGCCGATCAACATCACGCTGAATCGCGGCGACGTCTATCAGATCCTTACCTCGCCGGGCATCGGCACCGAGCTTACCAACACCGTCATTACCTCCAGCAGTCCATGCGGCGTGGTGGGCGGCTCGGTCTGTGCCGACGTGGTGGCCGGCGCCGAGCACAGTTGCAATCCGCTGCTGGAGCAGTATCCGCATGCCGATTCCTGGGGCACGCAGTGGGCCATCGGGCCGCTGGAGCGCCAGCCCACCGGCATTGCCCGTGTGATTGCCCGGTGCATCGGCACCGAGGTTCGCGTGAACGGTTCGCTGATCAGCACGCTTGGCAAAGGGGGAGCGGTGGAGTTCACGGTTGATACCGCGTACGACGTACAGACCTCAGGGCCGGCGATGCTTGTTCAGCTTGTTACCTCCACCTCGCGAGGGCTGCCCGATCGTGCCATCCCGTACGGCGATCCCTCGATGGTGGTGGTGCCGCCGGCCTCGCAATGGGCCCGAACCTATCGTGTTGGCATCCCGTCGATGGCCGCCCGCACCGACGCCGGCCCGCCCGTTGGCTGGCGGCACTTCCTGCAGGTGGCGATGGCCGTCGCGGCCGAGCCCGGCGTGCGTATCGACGGTGTTGCGCCAACCTGGATACGCCGGATGCGGTACGGCGGCGTTGTTGTGGGCGTGCAGGAGATCGGCCCCGGCGATCATACCGTGGAGGCCGCCGATTCGGTTGGGCTGTTCGCGTACGGGTACTCCGCCGCCGACGCCTACGGCTACGTACCGGCGCCGGTGACACATCGGTTCCAGCTTGTCGCCAACGCGTTGCTGGCCACCACGTGCCGCGATACGCTGGATACCACGGTCACCATTCGCAACCCCGGCCCGGACATCGTAAGCGTTGCGGGGATCGATTTCGGCGGCCTGCTGGATGGTTCGCTTCGTACGCCGATCACGTTCCCGTTCGACCTGGCGCCCGGCGCAAGCCGTACCGTGGACGTACGGTTGAAGCGGATCGGCGCCGGCCGCACAACCGGCTACATCTTTGCGCGCGGCGCCGGCTGCACAACCATCCTGGCGGCGATCGGTGTACGGCTGGGCAGCAATGCGCCGGTGTTTGCGCCGGCCGTGGGCACGCTTGTTGATTACGGCGTGCTGCCGCAGGCGCTTTCCTTTGCCGACCGTGTGATCACCATACACAACAACGGCGCCACGCCCATTACGCTGGTGGCGCCCACGGCCGGCACCGCTGAGTTCCTTGCCATCGCCCCGGCGTTTCCGCACGTGCTGGCGCCCGGCGATTCCGTGCAGGTGACCGTGCGGTTCACGCCATCCAGGCTGGGGCGGTTCACCGACACGCTTTCGTTCGGCATCGCCGAGTGTCCGGACCGCTGGCGTTATCCGGTTGTGGGCGAGCAGAAGCAGCGCGCCTACATCACCGTTGGCCGGCCCGCCGCGTTGCATCTGCTGTGCAATCCCAAGCTCCCGGACACGCTGTACATCACGATTGCCAACGAAGGGGATGTGGCCTTCAACATCATCCGGGGGCAGCTCGACGGCGCCAACATCGCGGAGTTCACGCTGCTGGACAGTATTGCCGGGCGCACGATTGCACCGGGTGACTCCATCATCGTGCGCGTGCTGTACCAGCCATCCGGCCTGGGCGCCCGCGATGCCGGCCTTACCGTGGAGTCGAGCGCCGGCAACGGCAGCTCCATCTACGTGCCCTTCGATGTTCGCAACGACCTGCTGTGGATACAGCCGCTTTCCGATACGCTGGATCTTGGCACCACGCTCTCGTGCCAGCCGCCGCCAAGCGCGCGCGTCGGTTTCATCAACCGGAGCACCATCGGCCTTGGCGGCGCGCGCGTGCGCCTGATCGATTCCGCGCTGGGCACCGTGAACATGGTGTCGCGCTCCTATCCGCCCGGTGATACCATCTGGGTGGATCTGGCGATTGACGCCGCAACGGCCGGCCCGTTCAGCGACATGGTGCGCGTTAGCGTGCCGGAGTGCTCCTACAGCGCCAATGTGATTCTCCGTGGCGAACGCGCCACCGTTGCGCTTGAGGCCGAAGCCGATACGCTGGATTTCGGCGTGCTGGGCGCCTGTGATACGGCGCTTACACGCGTGTTTATTCTGCACAACATCGGTGCGGTGATCGATACCCTGGCGATGACATCGTTGCCGGGTTCGGCCTTCATGGTGGTGGATACCCAGCCCGGCCTGTTGGTGCCGGGCGGTTCGCGTGCCGTGTCGTGCCAGTTCGTTCCGACAACGCCGGGCGTCTTTCTCGATAGCGTGATTGTTGCCTCCGAGCCCTGCGGTATTCGGCGTCGCATCATCCTGCGCGGCGTGTACGATGCCAACATGCCGGCCTTAAGCTCGGGCGCGGCAAGCTTCGGGGCGGTCACCGTGGGCACGTTCGCCCGCCGTTCGGTCTGGGTGGTGAACCGCTCGCTGGTGCCGTATCGCATCGCGGGGCTTGTGCCCGGTGGCCCGTGGTTGCAGGTGCTGCGCCCGGCGGCCGGTACCGTCATTGCCCCGGGCGACTCCGTCGAGCTGGAGCTCGAGTACCGTCCGGGCGTCCCGAACGACACGATTACCGGGCCGGCTGGGGTGATCCTGGACAGCCCCTGCCCGGATACGCTGCTGCTGAACATCGACGGGCACAGCGAACGCGAGCGCGCGCTGCTGACGCTGCGATGGGAGGCAGCCGACGCCTGGGTGAACATCGATCCCGGCCTGCGGTTGGTGATCGATCAGGGCGCCAGCCCCATTCTCGACGATTCGTTGCTGGTGCGCGCCACGCTGCGGTACAACCGTACCGTGCTGTACCCAACGGCCATTGAGCCCTCGGCGCCCGGGCTCGCCGCCGGTATCGTTTCCGGTCCGCTTGGCAGCGGGGAGTTGGGCGAACTAACCGTTGAGGTGCGCGGCGTCATGCCGGCAGCCGGCACGATCGCCACCCTGAACTCGCGTGTGATGCTCGGCAATGCCGATTCGTCGTTCCTGCTGTTTGGCCCGGCCGTTGCCCAGCGCGCGGCCACCGGCGCCCCGATTGCCATCGCCGATACCGTGGGCGATACACTGCACGTTCTTGGCATCTGCCGAACCGGCGGCGATCGGTTGCTTTCGGTAAACAACCTGCTGCGCATCGTGGGCACTGTGCCGTATCCCGTGGACGCGGTTGCCGAGGTTGCCTTCAGGACCACCGAGCGCGGCCACGCCGAGCTGGTGCTGTACAACGCCGCCTCGCAACGGGCGCTGGTGCTTGTCGACGCCGATCTGGAACCGGGCGATCACTCGGTACTGATGAACGCTTCGGCATTGCCGTCGGGGCCGTACCTGCTGGTGCTGCGCAGCGGGCTGGGCATTGCCGGGCAGGTGATCGTGGTTGCGCATTGATGCTATGAACTTGGGTAGCCGACGATTAGCTGAACATTTTTGAGGGAATCGATTGGATAACTGAACGATGCGTTGTATTATTGCGCGTTACTTGAACGCGACACTTGTGAGGACGTTAGATGAAATCACCAATCAGCTACAAAGCGGAAATGAGAAAGGACTTCCCATCTGAGTTCTTTCGGATACTTGCGCAGCTCCTTGATGAAGCTTATGTAAGGGCCCACGAAGCCGTGCATACGAATTTTTCGGCTGAGGAGGCTCACGATTTACTACCTGTGTATCGCCGCGCAGAAGTTGAGAAGTCATTGGTGCACGCCTCAAGCATGTTCCCGACGATAGTTGCATCTCGAAAGCTTAACAACGCCCGAAACTGTAGTCATGTTGAGATTACGTCGGGTCGTTTTGTCTTAACTGCATCGGCGGTTCACTATCCGCGGGAGACTGTTCGTTCTGCTATCTACAGAGAAAATTTATTGGAAGATCCGCAGATAGCTTTTGATTTCATGGGTAATGACGATCGGCCAACGAGCGATTTTCACTACGGAATCGTTCTCCATGGGCAGGATCCGAACGACCCACGGCGTATTGGATTCGTTAACGTAGGATTCCCGGATGCTAGTTCCACCGGGTACCATGCAAATTTTGCCATTCGCGATCTTTATTCCTCGGTCAGTATATCGCAAGCCGATGCTTCGGAAGAGAAGATCGCCGATAACGCGCAACCAAAGATTCGCCAGGACATTCAAAAGAGCGACGAGCAATCATGAAAGTCGGCACACCGAACTTCAATGGCGAGTGTCTGAAAGAGGCTAGAGAGGCGTGCGAGTTGACCTTGACGGCACTCGCACGTTTAGCCGAGGTCCCGAAATCATCACTCTCTCAATACGAGAACGGCGTACATTCGCCGCAACTTGACGTTCTAGAGCGGATAGCCGGCGTGCTGAAGATGCCCGTTCGCTTTTTTCTGCAACCAAATCGATCTCGAGAGCTCAACACCGTCTTTTTTCGCTCAAATAGCTATGCAACAAAGGCTCAGCGAACAATGGCAATTGCACGTCACAAATGGCTGAGAGATATAGTTGGCTATCTGCGGCGGTTTGTTGTCTTTCCTGCCGTGAATGTCCCGGAATGTTCGGAAGATTGGCAGCGTTTAAGGTCGGTTGAAATTGAAGTAGTCGCACGGGATTGCAGACGTCATTGGGGGCTTGGTGATGGCCCAATCTCCGACGTCGTGCTGTTGTTCGAGAACAATGGGATAGTCGTTGCCCGGGGAGACTTGGGCGCCGATGGCTTGGACGGATATTCCGAATGGTCCAGTGAAGACGACACACCGTACATGTTCCTGGGAGCTGATAAGGCTTGCGCCGCGCGGTCACGATTCGACGCAGCCCATGAATTAGGTCACATTGTTTGCCATAGACAGGTCGCGCCTGCCACCTTAAATTCAAGTCCGGACTTTAAACGGATTGAAGAGCAAGCGAACCAATTTGCCGGGGCCTTTCTCTTGCCGGCGGAGACTTTTACGCGGGATTTTAACGTTCCGAGTGTAGAAACGTTCAGATATTTAAAGCCTAAGTGGAGAGTTTCAATTGCGCTCATGATAATGCGCTGCTCCCAACTTGGTATCCTTACCGATGAAGGGGCTAAGAGGCTTTGGATTGATTATAATCGACGTGGATGGAGAAAGCGGGAACCATTGGATGACTCGCTGTTATGCGAACAACCCAAATTTCTGTGTCGATCATTCGATGCAATTCTTGGTAGTCAGCTCCAAACCCGCGAGGACATTTTGGCCAACATACCTCTCCCGCCTGCGGAAATTGAGAAACTCTCAAATCTTCCTGAGGGATATCTTAGAATGACGAACGAGACCATGCAATTAGGTCTGCCGGTTGAGCATAATGGGCGAGACGGAGCGCGACGCACTGCGCGGATTTTCCCGCTCGAACCTTTTAAGAACACGCCTTAGTTTCTGATTTGGAGGCTTCGGCAAAATTCCACGGCTTCGTGGAGACTGCTTCCGGCGGTACCTATCAGTTGGATCGGGATTTCGGGGTGGTTCTGGAGGGGATGAATCTGGCGTGGGAATCCCGGTAACCAACGTGCCGCGTCTATGTACGTGCGCGGAAGTACCCTGACATGCTTTCAACAGAACATTGGGTCATGGGGTGTACTCAGGTCCTGTCGCAGCGGGCGGTTGGCTCGCGGAGTCGAACTCCGCGACAACGAGAGGGATGTGGCATGGCCGATACGGCACCCGGGCATAACGCATCACTCATACCGCATAACGGGCGGAATGCGCCTTGTTGGAAACCACTCCCTGGTACTCAGCGTTTCACGCGAGCCACCGTGACAATCGAAACACCGTACGGAAGGTTCATCGAGGGAACGATGTATTTCTCGGCGCCGAAGATCGCCTTGAAGACCGTGTTGACGAACGTCGACGGCTGATCGACCGCCTCTGATGCCTTCGCGGCCGTCTTGGAGCGGGAGAGCAGTTTCTTCACCACCGCCAGCGGGAACAGCAGCGTGTTGTAGTAGCTCATCTTCACCGGCTCAAGGCCGGCGTTCTCAAGCACCTCGCGAAGCCGGCGCCTGGTATAGCGGCGCTTGTGATGGTTTGCCACATCGTGCGAGCTCCACAGCCACATGTAGGCGGGAACCGTGATGATCACGCGCCCGTCGTTGGCGGCGACAATCTCGCGCGCGGCGCGGAGAACGTCCAGATCGTCGTCGATGTGTTCGATAACGTCCAGCAGCAGAATACCCTTCACGTTGAACTTGTCGCGGGGGAACTCCTGCACGGTCATCTGAAACACATTGGCCAGCCCGCGCTTCTTTGAGTATTCGATTGCCAGCGGCGACATGTCGATGCCAACCGCGTTATACGTCTGCGAGAGCTCCTTCAGGATTGCGCCGGTGCCACAACCGATATCGAGAATGGTGTCGCCCGGTTGCAGGTTCCCGTAACGGGCAATGATCCGCCGTACGATCTCCGACCGTGCTGCGAACCACCAGTGCGATTCTTCCTGCTGATAATGCAGGTGATACAGGGCGTCATCCATACTCGGGATTCTCTGGTAACGGTCGGTTCGGTACCCCGGAAAAAGAAGGGGGAAAAAAGAGGGGAGCGACGTGCGTTTGGTCGCTCCCCACGATTATCTCCGCATCATACATACCACATACGGCGCGGGGCCAATGGCCTGCGGTCGCGCTCGTTAGCGGTTGTTCCGGTAGTCGATGATTTCGGCGCGGTCGCGCTCCTTCTGCATCCACTCCTGGAAAATCTGCTGCCGACGCTGCTGCATCAGGCCTTCGATGAACTTCGTGCGTTCGGCCTCGTAGTCCTTGTCGCTCGGCTTCGTGATGTTCGATACCGTTGCGATAAAGTAGCCGCGTTCGCCGCGAAGCGCGTTCGAGATCTGGCCCGGCTTCATGCTGAACAATGCGTTGGTCAGCGTGTAATCGAACCCGACACCGGGGAACGGCGTAGTGCGTGTGGCCTCGTTGATCGGGCGCACCTGCAACGACGAATCCAGTGATGCCAGCTTCGAGAGGCTGTCGCCGGCGGCCAGCGCCGCGCGCATCTTCTCGGCGCGACCCTTCACCATATCCAACTTCTTCTTGGCCCGGAGCTTCATCATGATGGCGTCCTTGGCGTCGGCGAAATCCTGAGTGCCGGCCGTACGGATCTTCGAGATCTGACCCACCAGGAAGCTGCCGTCCTGAAGCTCGTACACATCGCTGATCGCGCCCTGCTTCTCGTCGAAGATGAAGCGCGTGAAGCGCATCGAGCCCGCCGCCGGCGTAAGGCGCTCGGCGGGGCCGGTCTCCAGCACCTGCAGCTTCAACTGCGTTGCAAGCGTGTCGATGTTGGTTCCGGCAAGCAGCTTGTCGCGGAACTGCTGCGCCTTGGTGCGCAACTGTGCCTTGGTCATCGGCGACACCTTGGGGTCGAACTTCATGTCGCGGAGCCTGTAGCTCTTCGACGAACGGTCGGTAACCTTGATGATGTGATAACCCACGCTGGTCTTTACCGGGCCAACGATCTGGCCGGGTTGGGCGGCGAAGGAGGCGTCCTCGAATTCCTTCAGCATCGAACCCTTCTTGAAGAAGGGAAGATCGCCGCCGCGCTGTGCCGAGCCGGGATCGGCGCTGTACTGCGTGGCAAGGCTGCCGAAGTCCTGGCCGCCGCGGGCCAGCTTCAGGATGCGCTCGGCCTCGGCCTTCACGCTGTCATCATTGGCGCCGCCGGTACGCAGCAGGATGTGGGAAGCCTTTACATAGACCTCGCCGGAATCCTTGACGTCGACAACGTTGATCATGTACGAGCCATCGGCAAGGCGAACCGGGCCGATAACCGAGCCGGGCACCGCGTTTGCAAGCGCGGTCTGCAACTCCGGCGAAAGCTGCTGCAGCGGCGTGTACTCAACACCGTTATACGTTCCGCTGCCATACTTGGTGGCGAACTGTTCAAACGCCTTCGTCTTCTCCTCGGGCGTAGCCGCGCGATTGATGCCGTCGGTAACGGCCTTCAATCGGTTGCTCATCACGTTGGAGTCGTTGGCCGAAGGGGTAAGCTGGAACAGCGTGTAGCGGGCCTCGCGCGAGGCCTTCTGCTGAAAGTCGGTACGGTGGGCGTCGTAGTATGCCTTGGCTTCCTGCTCGGTAACCGATACCGCGGAGTCCGGGATCAGGTTCACATCGAACATCACGAAGCCGCCGCTTACCTTCTCGTGCTGATCGCTGTAGGCGATGCGGGCTTCCAGCGGCGACGGTGTGGCCGAAGAGGAAACAACCGCCATCACGGCCTCAACCGTCTTCTGGTACATCACGTTGCGCTCGATCTCCTTGATCTGCGCCTTGACCTCGTCGATCTTATTCTGCGGATACTTGCGGGCAGCAAGCCAGCCATCGATGTTGGTCATGAACGCCATGTATTCCTTCTGCATGAAGAAGGAGCCGGTGCTGTCCATGAAGGGCTGCTTCAGCGCGGCGGGTGGATCGTACAGCATTGTCTGCACAAGCTCTTCCTTCGAGACCCCAACGCCCAGACGCTCGGCCGCTTGGCGGATGATCGTCTGGTTGACCAGCTGCTGCCACACCTGTTCGCGGATCTGCTCCTCGTTGACAGGCGCGTCGGCATTCTGGCCGCGTTGCGCTTCGATGGCGTTCTTTACTTGCTCGTTGTATTCAGCAATGCTGATGTCTTCGCCGTTAACCGACGCGATTGCCGTGGTACTGGTACCACCGGACTGTCCGCGACCGCTTCGCTCGTACCCCCATTCATAGATGAACAGAGCCACGAACATGACGATCAGGAAGATGATGACAACCGGCATTCGGCGCCGGAACGTTTGCATGAGCCCCATAGCGTGCTTACCGTAGGAAGCTGTATTTTTAGGATGTCAGGTCACAAGTGAACGGCAAATATAATCCGCACTGGTCGATTTCCAATTCTGGTGCGCTCTCGATTTCGCCAAAATTTCGCGCCCCCTTTATCGTCCCAATGCCGCGCGGTGCCGTTGATGCCTCCGATTCCCGGCGGTATAACACGCGCAGGGCAACCTTCCGTCCGCATTCTTGAACTCCCGCGAAACCATACGAACGATGCTTCAGGCGCTGGCCGTGCTGCTGTTTGCCGCGGCCTGCACCAAGCTGCGCGCCCAGGCCCTGGCGCGTGTTGCGGGCGATGCCGCGCCCGCGCGCGTCACCTTGCGCCCGCGTGTGGGGGCCGGGATCAACCTGCGCCGATCGCGCATTCCCGGCACGGCCCCCCGTATCGGGCTGGTGCTGAGCGGTGGCGGGTCGCGCGGCTTCGCGCAGATCGGCGTGCTGAAGGTGCTGGAGCAACTGGGCGTGTTTCCGGATGCGATTGTCGGCACCAGCATCGGCGCATTGCTGGGCGGCCTGTATGCCGACGGGTACTCCGCCGCCGATCTGGATTCGATCGCGCGTGCCACCGATTGGAACGATCTGCTGGGGATCGGCGAGGAGGCGCGCCGCAGCGAGCTGTTCATCGATCAGAAGGTGGAGAACGACCGCAGCCTGCTCACGCTTCATCTGGACGGGCTTACCCCGATGGTGCCGGAGGCGGTGTCCACCGGCTCGCGCATGACGCAGTTCATCGAAGGGCTGGTGTGGCGCGGCCCGTACCACTATGGTGGCTCGTTCGACAATCTCAAGTACCGATTCCGTGCCGTGGCCACCGACCTGGCCAAGGGCCGCACGATTGTGCTGGACAGCGGCAACCTTGCCATGGCCATGCGCGCAAGCGCAACCGTGCCGCTGCGTTTCTCGCCCGTTGCGTTCGACTCGGTTCTGCTGGTTGACGGCGGTCTGCTGGAGAACGTGCCCGTGCCCACCGCGCGGGCGTTGGGGTGTGACGTGGTGATCGTCGTGAACACCACGTCGCCGTTGATGCCGGCCGAGAAGTTGAACACCCCGTGGAACGTGGCCGACCAGGTTGTGACGCTTATGATGCGCGAGCGCAGCCGCGACGCGATCGCCGATGCCGACCTGGTGATTTCGCCGAGCCTTGGTGATATGGACGCCTCCGATTTCACCATTGCCGCGGCCGCGATCGACTCCGGCGAGGCCGAGGCCCGCCGTTCGATTGCCGCGCTTACCCGGCTTGTTGGGCCTCAACAGGCTCACCGCGCGAACGGGGCGTGGCCGGTTGCCGGCCGCAACACCGGCGATGAGCGGCTGCTGATGCTGCTTGGCTGCGACGGCGCCACCGTTGATGCCAACCGCATACAGGAGCGGCTTGATTACGTTGCCGCCAGCGGCGCGTACGTTAATCTGGAAGCCACCATCGACTACCTTGGCAATGGCGCCCACGTGACGGTAACCGGTTCGCCCGCGCCGCTTGTGGCCGCTGTGCGCCTGCACCACAACGTGTTGATCGATGAATCGCTGATCATGCCCGCGCTCCGGAAGCTGGTTGGCGCGCCGTTGAATTTCGACTCGGTTCGCGCCGCCGTGGTGAAGGCCGTGGCCGATGTTCGCCGCGACGGGTATTCGTTTTTCCAGGCGGACTCCGTGGCGTTCGATTACACCAGCGGCAGCCTGGACGTATACCTTGATGAGGGCGTCATCCATGCGATTCGTGTTGAGGGGTTGGCGTCCTGCGCTCGGTTCGTTGTCGACCGCGAGCTGGAGTTCGCCCCGGGCGATCTGTTCCGCGCCGAGCAGGCTGCGCAGGCAACCAATCAGTTGATGCGCACCGGATTCTTCCGGGATGTGCGCGTCGAGGCCGTGCCGCTAGCCGATTCCGGCGTCGACGTGCTTGTGCGGCTTGCCGAACGCAGCACGGCCGTGTTGCGACTTTCGGCCAGTGTCGACAACGAACGGTATACGCAGCTTGGCATCGAGATGGCGCAGGAGAATCTGTTTGGCCACGGCACCCGCGTTGCCGGGCGCGTGTGGGGCGGTGTGCGCGATCGCGCGGTGGTGCTGGATGTGCGCGCCAACAGGATCTACGGCAGCTACTGGACCTTCGGGTTATCCGGCTACGCGGGTTATCGCAATGTCAACAGCTTCGAGCGGACCGTTGACCACGACGCCGGCGTAATCGGGCGCAACATCCTTGGCGAGTATCGTGAAACCCGCGTTGGCGCCCGCGCCCGCCTTGGGCGCCAGGTGGAACGCATTGGCCTGTTCACCGTGGAGGGGAGATTCGAGCGGCAGGGGCTGCGCAACCTGGGCGCCAGCGTGGTTGCCGCCGGCTGGGGTGGGGTAAGCACCGTGAAGCTGGGCGCCCGTTTCGATACGCAGGACCGTGTGCCCTTTACCGTGGATGGCGCGTTGGTTGACCTTTCGTACGAGACCTCGCAGTCGTTGTTCGGCGCCGACGAATCGTTCGTGAAGCTGGGCGTGGATGCCGACTTCTTCGCCTCGCTTGGCGGCGGGCACGTGGTGCACCCGCGCCTGCGCCTTGGGTTTGGTGATGCCACGATGCCACTGTTGGAGCAGTTCACGCTTGGTGGCCAGCGCAGCATGTTCGGTCTGCGCGAGGAGGAGCAACACGGCCGGCAGTTGTTCCTCACCAGCCTGGAGTATCGCTACCGTCTGCCGGTGAAGATCTTCTTCGATTCCTACGTGGCCATGCGCTACGATCTCGGCGCAACCTGGGGGGCGCCGTCGCAAATCCGGCTGAACGATCTGGAGCACGGCATCGGCATGAACGTAGGGCTGGATACTCCCGTTGGCCCGGCCAATTTCTCCCTGGGGCGCAGCTTCACCTTCAACAAGCGCGAGGCCGCGTCGCTGGTTAACTGGGGGCCGTTTGTGGCCTACTTCTCGTTGGGCTACCGCTTCGATTAATCGCATGCGGATACCCTTTAGCGTGCTGCTTGAGTTTGGCATGCGAGACGATGTGTTGCCGAGGCATTGCCGCTAATCGTGGCGCGTGTTGAACGCGGCTCGGGTTGCGCATGCGAGACGATGTGTTGCCGAGGCATAGCCGCTAACCACGGCGCGTGTTGAACTCGGCTCGGGTTGCGCATGCGAGGCGATGTGTTGCTGTGGCATTGGCGTTAATCGCGGCGCGTGTTTAGCTCAGGCTCGGGTGGTGCATGTGAGGCGATGTGTTGCCGAGGCATTGCCGCTAATCGTGGCGCGTGTTGAACGCGGCTCGGGTTGCGCATGCGAGACGATGTGTTGCCGAGGCATAGCCGCTAACCACGGCGCGTGTTGAACTCGGCTCGGGTTGCACATGCGAGACGATGTGTTGCCGAGGCATAGCCGCTAACCACGGCGCGTGCCTGACCTCCTGCCCGCGTGTCCCAGGTACCTGACAGAGGGGGCACACAAACATGTACCTTGCCACCGGTCGGAATTTAAATTATACTTGTAGCGCGGTTTATGTATACTGATGTATTTGTTGAATGTTGGACAGGAGAGATCCTTGATGACGAGCATTGGATTTCGAGCGCTGATGATCGCGCTCACGTTTACCGCCATATTCACAGCCAGTTCCTTTGCGCAGCCGCAGACACCGCCCTGGGCCTTGAGCCCGGACTCGGCGCGGCATTACCGTGTGGGTCCACATCTGGACACAATCGCCCCGGCCAAGTTCTCGCAGTCGTACAGTTACGGCATGGTATATGATTCCATTTGCCACGTGGAGTATCTGTTCACCGAGGCCAGCCTCAACGGTCAGTTGCTTCAACTGCTGCATTGGAAGGATGGGCGCCTGGTACACGCCGAGCAGGGCTACCTGACGTTCAACTCCCGGACCGCCAATTTCCCGGTTTCCGCCGGCGATACGGTAAGCTTTTACCGTGAATTAAAATGGTATCACCCGATCACAAAGTGGCAGGATACCAGCTCCTACTACGCCGAGGACACACTTGAGTACATCGTGCACCTAGTTCGCGCTTCGGACTACATGCCGCTGGCCCAACTGGACAGTACCGGCATCCTGGCCCGCGTTACGCCCGGCGCACCGCATATCTACGGCTCGCGCCCGTTGATGGCGCTGGTGCGGTATGTTGTGCCGGGTCCCGTTGCCGGCGACAGCGCGTTTATCGGCGTTACCGTGCGCGCCAATGGGGCGGGCAAATACCATTTCGTACGGTTTGATGGCTACACACACGGTGTCTCCAATCGGCTGAACAGAGCCGATTACCAGCGGTACCTGCAGGTGTACAGCGGAGCGTACAACAAACGTTCGCCGAGCGATTTGGCAACAGCCGGCGACGACCGATTCGCGCTGAGTGTACGCACCGCCGAACGCGACGCCGATATCACGTTCAGCGCCCCGCCGGATGAAACGGGGCGTATGGAAGTGATGATCTATGATATCGGCGGCAGCCTGGTGTTCTCGCCGTACAGTTCGGCGTCTGCCGGGGGCGCCACAACGATACATCACCGCTTTACCGAGCCCGGCACATACATCGTCGGGCTGCTTCATCGCGACCGCCTGGTGCGCACCACAAAGGTGATCATCGATCGATAAGCCACTGCTCAAAATCAATACGTTGCAATCAACACGTTCGGGAGGATCCACCATGAAGTACTGCTGGGTGATGTTCTGTGCAGCAGTGTTCGGCATTGTTGCGTGTTCACGATTGGATGCGCGCGGAGCGGTGCCGCCTCCGCCGCCGTTCAGCGGCGGCAATGCCGGTGACTGGTTGGGCAGCGGCCCGATATTCGGCTTTGATGATGGCGGCGGGCCGGGCGGGGGCTGGGGCGGCTGGTGGTGG